>NZ_VPFK02000020.1:255660-394686 GCF_008634075.2 Saccharibacillus sp. WB 17 | reverse complement strand
CCCCCCGCCCAGGCGAGCGGTTTGCGATTGGAGCGACTTTTGGCTTTCCCCTTACTGCCGGAATCGATTAGAGTCCGCAGCGGAAAACAACCCGGAGCGACAAGCGCAAACCGCTCGCCCCCTCAATAGTAACTGCTACCCTCAACAAACTCGAACTCGAAGTCCGCGATCCGGACGATCGTGCCGTCCTTCGCACCGCGCTTGCGCAGTTCTTCGTCGACGCCCATATGGCGCAGCGTGCGGGCTAACTTGAGAATGGCATCGTGCGTAGTGAGCTGCATACGCTTCATCATGCGCTCGATCTGCACGCTCTCCACGACGAACATTTCGTTCTCCCGGCGAATCGTGAAGCCTTCTTCCTTGGCTTCTTCGACGCGGTACACTTTGCGTTCCGTCTGGTCGGCGGCTTCTTCGATGCCCGGAGCGACGGCGATCGAATCCAGCACGTCGACTGCCCGGTACATGAGTTCTTTGACGCCCTGACGGGTCAGCGAAGAAATCGGCATGATCTCGAGATCCGGATGGATCTCCGCCACTTTTTCCTTGAACACGCGCAGGTTTTCTTCCGAATCCGGCATGTCCATTTTGTTCGCCGCGACGATCTGCGGACGCTTCTCAAGCTCCGCATTGTACAGCTTGATCTCTTCGTTGATCTTCAGCCAGTCGTCGAACGGATCGCGTCCTTCGGAGCCGGACATATCCACCACGTGGATAATGACCCGGGTCCGCTCGACGTGGCGCAGGAATTCGTGGCCGAGGCCTACACCTTCATGCGCGCCTTCGATCAATCCCGGCAGATCGGCCATAACGAAGCTGCGGCCTTCGTCGATGCCGACTACGCCGAGGTTCGGCGTAATGGTCGTGAAGTGGTAAGCGCCTATCTTCGGCGTTGCCGCGGATACGACCGACAGCAGCGTCGACTTGCCTACGCTCGGGAAGCCGACCAGACCGACGTCAGCCATGACTTTAAGCTCAAGCACGATATAGCGCTCTTTGCCTTCTTCGCCGTTCTCCGCAAGTTCGGGAGCGGTATTGTTCTGCGTGGCCAACTTCACGTTGCCGCGTCCTCCGCGTCCTCCGCGGGCTACGACAATCTCCTGGCCGTGACGGGTCAGATCCGCCAGCACTTCCTGCGTATCGTCATCGATGATCAGCGTGCCGGGAGGAATACGCACGACCAGATGCTCGGCGTTTGATCCGTACTGGTTTTTATTGCGCCCTTTTTCTCCGCGTTTCGCTTTGAAATGGCGCTGGTACCGGAAATCCATCAACGTACGCAAACCTTCGTCGACGCGGAAAATGACGTCGCCGCCTCTACCGCCGTCGCCGCCGGCAGGTCCGCCGTTCGGTACGTATTTCTCGCGCCGGAACGCAACGACGCCGTCTCCGCCGTCGCCGGCTTTTACATAAATCTTCGCTTTATCTACAAACATGAACTTCACCTCTTCTGCTTGGTGTACGCAAATCGCCGATCGGCCCGGGCTCTGGAATCGTTTCGTTCCGAAAAGACCTCGCGTACTAAGGCGCCTATCTCTGCGCCTGACAATCTATTGCTTTCGAACGGGGCCGATCCGCTTGCGCACACTTAAGTTCGGGCCGGCAGTTTCCACCGAATCCGTGTACCTTTTTCGTCCGCTTGCGCTGTCAGCGAGTATGGCGCAAGCGCCTCCTCGACCGCGCGATGCAGCACAGGCACCGCTTCTGGATCGTTTTCCGGTTCGATGAACAAAGTCGCTTCCCCGCCCTCTTCGCCGAACACGATCCGCAGCGCGGGCACGGAAACTTTCGCGGCAAGCCCCGAATACCGGTACGCCGCCATTGAAGACCTTACGGCCCGAATCAACCCTTCCTGCTCGTCCGGCGTCAAACTTCCGGCATAATGCAGTTCTTCGTCGACCCGGACATGCAGACCGATCTCCCGGTTTTCGCCTTTGAACGTCATCAGATAGAATACGAGATCCGGCAGTCCCAGCTTCGCGATCCGGCCCTCTTTATGCATGTCATCGCTAACGCGAGCCACGATTTCTTCGACCCGGTCATTTTTGCCCATGCGGGCATAACCGAAAATCAATTGAAGATCGTTCATCCAGTCATGCCGCTGATGACTCAGCACATGCATGAAAAACTGCTGCTGCGATTGTCTCAATTCCTGAATTTCGCGTTCTTTTCGCCGTTTCTCGTGGCGCAATACCAACACGAATACGGCAGCCAGCCAGGCGGCGAGCAGAACGAACATCATGGCTGTGGGAAAAAGGTAGGCCAGAACCAGGGGAACTGCGGCAGACAGCGGCATCAATAGGGATAGGTCCCTCCACCTTTTCATCGGCTCTCTCCGTTTCTGATCATAGTCAAAACACGTGGTTTTCAAGGATTTTGCGGGGATCGGTCAACTTTGAGTATACCCAGAATCCGGACAAAATCCAAGCCGCCGCGCACACGGCAGGCGGTTTGCCCGACCCTCTATCGCCTCTCAACAAAAAAAGACCTTCGGTACGAATACCGAAGGCTTCTTCATTACCCGTTAGGTCTTAGGCCTCTACGGAAGCTGCTACTTCAGCAACTTGTACAGGGTAGACGCTGACTTTTTTGCGATCACGGCCGAGACGTTCGAATTTTACAACGCCGTCAACCAGAGCAAACAAAGTGTCGTCTTTGCCGATACCTACGTTTGTGCCCGGGTGAATCTTCGTTCCGCGCTGACGGAAGATGATGCCGCCGCCGCGTACCGCTTGACCGTCCGCACGTTTAGCGCCAAGGCGCTTGGAATGGCTGTCCCGTCCGTTCTTAGTCGAACCTACACCTTTTTTGGAAGCGAATAACTGGAGATCCAATTTCAACATAGTGGTCTACCTCCTTCTTTGCTTATTTTGTAACCTGATCGATCCGAATATATGCACTGTAAGAATTCACGATTGCCTCCAGCATGACCACCATCGAGTCGAGAATGAGTTCGGCTTTGGCTTTGAGTTCGTCCGATTGTATCGGCGGAAGGCTTCCGCTGAGAAAACCGTTCTTCATCCGGGTCTTCATCACCGTTCCGGTAAGCACCTCGACCGAGTTGACCGTTCCGACCGTAATGGCGGAAATGGCTGCACAGACGATGTCCTCGCCGCGATCGGCGTAACCTGCATGTCCCTTAACCTTAAAAGCCGTAATCTTCCCGTCCGGCGATCTGACAATTTGGACGATAACCAAGTTATCAACCTCAATTATGCTTGGATTTTTTCGATCGTTACTTTAGTATACGGTTGACGATGGCCTTGTTTCTTGTGGTAGTTCTTCTTAGGCTTGTATTTGTATACAACAACCTTTTGGCCTTTACCGTGCTTCTCAACCTTTGCCGTTACGGTTGCTCCCGATACCATCGGTGCTCCGACTGTCAGTCCGTTTTCTTGGGAAACGGCCAGGACACGGTCAAACGTCACGCTTTCGCCGTCTACGGCTTCAAGCTTCTCGATGAACAATACGTCGCCCTCTTGGACTTTGTACTGCTTACCGCCTGTTTCGATAATTGCGTACATCTTCTTGCACCTCCTCATGTCTCAGACTCGCCTGGTTCGGGTGGATGCTCCGCGAGCGGAGATCGCTTCAACCCGGCCTGTGCGGTTACAGCATGTTGTGCAATAGTGGAATACACCGGCACACATACCAACGTATCTTAGCATGGACTCCTACAGAAGTCAACCCATTATCGAATCATGATTCGGCCCGTTCCTTCGCAGGACGGACAGACTTTGTAGAACAGGCCGGCGCCGCTCTCGCGCACCTTTTTGCGGGTCATTTCGAGCAGTCCGAGCTGGGTCCAACCGACGATCTGGGACTGCGTCCGGTCGCGGGCCAGACGTTCCCTCAATCGTTCGAGGACGCGCGTCCGGTTCAGTTCTTCCCGCATGTCGATGAAGTCGACGATCACGATGCCGCCGACATCGCGCAGGCGCAGCAGGCGGGCGATCTCTTCGGCGGCTTCGAGATTCGTATCCGTCACCGTCGTCTCCAGGCTGTCGTCCGCTCCCGTGAACTTGCCGGTATTGACGTCCACGACAGTCAGCGCTTCGGTCTGGTCCCAGATCAGTGTTCCTCCTCCGGGCAGGCGAATCTTACGGCCGAAATCGCGATGCAGCTGATGTTCCACTTCGTAGCGTTCGAACATCGGCATCGATTCCGTATGCAGTCGCACCCGCGGCTTGGCGCCGGGCAGCATCTCCCGCACGAAGGCGGACAGTTTGCTCTCCTGATTCGCATCGTCGACGATCAGTTCGTCGGTCAGCGGATCGTAGACGTCGCGAATCATGCGCTGCGCGAGATCGAGATCGCGGTACAGCTCTTTCGGCGCGTCCACCCGCTCCGAGGCGGCCACGATTTCCTCCCACCGGAGACGCAGCGCGTCCAGGTCTTCGGCCAGCTTGTCCTCGCTCTCGCCGCCGGCCACCGTACGCAGGATCAGCCCTTCTCCCGGACGGCGCATCCTTTCCCCGAACGCTTTCATGCGGACACGATCGCTTTCGGGCGAAATCTTTTTGGACACCGCCACGTAATCCGCTTCCGGCATGTAGACGAGGTAGCGGCCGGGCAGCGAATAATGCGTCGTGACCCGCGCTCCTTTGCCGCCGAACGGCTCTTTCGTAATCTGCACGAGCAGCTGCTGCCCTTTGCGGGCCATCTGCTCGATCGAAGGTTTCTCCGGCGGATGTTTCTCCGTATGTGCGGGCAGCAGATCGTCGATATACAAAAAAGCGTTCTTTTTCAGCCCGATATCGACAAAAGCGGCCTGCATGCCCGGGAGGACGTTCACGATCCTGCCTTTGTAAAAACTGCCCGCCATTCCGTGTTCCTCTAGACGTTCCGCCGCAAATTCGATCAGCCGCCCGTCGTCCAGCAGCGCCGCCTGCGTCCATTCCGATTCGTTATGCACAACCAGCTGTTTCATCGGTCACCTCTTGCCCGGCATATTGTCGGTATTCGGCACGGCATGAACCGCGCGATCCGCTTCCGTTTGTCTAAACGCGGTCCGGCCTCCAAAAGTTTCATTCCTGCGCTCAATTACGAAAAAGACCCTTCGCCGCAAGGCAAAGGGTCCGCGGCGCCGAAGCCGGAACCTTATCTTCCGACGCCGAAAATTTTCTTGAACAGATTGAAGCGGCCTTTTTTCTCGTCCAGCTGCATCAGGGGAACGGTATCCCCCTGAATGCGCCGGGCGATGTTCCGATAGGCGATCGACGCTTTCGAATCCGGATTCATGACGGTCGGCTCGCCGGTGTTGGCGGCTTTGATGACCATCTCGTCGTCGGGCACGATGCCGAGCAGGTCGATATTAAGCACCTGCAGCACCTCGTCGACGTCCAGCATTTCTCCGGCTCTGACCATGTTCGGACGAATCCGGTTGACGATCAGCTTCGGCGAAGCGACGTGCGAACTTTCAAGCAGACCGATAACCCGGTCGGCATCGCGTACCGCCGCATTCTCCGGCGTCGTGACGACGATCGCCTGATCGGCTCCGGCAATCGCGTTCTTGAAGCCCTGCTCGATGCCGGCCGGACAATCGATCAGCACGTATTGAAATTCGTTCTTCAATTCGAGAATGATATCGCGGATCTGCTCCGGCGACACGGCATTTTTGTCCTTGGTCTGCGCGGCCGGAAGCATGTAAAGCTCTTCGAAGCGTTTGTCTTTGACCAGCGCCTGGTGCAGACGGCATCGGCCGTCGGCCACGTCGCAAATATCGTAAATGATCCGGTTCTCCAGTCCCATCACGACGTCCAGGTTGCGCAGGCCGATATCCGTATCGACCAGGCAGACCTTTTTGCCGAGCAGTGCCAGTGCCGTTCCGATATTGGCCGTGGTCGTCGTTTTGCCGACGCCGCCTTTTCCCGAAGTGACGACTATAGCCTCTCCCATTCTCTACACTCCTTTGAACACATTCAGATCCCGGCGCAGCCGGGCAATATTCGCCATTTTGTCAATCTGCATCTGCCCGTCCTTGAGGTAGGCGAATTCCATCTGCGTCTCGTGCGGATGGGAACTCTGTTCTTCGCCGCTGTCGGGCGGGCGGCTGATCACTTCCGCGATCCGCAGTTGGGTCGGCGCCAGATACGAAGCCCCGATAATCGCGTGCTCGCTGCCTTCCGAACCGGCATGAGCCATTCCGCGCAGTGCCCCGAGAATATAAATATCGCCGGTACATACGATGGAGCCTCCCGGATTGACATCGCCCAGAAACAGCAGATTGCCTTCCTGCCTGAGCACCTGCCCGGAACGGACCATGCCGCTCATCGTCGTGATCGGCGTGCGCAGTACCGCGTTCTCCCGCACTTCGATCAACTTGGCGCCTTCGATCGAGCGGACGAGCAAATTGCGCTTCGTGCGCAGCACGTCCAAAAGATCCAGCTTCTGTTCGTCCGTCAGGTCGCGGCTGCCGTACTGCACGTCGATCGCGACGAGCGGACCGCTCAAAATCGCCTGGTGGCTGTGCTCCAGCATATCCTGAAGCTCGGACACCAGTTCGTCAAAATCGCATTGTTCGTCCAGACGAAACACGAGGCCGTCCTTGATTCCCTTGATTGTCACGAGACTTCGTTTGATGGACATCTCCCCCGCTCCCCCTTCGACTGAATCTTTTCGAGACGAAGGTTCCTTTCTCCTGCACGAATCGCATAAAAGTTGCCGCCGCGCCTATTTGTTGTCTTCTTTTTTCGCACGCAGCGGCATCTTGTCGAACTGTCGGCGGATCGGCACGTAGACGATCAGCGCGAATACCGTTCGCAGCAGCAGGTCGGGGACGATGTACTGGACGAGCGCCCAGTCGTAGGACTGTTCGTTGAAGTTGAACACGGTATAGATCCCGAACAGCATACTGTCCAAAATAAAACTGCCGAGCATGACGACGCTGAGCATGACCGGAAGCGGCGCTTTCGGAAGCTGGAACACCAGTCCGAGCAAATAGGCGGTAAAGCCCATCGTAAACGAATAAGGTCCGAGCATCGCGCCGTAAAAGACGACGTCGTGCAGCATGCCGAACACGACGCCAAGCGCCATCGCCGCATAGCGGTGACGGTAAACGGCCACGAACAGAATGCACACGAACACCAGGTTCGGCATCAGATGCGGAATCCAGCTCTGCGGCATGAACCACGGCAGCACGCTCGTTTCGATCAGGAACAAGATGAACAGCAGCAGGACGAGAAACTGTTTGCGCCAGGTCATGGCGTATCGTCTCCCGCTGCCGGCTCCGGTCCCGGAACCACGACGAACAGTTCCTTCCATTCCGTAAAGCTTGCCGAAGGACGGATTTTGGCCGTATCGCTCAGGCCGAACTCGCTCTGCTCGACCGCCATGACTTCACCGAGCACGATGCCCGCCGGGAATACGCCGCCGCTGCCCGAGGTAACGATGATATCGTTGACGTCGACTTTCGGTTTGGTCGGATCGTTGTTCTGAATACCGCTCATGATCAGACGCTTCTGCTTCACGTCGTACGTCTCGACGATCCCGAACGTGCCCGGCTTGCCGGTAACTGTCGCGGAGATCGCGTAGCTGTCGGGCGACGTAAGGCTGAGAGAGGTAATAAGCTGGATCGTCGACGTATAGTCGGTCGTCGTGCTGATTACTCCCACCATACCTTCGATGCTCGTCACCGCCATGCCGACGCCGACGCCGTCTTTGGAGCCGACATCAATATTCACGGTCGGATTGTTCACATCTTCGTTGACGGAAATGACCTGTGCAAACCGAAGATGCTTAGAAACTTTATCCGACTGGTTTTTGGTAAAATTCAGACCGTCGCGGAGTCCTACCACCTCGGCTCGCAGAGAGTTGTAATTGATCAGTTCCCGATCCAGTTCCGCCACTTTGATTCTGAGTTTTTCGTTTTCTTTGTACACGCCGCTGAGCTCCGAGATGTCTTCGAAAAATCCGGACACCGCCGATGCCGGCTTGCTGACGAGTTTTTGCGTATAGCCGACCGTATCCTTGACGAATTTCTCCGGCCAGGTCAAACCGATGCGATCGCCGAGTGTCACGCCCATGAGGGCGATGAACAGCACCAGCACGATCAGCAGGATAAACAGCTTGCGATTTCCAAACATTCTAAACAGTTCGAACACCCTCTAACATCGCTGAATTGTCCGTAAGCATGTGCCGCCTCGAATCAGCCGCGCTTGGAGCGCGAGTTGCTCGTTCCGCGGGATTTGAACAGGTGAATATTGTCGAGCGCGCGGCCTGTGCCGATCGCGACGCAGTCCAGCGGATTCTCGGCCACGATGACCGGCATTCCGGTCTCGCCGGCCAGCAGTTTGTCCAGGTTGCGCAGCAGGGCGCCGCCGCCTGTCAGGACGATGCCACGGTCCATAATGTCGGCCGCAAGTTCCGGCGGACATTTCTCCAGCGTTACTTTGACCGCTTCGACGATCGCGCTCACCGTATCGGCCAAAGCCTCGGTGATTTCCTGCGAAGTGATCGAAATGGTCTTCGGCAGGCCGCTGACGAGGTCGCGTCCGCGAATTTCGATCGTTTCCGGCGTCTCCAGCTGGATCGCCGAACCGATTTCCATTTTGAGCATTTCCGACGTGCGTTCGCCGATCATCAGGTTGTACTGACGCTTGACGTACTGGATGATGGACTCGTCCATCTCGTCGCCGGCTACGCGTACCGAACGCGCCGTTACGATGCCGCCGAGCGAAATGACGGCCACTTCCGTCGTGCCGCCGCCGATATCGACGACCATGCTGCCCGTCGGTTCCCACACCGGCAGATCGGCGCCGATCGCCGCCGCGAACGGCTCTTCGATCGTGAACGCTTCGCGCGCTCCGGCCTGCTTCGTCGCGTCTTCGACCGCGCGCTGTTCAACGGCTGTAATGCCGGACGGCACGCAGACCATCACGTTCGGATGGCGCTGGAAGAACGAACGCTTTTTCTGCGCCTGATTGATGAAGTATTTGATCATCGTGGCGGTCGTGTCGAAATCGGCGATAACGCCGTCTTTCATCGGACGGATCGCGCGGATGTTGCCCGGCGTGCGGCCGATCATTTTCTTCGCGTCTTCGCCTACCGCTTCGATCGTTTTCGTGTCCGTGCGGATCGCGACTACGGAAGGTTCTCTCACGACAATGCCTTTTCCTCGTACATATACCAGCGTGTTGGCGGTGCCCAAATCGATTCCCAGATCTTTATTGCCCATCATTCTTTTAAACTCCCTTTCTCGTTCGGATTGTTTGTAGGTTCAATTCCGCGTGCATAAATAAAATCCGTCTGCATAAGACGGAATGTTCACATCGTTCACATCAAGCCCTGCTCTTTCAAACTCACGTACGTGCCGTCGCCGACCACGATATGGTCCAGCACGTCGATGCCGACGATCCGGCCCGCTTCGACAAGTCTTTTGGTCAGCGAAATGTCTTCCGGACTCGGGGCCGGATCGCCGCTCGGATGGTTGTGCGCGCATACGATCGAAGCGCTGCTGCACTTGATCGCCGCCCGGAACACTTCGCGGGGATGCACGATCGAGGCGTTCAGGCTTCCGACCGACAGCGTCTCCTGGCCGATGACGTGATTTTTCGTATTCAAAAACAAACACACGAAATGCTCTTTGCGCAGATCCTGCAATTCTTCGGCAACGGCTTCGTACGCGTCTCTCGGACTGCGCACGATGACACGTTCGCCGAAAGTTCGGCGCGACAGGCGTAGGCCGAGCTCGATCCCGGCTTTGAGCTGGACCGCTTTGGCCGGGCCGATGCCTTTGATCTGCATCAATTCCGTCAGGCTCAAATCCGCCAGTCCCTTGAGACTGCCGGCTTCGTTCAGGACACGCTGGGCCAGATGCACCGCCGATTCACCCTGCATGCCGGTCTGAATCAAAATGGCGAGCAGTTCGGTGTGGCTCAGCGCTCCCGCGCCGTATTGAAGCATGCGCTCCCGGGGTCTGTCTTCGCCCGGAACGCCGCGCAGCGGACGGCTTGTATGCGACTCCATGACCTGCCTCATTTCTCGGGTCTCCGAAAACGGGTCCTCATGCGTTTCTCAAGCGGAAATCCAGCTTATGTACGCCTACCTCGGGGCAGCCGAAAATACGGAACCTCTATGGATTGGACGGCATCAGGCCGATTCCGAAGCCTTCGAGCATTTCGCCCAGCAGAGCCAGCGGAAGACCGACTACCGTAAAATAATCGCCTTCGATCGAATCGACGAGCAGCGCTCCGAGACCTTGTATCGCATAAGCGCCCGCCTTGTCCATCGGCTCTCCGCTTTTCACGTAATCTTCAATTCGCCGCCGGCTTAAAGCTTTCATGCGCACGCGCGTGGAGCCGTGCCGAACGTCTTCGCGTCCGCTTGCTTCGTCGATGCAGGCTACGCCCGTATACACGAGATGTTCGCGGCCCTGCAGCATGTCCAGCATGCGAACCGCGTCCTGCGCGTCATCGGGCTTGCCGAGCACCGCGCCTTCGAGCACGACGATCGTGTCGCTGCCGACGATCACGCCCGCGCCGGAGCGGCGCGCAAGCACCGATCGGGCTTTGCGAAGCGCCAGCTCCTCGACGATGCGCGCCGGTTCCCAGTCCGCCGGCACGTCTTCGCCGGACAGGCTGGGCTCGACGACGAAGTTCGCGCCGAGCGAAGCCAGCAGTTCGCGCCTGCGCGGAGAAGCGGAAGCAAGTATGATCTGACGGGCGTGCGTTGATTTCGATTGATTGTCCAAAATGAAGAAACTCCTTTGAGCCGGTCGCGCCGCGTTCGCTTCGCGTTCAACCGGTACTTCGGGACGGCTTGGGCGTCCGCGCGACGAACCGTCTGGCGGTCCGCTCCATAACCGGAATACAGCTGCGCCAAGCCTTCGGCAAAGCCGAAGCGCAGCTCCGTGGGTCTGTTCGGCGCCCATAAGGGTTCAGAACAAACATTATTATACGTGCTATCGGGCGGCAATACAAACTTAATCGCCCGAGCGCCCCGCCGAGTGGCGAAAGAGCCGTTCCGCGGCCGCTTCGCGCGGCTTGGGGAACGGCTCTCGTCATTCATGGCGCACTCGCGGCCTTTCGGGCAGGCCCGAAATTACGCGTGCTTGGCTTTCCAGTCCTCGGCAAACGCATGCGACACTTTCCAGATGTCGCCAGCGCCCATCGTGATGACGAGATCGCCATCCTGGATACGGCCGGTCAGATCTTCGAGCACTTCTTCCTTCGTCGCCAGATAACGGGCATCGGCGTTGCTGTTCTGCCGGATCAATTCGGTCAGCGCGGCCGAGTTCACGCCTTCGATCGGCTGCTCGCCGGGCGGGGAGTAGATATCGACGATAATCGCTTCGTCGGCATCTCCGAAAGCGCGGCTGAACGCGTCGAGCAGGAAAAACGTACGCGTGTAGCGCTGCGGCTGGAACACGGCCACGATCCGTTTGCCTGTCGATTTCGCGGCGCGCAGCGTCGCTTCGATCTCTGTCGGATGGTGGGCGTAATCGTCTACCACCAGCACGCCGGCCGTATCGACCAGCACCTGGAAGCGCCGCTTCGCGCCGTTGAACTTCGACAGCCCTTCGGCCGCCTGCTCGAACGGAATGCCCGACTTGATGCAGGCGATCAGCGCAGCCGTCGCGTTATAGACGTTATACTTGCCGGGCACAAACAGGTTGACCCGTCCAAGCTCCCGTCCTTCCGTGCTCACGGTGAACGAAGAACGGCGGTCGCCCAGCTCGATGTCCGAAATCCGGTAATCGGCTTCTTCGCCCATGCCGTACGTCACGAGTTTGCAGGTCAGCTTGGGCATCATCTCGCGCAGGTTCTCGTCGTCGGCGCAGACGATCGCGCAACCTTCACTTCGCGTCTGGTTAAGAAACTGCACGTAGGCTTCCTTGATCTTCTCGAAGCTGCCTTCGTAATTTTCCAGATGGTCGGCTTCGATATTGGTCACGATGCTGATGTACGGATGATACTGCAGGAACGTGCCGTCGCTTTCGTCGGCTTCCGCCACGACGTATTCGCTTTTGCCGGCTTTGGCGTTCGTGCCGAAGCCCACGATCTCGCCGCCGATAATATAGGTCGGATCGGTTCCGCATTCTTCCATCGCGAGCGCGGTCATCGACGAAGTGGTCGTCTTGCCGTGGGCTCCCGCTACCGCGATGCCTTTGCGCTCGTTGAGCAGGCGCGCCAGCATCTGCGAACGGTGCAGCGTCGGAATGCCGAGGCGCTGCGCTTCCACGCGCTCCACGTTGTCTTCCGGCAGCGCGGTCGAATAGACGACCGTGTCGGCGCCCTGCACGTGCCCGGCTTCATGGCCGTAATGGATAACGGCGCCTCCTTCGACCAGCTTGCGGGTGAGGTTCTGTTCGGCCACGTCGGACCCCGTAATTTTGTATCCCATCTCAAGCAGTACCCGGGCGATCGCACTCATGCCGTAACCGCCGATGCCGATGAAATGGATGTGTTCTGTCTTTTTCATATTGCGTTTCACCAACCTTTCTCAGAATCGGCCTGGTGCAGCAGCTGCGCACGCACGTCGGAAATCAAATACAGCGTCCCGGAGACGACCCCAAGGTCGTCCGGTCCGATCGAAGCTTCGAATTGGGCCAACGCTCGGGTCCAATCGGGCTGCACGACGATGCGAAGGTCCGGCTTGGCGTAAGCCGCGCGCAGTCCCTCCGCAATGTCGGCCAGTGCCGAAGCTTCCATTTTCTTGCGAAAATCCGGTTCCGTCAAGATCAGTTCGTCGACCAGGGGCAGAATGGATTTGAAATAATCTTCGTGGCTTTTGGTAGACAGCATGCCCATCATGAGCACCAGCCGGCCGTAGGTCCAGCCGCTTTGCAGGCTTTGGGCCAGCGCCGCCGCCCCTTCGGGATTGTGCGCGCCGTCCATCAAAATCCGGGGAGACTGACGCACCAGTTCCATGCGCCCGGCCCAGAACGTATCCCGGAAGCCGGCGGCCGTGAGTTCGTCGTCAAGCTGGAACGCCATATATTGGCGCAGCACTTCGAGCGCCATGAAAGCGCCCGCCGCGTTCTCCAGCTGGTAGTCTCCCCGAAGGGAAAGAGACAGGTCGAATTCGCGGAACGGCCCTTTGAAATGCAGGCTCTGCGACTCGCTGCCGGCCTGCGTTTTCTCGTAGGAAAACTGCTCGCCCGCGACGTAACAGCCGCTTTTGCACCGCAGTGCCGCCCGCTTGATAACGTCGAGCGCTTCCGGTTGGCTGACGCTCGTGACGACGGGCACGCCCGGCTTGATGATGCCCGCTTTTTCCGCCGCAATCTTCTCCAGCGTGTCGCCGAGAATGTCCATATGATCGTGGCCGACGTTCGTAATGACCGACAGCACCGGATTGACGATATTCGTCACGTCCATGCGGCCGCCGAGTCCCGTTTCCCAGATGACGATATCCGGGAAACACACTTCCGCGTAATACAAAATCGCAAGCGCCGTCGACACTTCGAACATGGTCGGCGAACCGAGTTCGGTCTCCGCCAGACGCTCCACGACGGGACGCAGCCGGTTCGACAGTTCAAGCAGCACGTCGTCCGGAATATCTTCCCCGTTATATTGGAAACGGTTCGTGAACTTCGTAATATAAGGCGACGTAAACGTACCGACGTCATAGCCGTTGGCGATCAGCGCCCGGGTCAGAAAAGCGCAGGTCGAGCCTTTTCCGTTCGTGCCGGCGACGTGAACGAACTTCAGGCGCCGGTGCGGATGCCCGAAATGTTCCATCAGCGCTTCGATCCGCTCAAGACCCGGACGGATACCGAACGGAATCAGCCCGTTGATCCAGTCTACCGCTTCCGCGTAGGAAGTCAGGGACGCCGAAGCGCCCCGGTCGTTGTTGTCCATGGCTGACCCACCTTACCCTTTCAATTCGGCGATGCGGGCCAGCACTTTGTCGCGCTTGTCGGAATAATCGGCCTGCTTGGCGCGTTCTTCTTCGATGACCTGCGCGGGAGCTTTCGACGTGAAGCCCGGATTGGAGAGCTTTTTGTCGACGCGCTCCACTTCGGACGTCAGCGTCTTCACTTCTTTTTCCAGCCGGACGATCTCCTGGGCAATATCGATCAGGCCCGCAAGCGGCAGGTACAGTTCGGCGCCCGTAATGACCGACGTCATCGCTTTGTCCGGCGCCTGCAGGTCGAGACCGCTGGCATATTCGGACGTGTTGCAGAAACGGCGGATATAGCCTTCGTTGGCGCTCAGGATATCCAGCATCTCCGGCGAAGTGGCTTTGATGTTCAGCTCGATCTTTTTGCTCATCGGCACGTTCACTTCGGCGCGGATATTGCGGACCGACCGGATGATCTCCATCAGCAGTTCCATTTCGCGCGCGGACGCCGGGTTCTCGAACGATTCGTCGTAGTCCGGCCATTGGGCCAGCGTAATCGTCTCGCCTTCGTGCGGCAGATGCTGCCAGATTTCTTCGGAGATGAACGGCATGAACGGATGGATCATGCGCATCGTGCGGTCGAGTACGTACGCGAGCACGGACTGCGTTTTCTTCTTCGCCGCCTCGTCTTCGCCGTACAGCGACAGCTTGGCGAACTCGATGTACCAGTCGCACAGATCGTCCCAGATAAAGTTATACAGCAGGCGTCCGGTTTCCCCGAATTCGTACGAATCGATCAGACGCGTGATGTCGCGGGACGTCTCGTTCATGCGGTGCAAAATCCAGCGGTCGGCCGTCGTCAGGTCGCCGGTAATGTCGATCTGGTCGTAGGTGAAGCCTTCGAGATTCATCAGCGCGAAACGCGAAGCGTTCCAGATCTTGTTCGCGAAATTGCGGATCTGCTCGACGCGTTCCCAGCGGAAGCGCAGGTCCTGTCCCGGCGTGATGCCGGTAGACAGCATGAAACGCATGGCGTCCGCGCCGTACTTCTCGATCACTTCGAGCGGATCGACGCCGTTGCCGAGCGATTTGGACATTTTGCGTCCTTCGCTGTCGCGCACGAGGCCGTGGATCAGCGTATCTTTGAACGGCATTTTGCCGGTAAATTCATAACCCTGGAAAATCATGCGCGATACCCAGAACGGAATGATGTCGTAGCCGGTAACGAGCACGTCCACCGGATAGTAGCGCTTGAAGTCCGCGCTGTCTTCGTCCGGCCAACCCATCGTCGAGAACGGCCAAAGCGCCGAGCTGAACCATGTGTCGAGTACGTCGTTGTCCTGCACGAGGTCGTCGCGGCCGAGTTTCTCGCGCGCTTCCGCTTCGCTTTTGGCTACGACCATCTCGCCCGTCTCCTGACAATACCAGGCCGGGATGCGGTGTCCCCACCACAGCTGGCGGGAAATGCACCAATCGCGTACGTTTTCCATCCAGTGCAGGTACGTCCGCTCGAAACGGTCCGGCACGAACTTGACGCCTTCGCCGGATTTTTGCGCGTTTACGACCGGTTCCGCGAGCGGCTGCATTTTGACGAACCACTGCGTGGACAAATAAGGCTCGACGACGGCGTCGGTACGCTCGCTGTGTCCTACCTGATGCAGATGGTCTTCGATCTTGATCAGGACGCCCTGTTCCTGAAGATCGGCCACGATTTTCTTGCGGCAGTCCGAGCGGTCCAGTCCTTCGTACGGACCTGCTTCGCTGTTCATGATGCCGCCTTCGTCCATGACGATAATCTGCGGCAGATCGTGGCGCTGGCCCACCTCAAAGTCGTTCGGATCGTGCGCCGGCGTAATCTTCACGGCGCCGCTGCCGAAGTCTTTCTCGACGTATTCGTCGGCGATGACCGGAATCTCGCGGCCGAGAATCGGCAGAAGCAGCGTCTTGCCGATCATGCCCTGGTACCGCTCGTCTTCCGGGTGAACGGCGACGGCCGTATCGCCCAGCATCGTCTCCGGACGGGTCGTGGCGACCGTGATCGACCCGCTTCCGTCCTTGAGCGGATACTCCAGATGATACAGATGGCCCTGCGTTTCCTTGTATTCGACTTCGATGTCCGACAGCGCGGTGCGTGCGGCCGGGTCCCAGTTGATAATACGTTTGCCGCGGTAGATCAAGCCTTTGTCATACAGCTTGACGAACACTTCCTTGACCGCTTCGGACAATCCTTCGTCGAGCGTGAAGCGTTCGCGCGAATAGTCGAGCGACAAGCCGATCTTCGCCCATTGGGCTTTGATGTTGGCGGCGTACGTCTCTTTCCATTCCCAGGTCTGCTCCAGAAATTTCTCGCGGCCCAGATCGTGGCGGGTAACGCCCTGCTCGCGCAGTTTCTGTTCGACTTTGGCCTGCGTGGCGATCCCGGCATGGTCGGAACCCGGCAGCCAGAGCGCGTCGTATCCCTGCATGCGCTTTGCGCGCACGAGAATATCCTGCAGCGTAAAGTCCAGCGCGTGGCCGATATGCAGCACGCCCGTGACGTTCGGCGGCGGAATAACGATCGTGTAAGGCTTCGCTTCCGGCACCCGGCCGGCTTTGAAGAAATCGTTCTCCATCCAATAGGTATACCATTTTTGCTCCGCGGACTTCGGATCGTAAGTCGTCGGCAGCGACGTTTGGTGCTCGTTATTTTGAAGTTCAGACATCGGACAGCCCCCCGTTATTCATAATTGACATGCTTTTGGGTTGAAAAAGGCAATAAAAAAAGCCCTTCGTCGCAAAGGACGAAAGGACTTGCTTTCGCGGTACCACCTTTGTTCCGCAGCCAACCGTTTTCCGTAGGAAAATCGGTTACCTTATAAAAGGCACCTATTCGTTTTCCGTAGGAAAATCGGTTACCTTATAAGAGATTTCAGCTGCGACACTCATACGGATAACGGCCGTAAACCGGTCTTCCCTAGCTTCATCCGGCTGTTCGAAACGAACAGCCGCAAGGTTCAGGAAAACGACTCCGGGGCGACTTCGGCCAGCCAACGTCCTACGGAATCTTCCAGCCTGTGGATTCCGCTCTCTGCAGGGTCTGCTGCCTACTCTTCCCTTTCCGCGTCTTTGGTCAGGTTAATGAGGTTAATGACAAACTCATGAATATCCTTTATCATACCGCGCGCGCCCGCGCTCGTCAATGATTCGGCGCGAACTATGCCACGTCATGTCAGGCGGTGAAGCAGCGCTTCCAGATCCGCCGGAAGCGGATCGGACACTTCGATGAGTTCGCCGCTGAACGGATGCTTGAAACTGAGGCTCTCGCCGTGCAGTGCCTGGCGGTCCAGCAGCTCGTCGGACCCGCCGTACAGCACGTCGCCGATCAGCGGATAGCCGGCGTGCGCCATATGGACACGGATCTGATGCGTCCGCCCCGTCTCCAGCACGAGCCGGACCAGGCTGGCGCGGCCGCCGGCCAACGTCCGGACGAGCCGGACGCGCGTGACTGCTTCCTGTCCGCCCGGCGAGACCCGGCGTCGGCTGTTATGATGCCGGTCGCGGCCGATCGGCGCGTTGATGACGCGCAGGGAATTCGGGAATTTGCCTTCGACGATCGCGAGATAGACGCGGGAGATGCTTTTCTCGCGCATCTGCTCGTCCAGCGCCAGCCGCGCGAGCTCGCCTTTGGCGTACAGCACCGGCCCGGACGTGTGTTCGTCCAGCCGGTGCACGTGATGCACGGCGCACGCTTCGCCGTGCATTTGCAGATGCGCGGCGACGACGTTCGCAAGCGTCAGGCGCTTCGCGCCTCCGTCGGGATGAACCGGCATCCCGGCAGGCTTGCGGACGACGAGGCAGAAGTCGTCCTCGTGCAGCGCTTCGAGCCCGTCTTCCGTCCAGACGGGTTCGAAGCCAAGGTCTTCGTCCGGGCGCAGCCGCAGCTTCACGCGGCTGCCCCGGACCTGGATCTCGCCCGCATGCCGCAGGCGGCGGGCCAGTTTCTCCGGCACGCCGAGCGCAGCGGCGGCCGCGTTCTCCGGCCCGATGCCTCCGGCTTGGGCCGGCACTTCGGCGGAGGCGGCAGAATTCGCCTCCGCAAGCGGCGCCGCTGCCTGCGCGGCGTCTTCCGCTTGGGCCGCCGCCGGAGCTGCGGCTTCGGCGCCGCCCGCCGGGGAGCCGGCCGCAGGCAGCGCGGTCTCGATCCATTCGCCCCGGCGCGTCCACGAACGCGCCATTATAGCGACCTCAACGCGCTGCGATGCGCTTCGATCGTTTGATCGATATCGGCGTCGGTATGCACGCCGGAGATGAACATGCCTTCGAACTGCGACGGCGCCACGCTGACGCCGCGGTCGAGCATCGCTCCGAAGTAACGGCGGAACCGTTCCAGATCGCTCGACTTGGCCGTGTCGTAATCGACGACCGGCCCTTCGTTGAAGAACGGGCAGACCATCGAGCCGACGCGGTTGATCGTCACCGGGATACCGGCTTCGCGGGCATTCTGCTCGAAGCCCGCCTGGAGCCGCGCGCCGGCCGCTTCCAGCCGGTCGTACACGGCCGGGGTCAGCAGCTTGAGCGTCGTGTAGCCCGCGGCCATCGCCAGCGGGTTGCCGCTCAGCGTGCCGGCCTGGTAGATCGGGCCGCTCGGCGCGATCTGTTCCATGATCTCCCGCTTGCCGCCGTAAGCGCCGACCGGCAGGCCGCCGCCGATGACCTTGCCGAAGCAGGTCAGATCGGGCGTGACGCCGAAGCGTCCCTGCGCGGAATTCAAGCCGACGCGGAAGCCGGTCATGACTTCGTCGAAGATCAGCAGGCTGCCGTGGCGCTCCGTCACTTCGCGCAGTCCTTCAAGGAAGCCGGCCTTGGGAGGCACGACGCCCATATTGCCGGCGACCGGCTCGACGATGACGCAGGCGATCTGCTCGCCGAACTTGTCGAACGCGACGCGAAGCGAATCCAGATCGTTGTACGGAACCGTGATCGTGTTCGACGCGACCGATTCCGGCACGCCGGGGCTGTCCGGCAGGCCGAGCGTCGCGACGCCCGAACCGGCTTTGATCAGCAGGCTGTCGCCGTGGCCGTGGTACGAACCTTCGAATTTCAAAATTTTGTCGCGTTTGGTCACGCCCCGGGCCAGCCGGATCGCGCTCATCGTCGCTTCCGTGCCGGAGTTGACCATCCGGACGATATCGACCGACGGCACCCGCTCGGCGACGAGCTTCGCCATCTGTGTCTCCAGCAGCGTCGGCGCGCCGAAGCTGGTGCCTTTGGCCGCCGTTTCCTGCAGGGCGCGCACGACGTCGGGATGCGCGTGGCCCATAATGAGCGGGCCCCACGATCCGACATAGTCGATAAACGTATTGCCGTCGATGTCGTAGACACGGGGACCTTCGCCGCGCTCGATGTAGACCGGGGTCAGACCTACCGATTTGAACGCCCGGACAGGACTGTTGACGCCGCCGGGAATATATTTTTTGGCTTCCGCGAACGCTTCGCCCGAACGGACGTCGACGCGTTTGGATACGGACTCGCTCATAAAATCACTCCTTCGAAAATGGATGGGGCCGAAATGGGATTCGATCGATTCAGCTTCGTTCTTCGCGCAGCCAGCGGGCCGCGTCTTTGGAATGGTACGTGATGATGATATCGGCACCGGCCCGCTTCAGACCGGTCAGCAGTTCCAGCACGATCGCTTTTTCGTTGATCCAGCCGTTGGCCGCGCCCGCTTTGACCATCGAATATTCGCCGCTGACATTGTACGCCACGAGCGGCAGGTCGAATTCGTTTTTGATCGTACGGATGATGTCCATATACGCAAGCGCCGGCTTGACCATCAGCATGTCGGCGCCTTCGAGCACGTCGCTCTCCGCTTCGCGAATCGCTTCCAGCGCGTTCGCCGGGTCCATCTGGTACGTCTTGCGGTCGCCGAACTGCGGCGCCGACTGGGCCGCTTCGCGGAACGGGCCGTAGAATGCCGACGCGTATTTGACAGAATACGCCATGATCGGAATCTGGTCGTATCCGGCTGCGTCGAGCCCTTCGCGGATCGCCTGGACGTAGCCGTCCATCATGTTCGACGGCGCGATGATATCGGCGCCCGCTTCCGCCTGGGCGACAGCCGTCCGCACGAGCAGTTCCAGCGATTCGTCGTTCAGCACATCGCCGTGGACATGCCCGTCGCGTTCGAACGTATGCACCATGCCGCAGTGGCCGTGGTCGGTAAATTCGCACAGGCAGGTGTCGGCCACGACGAGCAGGTCGGGGTACCAGCTTTTGATCCGGCGCGTCGCCTGCTGAATGATGCCGTCCTGCGCGTAGGCTTCCGTGCCGAGGCTGTCTTTGCTCTCGGGAATGCCGAACAGGATGACCGCTTTGATGCCGAGTTCCACGATCTCGTCCACTTCGCCGCGCAGCGTATCGAGCGAGAAATGGTACACGCCCGGCATGGAACCGATCTCGTTCTTGACGCCTTCGCCGTAAGTGACAAAGATCGGCATAATAAAATCGTCCGCGCTGATCGCCGTTTCGCGCACCATGCTGCGCAGGGCGGCCGTGCGGCGGAGACGACGATGTCTGACTGTAGGGAATGCCATAATAAAAGACTCCTTTTGTAATGGGAATAAGGTTGTAACGGGAATAAGATTGTAACGGAAAGCAAATGCCAATCATGAAAAGGATATAAAAATGCTGACCCGGCCGGCTTCGGAATGTTGCGATCGACGCCGGCCCTGCTTTCTATTAACCGTTCTCCGGGCCTCTATCCCGGACAACGTCATAACGCGAAGCGGGCGCGGTCCGGCAGGCAAGCCGGACCGCGCTCGAACAGCCGGATATCCGCGAGGACTCCGGCCGTTCGATCAATGACCGAGTTCGATAGACTATTGTTCGGCTTCAGAATCCGCCGCGGCCTTTTTCCGTTGCCGCTTTCCAGTCGCACAGCACGTTGATCAAGCCTTCGATCGTCGCTTCCTTGGCCAGCAGATGTACATTCAGACCGGCTTCTTCGGCCGTTTTGGCCGTCTGCGGACCGATGCAGGCAATCGTCGATCGGTTGAGCAGGGCCGCCGGATCGGAGGCGCCCATCCGCTTGAGTACCGCAATCAGATTGCGGACGGTCGACGAACTGGTGAACGTTACGGCGTGCACTTTGCCTTCTTCGAGCAGCTCCAGCAGCTCTTCGTCGTCTTCGCCGGTCATGACCGTCTCGTACGTGTCGAGTCCGGTGACGTCAAGGCCGCGCTCGATCAGCGTATCGGACAACCAGGTCCGCGCCAGATCGCCCCGCGGCAGCAGAACGCGCTGGCCCGGCAGCATCTGGTCGCCGTAGGCGGCCAGCATGCCTTCCGCGTCGAACGTCTGCGGCGGCGCTTCGCTGCGAATACCGCGCGCGCGCAGCGCTTCGATCGTCGCCGGCCCGACAGCCGCGATCCGCGCCTTGTGCATGGAGCGGATATCCAGCCCTTCGCGGTCCAAATGGTCGAAGAAATAATCGACGCCGTTGACGCTCGTGAAGAAGACCCAATCGTAGCTGCCGATTTCGGCGAGGGCGGTCCGGATCGCGCCGAGCTTCGCTTCGCCTTCCGGCATCACCGTCTCGATGACCGGGAATTCGTACGGCTCGCCGCCAAGCTCTTCGATCCGGTCGACCAGCTCGCTCGCCTGGCTGCGCGAGCGGGTGACGAGAATCCGGCGTCCGAACAGCGGCATCTGCTCCGCCCAGCGCAGGCGGTCCCGCTGGCCGACGACGTCGCCGACCACGATGACGGCCGGAGGCTTGAAATCGTGCTCCGCCACTTTCCCGGCAATATCGGCCAGCGTGCCGACGAGCGTCTCCTGCTCGGCCCGCGTACCCCAGCGCACGAGCGCGACCGGCGTCGTCGCCGGGCGGCCGTGCTTGAGCAGCTGCGCCGTGATATGGCCGATCTGGGCCACGCCCATCATGAACACGAGCGTGCCCGTCGCGTTCGTCACTTTGTCCCATTTGATCATCTTGTCGAGTTTCTCGGGATTTTCGTGGCCGGTAATGACCGAGAACGACGAAGCGAGGTTGCGGTGCGTCACCGGGATGCCCGCGTAGGCCGGCACGGCGATCGAAGACGTAATGCCCGGCACGATCTCGTAGACGATGCCGTGCTTGCGCAGCTCTTCGGCTTCTTCGCCGACGCGCCCGAACACGGTCGGATCGCCGCCTTTGAGCCGGACGACGACCAGACCTTCGAGCGCCAATTCGACGAGCAGCTTGTTGATGTCTTCCTGCTGCATCGTATGGCGTTCGGTCCGTTTGCCGACGTAGATCTTGCGCGCACCCGGCTTCATCTGCCGCAGCAATCTCGGGCTGGCCAGCCGGTCGTACACGACGGCGTCGGCTTTTTTGATACATTCCAGTCCTTTGATCGTAATCAGCTTGGCATCGCCGGGTCCGGCTCCGACCAGATACACTTTTCCGTTACCCATGCGTTCAGCCCCTCGCCTGTTCAAGAATCTCGTCCGCGCCTTGTTCCGCCAGCATCCGGGCCACTTCGCGTCCCAACGCTTCCGGGTCGGTGCCGCTTGCGGATTCCTTGAGCAGCAGGCTGCCGTCCGGACGGCCGACCATCCCCGTCAGATGAACCGATTCCCCGTCTTCGCCCAGCACGGCGTAAGCGCCGATCGGAACCTGACAGCCGCCGTTGAGCGACAGCAGCAGCGAACGTTCCGCGGCTACCGTGCGCGCCGTCTTCCCGTCCTGGTAACGGCCGAGCAGTTCCAGCAGTTCGGCGTCGTTCTCCCGGCATTCGATGCCGAGCGCGCCTTGTCCCACCGCCGGCAGGCAGATCTCGACCGGGATATAGGAAGTGATCCGGTCTTCCCAGCCCATCCGCTTGAGGCCCGCCGCCGCCAGTAGAATCGCGTCGAAGCCTTCCGTCTCCAGCTTGCGCAGACGCGAATCGATATTGCCGCGAATCCATTCCAGCTTCAGGTCCGGCCGGTACGCCAAGAGCTGGCTGGAACGGCGCAGGCTGCTCGTGCCGACTTTCGCTCCGTGGGGCAGGCCGTCCAGATCGACGCCTTCCCGGGAGATCAGGCAGTCGCGCGCATCCTGGCGCAGCGGCACGGCTCCGTTGACCAAGCCTTCCGGCAGCAGCGCCGGCATGTCTTTCATGCTGTGTACGGCCATATCGATCTCGCCGCTCAGCAGCGCTTGTTCGATCTCTTTGACGAACAGTCCTTTGCCGCCGACCTTCGACAAGGTGACATCGAGAATCTGGTCGCCTTTGGTCACGATCTTTTTCACTTCAAAAGCGACGTTCAGGTCCAGATCGCCGGCCAGCTGTTCCAACGCCGCGATGACCTGATTCGTCTGCGTCAAAGCCAGTGCACTCTGTCTCGTTCCTACCACGATTGTACGCATTCCTATTTTTCCTCCCGCTCCTTCGCGATCCATGCGTCGGCCTCGGCCTCGCTCCACGGTACGAATGTCTGTTTTCTAATCTGGTCCAGTATAGCCCTTTCCGACAGCTTTCGCATCAGCCGGTGCCGGATTTCGGGTTCTTCCACCTTCTGCCTGACCTGTCTGCGCATGAAAAAAAGGAACTCGACAAACGTTTCGTATTCGTCGCCGAAACGTTCGTCAAGCTCCCGAATCAGCGCGGACGCCGCGGACGGGCCGGCCCCGGACGTCGAAGCCGCCACGACAAGCCTGCCCCGCCGCAGAACGGCCGGATGAATGAAATTGCCCGCTTCCGCGCGGCTGGACACGTTCACGAGCGCCCCCGCGCCGCGTGCCGCTTCGGCCAGCCGTTCGTTCAGCGCTTCGTCCCCGCTTGCCGCATACACCAGCCGGTAGCCCGCCGCGTCCTTCTCGGACGCTTCGCGGCCGATCCAGCGCAGCTTGCCCGCCGCTTCAAGCTCCAGGATGTCCGCGCCCGCTTCCGGGCTGATGACGGTAAGGATAGCGCCTCCGGCGGCCAGCTGGCGGGCTTTGCGGCCCGCGATTTTGCCGCCGCCGATCAGCAGCACGTCCATGCCGCGGACATCGAGCATGATCGGCATATAGTCCGTCATCCGCTCAACCCCCGTTCCATTTGTGATACTCGGAAAAAGCGTTGCTCAGCAGATTGACGATCACGAGCGCATAACCGACAAGCGTCCATTTCGCGATCGAAAACCCGGAATATTTGTGCGTGCGCTTGAGCACGAAATACAGGCCGTAGACCGCAAGCGCGGCGAACGTCGTGATGCCTTTGACGTCGAGCAGCATCTCCCAGCGCTTCTGGGCCACGATCAGCAGAAACGCGACCAGCAGCGACACGATCAACAGCGGCGTGCCGGTCAAGACCGACAGATGCGCCCAGCGCTCCGCCTGTTCCAGGCTCGGCAGGCGCCGGATCGTATCGTTCCACTTTTTCTTTTTGAGCATCGCGTACAGAAACAGGTACAGGATGCCGAACACGGCGGCGATCGTCAGCGCCACGAGGCTGAGATTCGCCAGCACGACGTGCAGGATCAGCAGCAGCTGCTGCGTATAGCCGATATGCTCCGCATGTTCGCCGACCGGGAACCAGAACTCGTTCAGCACGCTTGCCGTGAATCCGACGATGCCGAGCATCAGCACGACGAACTCGGCTTTTTGCGTCAGCGCAAGCCCGAAGCCCGCCGCGGTCAGCATGAATACGAACAGGAACAGAAAATCATAGACGGAAAACAGCGGTACCCGGCCTTCCAGCGCGATGCGCACGAGGATGACCGAAAATTGCAGCAGGGCCGTGACGCCAAGAAGCCCCGCGCCGATCCGCCGGGATCTCACGCTGCGGCTTACGCAATCGGAGAAATAGAACAGAAGGCTCAGGGCATAAATGTAAATCATCAGCTCGATCAGACTCGTCAGCAGCAGCATTCCGCTCACCGCCTACAAGACGGCCGGACGCAAGGTAAACGCCGGGCTGTCCACGGTCGATTTTACCGCTTGTTTTTCCACGGCCGGTTCGGCTTCTTCAAGTCTCGATTCCAGGGCGAAGATTTTCGTGAACATGTCGACGGCTTCGGCTCCGCCTTTGTCCGCCGCCATTTCTTTGACCCGGTTGATCGGATCGTGCATCATCTGGTTGGCGACGCTTTTCATCAATCGGCCGATGACTTTGCGCTGGCGCTCGTCCAGTTCCGGCAGTTTGTTGAACAGGCTCTCCAGCGTCTCCTGGTGAATATCGGTCGCTTTGTCCTGCAGGGCGCGAATGACCGGGCGAACGCCCAGCGTCTTCAGCCAGCCGTAGAAATTGTCGGATTCCTGCACGATCATGCGCTGGATCTTGACCGCTTCGGCGCGGCGGAGTTCCATATTGCTCTCCACGATGCCTTCCAGATCGTCGATGTCGTACAAAAAGACGCCCGGCAGCTCGGCGATCGCCGGATCGATATTGCGCGGCACGGCGATATCGATCATGAACAGCGGACGCGAACGGCGCGCCGCCGACAGCTGCTTGACCTGTTCGCGCGTCAGCACGTAATCCGACGATCCGGTCGAGCTGATCACGATATCGACTTCCCCGAGCATGCGGATACCTTCGTCCAGCGTGCACGGCACGCCGTTGAACTTGCCGGCCAGCTCGCGTGCTTTCTCCAGCGTCCGGTTGGCCACGATAACCTGGGCCGCTCCGCTGGCGTACAGATGCTTCACCGTAAGCTCGCTCATCTTGCCGGCTCCGAGAATCAGCACCGTTTTGTCGGTGAACATGCCGAAGATGCGCTTGCCCAGCTCAATTGCCGCATAGCTGACCGAGACCGCGTTTTCGCCGATCGACGTCTCGGAATGGGCCCGCTTGCCCAGCGTCACCGCCTGCTTGAACAGCATGTTGAACCACGTTCCGGTCGCTTTCTCCGTCTGTGCTGTCAGGAATGCCTGCTTGACCTGACCGAGAATCTGCGTCTCGCCGAGTACCATCGAATCGAGCCCGCAGACGACGTTCATCAAGTGTTCGACCGCCCGTTCGTCTTCGTACGTATACAAGTGCTGGGTGAACTCGGCTTTGGGAATGCCGAACCACTGCTCCATGAAATTGTGGATATGAAAAGCGCACATGTGCAGCCGGTCTACCACGACGTACAACTCGGTCCGGTTGCAAGTGCCTACGATTACGCCTTCGAGGATGCTTTTAGTGTCTTTCAGTCGATCGAGCGCCTCCGGAAGGTCTTGTTCGGCAATCGTAAACCGTTCTCTGATGTCGACTGGAGCCGTGCGGTAATTCAATCCGACTACCATAATGTGCATAACAAGTTCACCGCCTGATCTAAGATTGCTGCCACGCCAATACGTATCACTAAACTATATAAAGTATATCACAACGTTTTTGTTTATTCGGACAAAATAAATGAAATGTTTATGAATGTTTCGCAAAATCGCAAATCCCCGCCTTCAGGCTTCCAGTCGAAACAATCGCTCCGCCTCCGCCCTCAGCAGCCGGTCGACCCGCCCGATCTCCGCGGCGTCGGCACAACTTCGCCTGCGATCGAGCAGCCGGTCGACGCGCAGGCGGATCTCTTCGATCTCTTTCTCAATATCGGTCGAGAGGAAGCGGTATTCAAGCTCCGGCAGCTGATCGCGATGCTCGAACACGAGGCGGCTCGCCCCTTTCGTCAGCTCGATGATGCGCCGCACCGATCCTTCCGTATAGAAATCGAGCATGACGAAGCCCGGGTAGATACGCCGAACGAGGCCGTCTCCCTTGAACGCGACGAACAGCCGGCGAACGAGATGCGTCAGCCGGGGATTGACGAGCCGAAAAGACAGCTCGCACACGAACAGATGCCGCCTCCGGTCGAACGGTAGGCTGACTTCTTCCCCGTTCTCGTCTTCCAGCACGATCTCGCGGCTCCCGCCGTCGAGCACCCGCACGCGGTGACGGATGAGCGGGTCTTTGATATGTTCGATAAACTTCGACATCTGGTTTTCCGGCAGCAGTAAACGGGCTTTGACGAATTCCGTGGCTAAGCGCTGCGCCATGGGGGATCTCCTCGATTCCTTTGTGGATGGGATACATTCTTATTATACCCGTTTCATGCCAAAAAACGGCTCCGCTGCCGGAGCCGTCCAGTCCTCGAATACGTGCGTTTCAAGGGGATAAAATCGTTTTTGAAAGCGTTAACTTCCCGTATGCTCGTTATTGCTTCTTTATTCGTACTTTTCTTCGTCCGGATCGGTCATGCCGTTCGCAGCGGGCGTGCCGTCTTCCGTTTCTCCATGGGCAGCGAATTCGGCTTCGGCCAGCGCTTCGGCTTCCGCGGCGCGCTGATCCAGCGTTTTCAGCTCGCCCAGATACCCTTCGACGATCGTCCACAGCTCTTCTTTGCCCATGTCGGTGTCCGAAGAGAACAGGACGAACGGGTCGCCGGGACGCATGCCGAGATCCTGCTTGATGACCTTCGCGTGCTTGGGCCAGCGGGTCTTCGGCACTTTATCCGCTTTGGTCATGACGACGCAGATCGGACGGTTGTAATGCGTCAGCCATTCGTACATCATGATGTCTTCCTTGCTCGGCGGATGGCGCAGATCGACGACCATAATGACGAGCTTTAGCGTCTCGCGGCCCAGCATGTACCGCTCGATCATCTGTCCCCATACTTCGCGCTGCTGCTTCGACACTTTCGCGAAGCCGTAGCCCGGAAAGTCGACGAAAAAGAACGACTGGTTGATCAGATAATAGTTCATATGCTGCGTCTTGCCGGGTACGGAACTTGTCCGGGCCAGATTTTTGCGGCGCAGCAGACGGTTGATCAGCGACGACTTGCCGACGTTGGAGCGTCCGGCAAGCGCGATCTCGGGCAGGCCGTCCTCCGGGTACTGGTCGGGTCCGACCGCACTGATTTTGAATTCGGAACTTGTTACATTCATTGTTAAAAAATCCTCTCCGGAACCGGCTCGGCCGCCCGACATCCGGGCGGCCGTCCTTGTTCTCCGTTACTTCTCGTACGGCTTGCTAATGCGCCTGGGACGGCTCGGAAGGCGGCTCGACGACTTTGGCGAGCAGTGCGTGCTCCAGCACCTGATCCATATGCGATACCGGCACGAACTGGATCGCTTCCTTCACGCTGTCCGGGATGTCCCGCAGGTCGCGTTCGTTGTCTCCCGGCAGCAGCACCTTTTTGTAGCCGGCCCGGTGCGCCGCAAGCGACTTCTCTTTGAGGCCGCCGATCGGCAGCACGCGGCCGCGCAGCGTCACTTCGCCGGTCATCGCCACGTCTTTGGACACGGCGCGGCCGGTCAGCGCCGAGATCAGCGCCGTCGCGAGCGTGATGCCCGCCGATGGGCCGTCTTTGGGAACGGCGCCTTCGGGAATATGGATATGCACGTCGTTCTTCTCGTGGAACTGGCTGTCGATGCCGAGCTGCGCCGCGCGCGAACGCGTATAGCTGAACGCCGCCTGCGCCGACTCCTTCATGACGTCGCCGAGCTTGCCGGTCAGCGTCAGCTTGCCGCTGCCGGGCAGCACGCTCACTTCGATTGTCAACGTCTCGCCGCCGACTTCGGTCCAGGCCAGGCCTGTCGCGCTGCCGACCTGGTCTTCCGCTTCGGCCAGACCGTAGCGGAATCTCGGGCTGCCCAAATAGTCCTTGAGCGAATCGCGCGTGACTTCGATCTTGTCGCCATGGCCGGAGACGAGATGCTTGGCCGCTTTGCGGCAGATAGCCGCAATCTGCTGTTCCAGGTTGCGGACGCCGGATTCGCGCGTATATTCGCGAATGATCTGCAGCAGCCCTTCCTGCGGAAGGTCCAGCTGCTCTTCGCTTAGCCCGTGCTCGCGCTTTTGCTTCGGCAGCAAATAGCGCTTGGCGATTTCCAGCTTCTCCAATTCCGTGTAACCGGGAATATTGAGAATCTCCATCCGGTCGAGCAGCGGGCGCGGAATGCCCTGCAGCATGTTGGCCGTCGTCACGAACATGACTTTGGACAAATCGTAAGGGATCTCGACGAAGTGGTCGCTGAACGTGTTGTTCTGCTCGGGATCGAGCACTTCAAGCAGCGCCGCGGACGGATCGCCGCGGAAATCCGACGCCATCTTGTCGATCTCGTCCAGCAGGAACACCGGGTTCGAGCTGCCCGCCGTGCGCATGCCCTGCAGAATACGGCCGGGCATCGCGCCTACATACGTGCGCCGGTGGCCGCGGATCTCGGCTTCGTCGCGAACCCCGCCCAGCGACACGCGCACGAATTCGCGGCCGAGGGAACGGGCGATCGAACGGGCAAGCGACGTTTTGCCGACGCCCGGAGGGCCGACAAGACACAGGATAGGCCCTTTCAGCTTCTTGACCAACTGCTGCACGGCCAGGTATTCCAGCACGCGCTCTTTGGGCTTCTCCAGCCCGTAATGGTCTTCGTTCAGAATGTCTTCGGCGCGGACGATATCAAGCACGTCGTCCGTGTGCTTGTCCCATGGAAGCGCCAGCAGCCAGTCGACGTAGCCGCGGATGATGCCGCCTTCCGCCGCGCTCGTCGGCATGCGTTCCAGCCGGTCGATTTCCTTTTTGATGCGCTCATGCACTTTTTCCGGGAACTCCCCGTTTTCGAGCTGTTCGCGCAGTTCCTCGACTTCGCCGGCCCGGCCTTCTTTTTCGCCGAGCTCTTTTTGAATCGCCTTCATTTGTTCGCGCAGGTAATACTCCTTCTGCGTTTTTTCCATCTGCTTTTTGACGCGCTGGCCGATCTTCCGTTCGAGTTCCAGCACTTCGCGCTCGTTGTTGAGCAGGTCGAGCAGCTTCTCCAGACGCGGGCGGAACTCTACCGTCTCCAGAATCGCCTGCTTGTCCTTGATCTTGAGCGGCAGATGGCTCGTAATGACGTCGGCGAGACGTCCCGGCTCGTCGATGTCCGATACGGCCGCAAGCGTCTCCGGCGTGATCTTCTTCGACAGGTTGATATACTGTTCGAATTGGCTCAGCACCGTGCGCATCAGCGCGTCCACTTCGGGATCTTCCGATTCCGGCTCTTTCAATTCCCGGGCATAGACCTCGTAGAACTCCGAATTGTCTTCGATATAGTCCAGCACTTCGGCCCGCTCCAGCCCTTCGACGAGCACGCGGATCGTGCCGTTCGGCAGTTTGAGCATCTGTCTGACTTTTGCAACCGTTCCGATTCGGAATATGTCATCCTGCGTCGGTTCCTCGATATTCACCTCGGACTGCGAGCAGAGAAGGATCAAATGATCGTCAACCATCGCCTTTTCCAGTGCCTTGACCGAGCGTTCCCGTCCGACATCCAAATGAAGCACCATGCTCGGATAGACAAGAAGCCCCCGCAAAGGCAGCAACGGAAAACGGCGGTTTTTCTGTTTGTTCAATCCCATCGTTTTCACACCCCCAAAAGGCTTATCGCGCATATACGGCCTGCGGCTGTTACGCGTGTGTTAAGTGTAGCATACCGCCGCTTCGCCCCGCAAAAAAGAAGGACGGATCCGGCAAAAAAAAGACGGCATGACGGGGGATGCCCGCCTGCCGCCTTGCTGCCTGATCTGGGTTACTTCGCCGTTTCCGCTTGAACCGGCGCCGACTGCGGCTGATGGCGCTCTTCGCGGCCGGGAATTTTGCCCGTCGCTTCGTAAGCGACCACAATCGCGTCGATTTCTTTTTTGAGTTCCTGCACCATGTCCGCTTCCGGCACTTTGCGGATCATTTTGCCGTAGCGGAACAGCAGGCCTTCGCCCCGTGCACCGGCGATGCCGATATCCGCTTCGCGCGCTTCGCCCGGTCCGTTGACCGCGCAGCCGAGCACCGAGACTTTGATCGGAACCTTGATTTTGGAAATGTATTCTTCGACCTCGTTCGCAATCGAGAACAGGTCGATGTCCAGACGGCCGCACGTCGGACAGGATACGAGCGTGGCCGCGTTCGTGATCAGGCCGAACGTCTTGAGCAGCTCGCGCGCGACTTTGACTTCTTCGACCGGATCGGCGCTGAGCGAGATCCGCACCGTGGAGCCGATACCCATCGACAGCAGCGCGCCGATGCCGGCGGAGCTTTTGATGGTGCCGGCATGCAGTGTGCCCGCTTCGGTAATGCCGAGGTGCAGCGGGTACGGAATGACCTGCGCCGCTTTGCCGTAAGCTTCGATCGCCATCGGCACGTCGGACGCTTTGAGCGACACGATGATGTCGTGGAAATCGAGTTCTTCCAGAATGCCGATATGGAACAGGGCGCTTTCGACCATGGCGTCGGCCGTCGGATACCCGTATTTCTCAAGCAGGTGATTTTCGAGCGAACCGGCGTTGACGCCGATCCGGATCGGAATGCCTTTTTCTTTGCACGCTTTGACGACCGCTTCGACTTTCTCGCGCTTGCCGATGTTGCCCGGGTTGATCCGGACTTTGTCGATGCCGTTCTCGATCGATTTCAGAGCCAATTTGTAATTGAAATGGATATCGGCGACAAGCGGAATATGGATCCGCTTCTTGATCTCTTTGATCGCGTCGGCCGCTTCGTCGTTGTTGACCGTGACGCGCACAACCTGGCAGCCGGCTTCTTCGAGACGAAGAATTTCGGCGACCGTCGCTTCGACGTCGGCCGTCTTGGTCGTGCACATACTCTGGATGACGACTTCGTCGCTGCCGCCGATGACCAGGTTACCGACCTTTACGGGCCGTGTCTGATGTCTTAAATACATTTTTATTCGACCTCCAAATCGGAACAAGCAAGATAGCGTCGCTCAAGGACGCGAGACCGCAGCTTCTGGACGGCATTTTGGCTTCTCATACAAAACCGGCCAAACCATGTAGGGTTGACCGGCTCGGCATGAGACCTATTTCATGGGCAAGAAAGCGTTAGGCGCTTTCTTCCCGTTTTTTGTTTTTGCCTTCGCCGAGTTCAGGAACGACCTTTTCTCTGACGACTTTCTCGGTAATCACGCACTCGGTCACGTCGTCGCGCGACGGAACTTCATACATGACGTCGAGCATCAAACCTTCGATGATCGCTCTCAGGCCGCGGGCACCGGTCTTGCGCTTGATCGCTTCTTCGGCGATCGCGAGCAGAGCCGCCTCTTCGAACACGAGATCGACGTTGTCCATCTCAAGCAATTTTTTGTACTGCTTGGTCAAGGCGTTCTTCGGTTCGGACAGGATGCGTACCAGCGTCTCTTCGTCCAGCGGAGCCAGCGTCGAGATAACCGGCAGACGTCCGACGAACTCCGGAATCAGGCCGAATTTGAGCAAGTCTTCCGGCAGTGCCATCATCAGGTACTCGCCGGCTTTCAGTTCGCGTTGGCCTTCGCCGTCCGCATTGAAGCCGATCACTTTTTTGCCGATCCGGCGTTTGATCATTTGCTCCAGGCCGTCGAAAGCGCCGCCGCAAATAAACAGGATGTTCGTCGTATCGATCTGAATGAATTCCTGATGCGGGTGCTTGCGTCCGCCCTGCGGAGGAACGGAAGCAACCGTACCTTCGAGAATTTTCAGCAGCGCCTGCTGAACGCCTTCGCCCGATACGTCGCGCGTAATCGAAGGGTTCTCCGACTTGCGCGCCACTTTATCGATTTCGTCGATGTAGATAATGCCGCGTTCGGCTTTTTCCACGTCGTAATCGGCAGCTTGAATCAGCTTGAGCAGGATGTTCTCCACGTCTTCGCCGACATAGCCGGCTTCCGTCAGGGAAGTGGCATCCGCGATCGCGAACGGCACATTCAAGATGCGGGCCATCGTTTGCGCCAGCAGCGTTTTGCCCGAACCGGTAGGTCCGATCAGCATGATGTTGCTCTTCGACAGTTCCACGTCTTCCGACTTGCTCTGCGCGTTAACGCGTTTGTAATGATTGTATACGGCTACGGCAAGCGACTTCTTGGCTTGGTCCTGGCCGATCACGTATTGGTCGAGAATGGCGCGGATGTCCTGCGGCTTCGGAATGTCCTTCAGATCCACTTCTTCTTCGTGGCCCAATTCCTCTTCCACGATCTCCGTGCACAGTTCAATGCACTCGTCGCAAATATATACGCCGGGTCCGGCTACGAGCTTACGCACTTGCTCCTGCGTTTTGCCGCAGAAGGAGCACTTCAGCTGACCCTTTTCTTCGTTAAATTTAAACATCTAACCACCCCTTCGAGAATTAAGAATTAATCGGTCGCTCAAGAACCTTGTCGATCAGTCCGTAAGACTTGGCTTCTTCCGCAGTCATGAAGAAGTCGCGGTCCGTGTCCCGCTCGATTTTCTCAAGGGGCTGACCTGTCGTGTCCACATAGATCTTGTTCAGCTTGTGCTTCGTCTTGATGATCCAATCCGTATGGATCAGAATGTCCGAAGCCTGTCCGCTGACGCCGCCGAGCGGCTGGTGAATCATGACTTCGCTGTTCGGCAGCGCAAAGCGCTTGCCCGGCGCTCCGGCCGTCAGCAGCAGCGAACCCATGCTTGCCGCCATACCGACACAAATCGTGGACACATCCGGCTTAATGTATTGCATTGTATCATATATACCCATGCCCGCAGTCACAGAACCACCAGGGGAATTGATGTACAAATAGATGTCTTTCTCCGGATCTTCGGCTGCCAAAAACAGCAGCTGCGCGATAATCAGGTTGGCTACATGATCGTCGATCGCATCGCCAAGCAGAATGATCCGGTCTTTGAGCAGTCTCGAATAAATATCATAAGAGCGCTCGCCGCGGCTTGTTTGTTCAATAACTGTAGGGACTAAACTCATGCGATCAACCTCTCTTTCATCGGGCAGTTTCTTAAAAGACGAAGCGGTCGGCTACGACCCTGCTTTCATCCTACGCTTTTAGTTTACCATTTTCAAATGCCGATGTCATTTTTCGGTCGAACAATTCGTCGATGGCTCGCTATCTTCGGAAAAAGCCCCGGATCGGCTCTGCCGCATACAAAAGGGCAAGGCACGCATAAAATCATACGTGCCTTGCCCGGGCAAGTCAAATTATTCGATTTGCCCCCGAGGCTTGTTCCGCGGTGCGGAAGTAAGCTTACTCGGCCGATTCTTCGGCCGGAGCCGCGACTTCCTTGCTGTTAGCCAGCAGGAACTCGATCGTTTTGCGCATCGTGATTTCGTCGTTCAGGCTGTCCAGCGAACCGTTGGCGCCCAAAATGCCGCGAATTTCGTCCAGGCTGCGCTTGTACATGTCGGCCATCGTTTGAAGTTCTTTTTCGACGTCTTCTTCGGATGCCGAAATGTTCTCTTCTTTGGCGATCGCTTCAAGCACGAGGTTGTTCAGGACGCGCTTCTCGGCATCCGTCTTCATCTGTTCGCGCAGATCTTCGGCCGTCTGGCCGGAGAAGCTCGTGTACATTTCCAGGTTCATGCCCTGTTGACGGAGACGGTTGTCGAAGTCGCGCATCATGTTCTCGACTTCGCCGTTGACCATCGACTCGGGAACTTCGACTTCCGCGGCTGCCGCTACGGCTTCAACAACGGCGTTTTCACGCGCTGCATCGCCTTCGCGTTTTTTGCGGTCGGCTACTTCCTTTTTGAGGTCTTCCTTGTACTCGTCCAGCGTTTCGAATTCGCTAACGTCCTTGGCGAATTCGTCGTCCAGCTCAGGAAGCTGTTTGCGTTTGATTTCGTGCAGCTTCACTTTGAAGACCGCTTCTTTGCCGGCCAGTTCGGCCGCATGGTATTCGTCCGGGAACGTTACGGTAACGTCTTTGGAATCGCCCGTGGACATGCCCACGACCTGCTCTTCGAAGCCCGGGATGAACGAACCCGATCCGAGTTCGAGCGAATAGTTCTCGGCTTTGCCGCCTTCGAACGCTTCGTCGCCCACGTATCCGTCGAAATCGATCGATACGGTGTCGCCGTTCGCTGCCGCTTCTTCGTCAACGACGATCAGCTCGGCATGACGGCTTTGCAGACGCTCGAGTTCGGACGCGATTTCTTCGTCCGTTACGCTGATTTCGGATACCGGCACTTCCACGCCTTTGTATTCGCCCAGGGTAACTTCCGGCTTAACGGTTACTTTCGCTTTGAATTTCAGCGTTTGGCCTTTGCCGAACTGCTCGATGTCGATTTCAGGACGGTCGACCGGGAAGATGCCCGCTTCTTCTACCGCTTCGCTGTAAGCTTCAGGCAGAAGGATGTCGATTGCGTCGTTGTACAGGCTTTCCACGCCGAAGCGCGCTTCGAAGATCGAACGCGGCACTTTGCCTTTGCGGAAACCAGGAACGTTCGCTTTCTTTACGACTTTCTGGAATGCTTTATCAAGCGCGGCTTCAACACGGTCCGCTGCAACTTCAACTTCAAGAACGCCAAGATTCTTCTCGGTTTTTTCCCAACTTGCTGTCATATTGAGTATTCCCCTCCAACAATTAGCTATCAATTAAGTAAATTTAACATACTGCTTTCACGTTCGCAACAACCATCTTATCATACCCAAATGCGAAGCAGATTTCAAGCGCAAACGCCAATGCCACGCCAAAAGACGCCGTTTCGGGCAAAAAAGTAACCGTTTCCGGGCACGCTATCTTTGGAGCGTTCCCCGGGAAAACGCCCGCAGCGACTTTTCCGCGCGCTCGCACAGGAAGCGCAGCTCGCCCGTGATCCCGTAGGCGTCCCGGATCCGCTCCGCTTTGCCGCCGCCTTCGAGCGTCTCCGACGCCTGCGCATGCAGCGCCGCCGCCCAGGCGTCCAGCTCGCTCTCCGCGCCGCGCGTCAGATTCTCGTAATCGGCCGTGCCGTACGTCGCCATCATGAACTGCATCCACAATTCCCGCGCAAAATAAAACAGCGAAGGATCTTCGTTCTCCGTCTGGTGGGATACGCGCGACAGCACTTCGGCGACGGCGAGCGGGAACTCGTGCGGCTCAAGCGGCGTCCGCTCGATCTCCAGCTCCAGCGCGATGCCCCCGCGCGGCAGGCGGACCGTTCCGGTCGCTCCGCGGCGGCGCAGCGTCTGCAGCACCCGGAACTGAAGCAGCGGATGCAGCGTCTCCCGCTCCATCCAGTCCGCAAGCTTCGCATCCGTGCCGGCGTCTTCCAGATAAGACAGCTGCTCCAGCGCGATCTGGCCGCGTTCCGTCATCGGTTCCTGCGTCACTCGCAGCAGCAGCCGCTCCGCGTAGCCGGCATCTTCCCGGTGCTTCTCGAGCGTCCGCCGCTTGAGCGCCCGCGACGCGTCTTCCGGCTCTTCGCCGGCCAGCACCGCTTCGTTGCGGTAAGCGTCCCCGGCCCCTCCGGGAAACGCGACGCGCAGCCATTCGAGCAGCGTGCTCCATTCCTGGCGCCGCCGCTCATCCTGCCCTTCGCAGCTCAGCAGAAATTCCAGCGTCTGCATCGCTTCGCCGTAGCGCTCGGTCTCCAGCATGCCGGTAACCTGCTCCTGGTAATGGTCAAGCGTTCCGGGCAGCAGGACGACGCCCGCCTTGTCCTTTTTTGTTACATGATCGATAAGTCATCCCTCCTTCTCGGCTGCAGGCCCGTGTCCGCTCGCAAGATGATCGTGAGGTTAAATTATAGCACAAACCGGCGGCAGTCGCCTTGTCTTGCGGCCATGCCGCCGGCCTTCCCCGCCATGATCCGCTATTAGATGTAGCAAACGGAATGCAGAACGGGTCGCGCAGCTTTTTAGGCAAATAAGCTTGCAAGAAACCTCCGTACGTGGTATATTAATTTCTGTTCTGTTTTTCACTTTTGTCCCAGTAGCTCAGTCGGATAGAGCATGCGCCTTCTAAGCGCACGGTCGGGGGTTCGAATCCCTCCTGGGACGTACAAGAGCGGGAGCCTTCCTTCGGGAAGGCTCTTTTTTCGTTGTTCCGATCGCGGCGATTCCGGCCGCGCTCACCCAAAAAGTCCGGGTTCCCGCAAAGGGAGCCCGGACTTTTTGTCAGCGTATCGAAGGCGGCGTCGGAGGCTTCGGCACCGACGGCCCGGAAGGCCCCGGCGGCGAGACGGGCGGACGGGACGGCGACGTCGGCGGACGCGTCGAAGAGCCGTTGGTCTCCGGCTCCTTCGTCAGCAGGATGCGATTGCCGGCCTCGTCCCATTCCAGTTCGGCATCGAACAGCTGCGCCGCGGCGCGGACCGGAATCATCGTCTTGTTCTCGTACGACAGCGGCGCCGCTTCGAGCGTCAGGTTCTGCCCGTTGCGGCGGGCTTCCCGGCTGCCGAGCGTCAGGACGTGGCGCGCGCCGTCGTCTCCCCCGGTAATCGTAATCGTCTTCCACGTCTTGTTGTAGCGGAACGTATAGTCGCCCAGCGCTTTCATGTCGGTCAGCGTCAAATACGTGCGCCCTTTCCGGAACAGCACGTCGCCCGAAGCGACCCTCCCGTTTATGTAGACTGTCGCCCCCGCCGCGGCCGAAGCCGTCTCCGCCTGCGGCAGCAGCGGCAGCGGCGCGATCAGCGCAGCGGCCAGCACCGCAAGCAGCGCTTTTTTCTTCTGCCCTTCGAATCTGTTCTTCATCATCGGCACGCTCCCTTCTTCTACCCATTTTTAACCGGTTGAGCACGGTTTAACGCGGTTCGGGCCCTGCCTTTTTGCAGGTATGCCCGCGCGAAAGCGCCGGCAGACCCCAACGTTCAGCCGAAATGCGGCGCATGGGCTTTGCTCCGGTATTCGTGCGGGGAGATGCCTTCCAGCTCTTTGAACACCCGCGCGAACTGCTTGACGTTCTCGAACCCGACCGCTTCGCCGATCTCGGCCGTTTTGAGCGCATGGTCCGCGAGCAGCTGCTTGGCGCGTTCGATCCGGACTTTTTTGAGATAGACGACGAAACTTTCGCCCGTATACGCTTTGAACGCTTCGCTGAAATACGAATAATTGAGCGACACGTGGTTGCTGACCATGGCCATATTGAGCGGGCGGGCGTACTGGGCTTCGATGAACTCCACCGCTTCCTTGAGGTTTTCGTTCTCCGTATGGGCCAGGCGCACCTGCTTGATATAATCGTTCAGGCTGCACAGCAGATTTTCCAGGCTGCGGAAATAATCGTGGAAATACCGAAAGTTGTTCCAGTTCCCGACTTTGCGGTACAGCTTGAGCACTTCCATCGAAGCTTCGCCGTAGCGGCGGAACACTTCGTCGAGCACCTTTTCGTTGATCAACCGGGCGGTCCGTTCAATATAGGAGAGATCGATCCGGGCCAGACCGTCAATCCGGAAAATGCGGTACAGCCGTTCGTTGATCTCTTTTTTGCGATCGGTGCCGAGCAGGTTGCCAAGCAGCCGGATCTCTTCTTCGGGCGGCTCGAACATCTGCCGCCCGCTCCCGACGGCCCGCGCATCGACCAGATGGACGCCGGGATGCAAAAAGGTATATTGCAGCGCCCGGCAGGCGGTCCGGTAGCTGGCCGGCAGATCCTGCGGCCGCGCGCCCGGCAGGCCGAGGCCGATCAGCAGTCCGCCAAGCTCGCGCCGCTCCGCAAGTTCCGCCAGCTGCGCAAAGCGTTCGGCCGAGCGGTCGATCAGCACAAGGCGGCCTTCCCGGTCCCACAGGGCGGCCGCATAGGCGCGGCCCGGCGGGCCGTCCAGCCGTTCGATGACGGCTTCGAGTTCGCTCCGCTCCATGCTGCCGCCCTGCTCGTGCCGATAGGCGAGCACGGCCAGCGAGAACGGCATCGGCAGCCCCGCTTCGTCCGCTTCCAGCTCCCCGAGCAGGCGCTCCAATTCTCCGCCTTCCGCTTCGATCAGCCGGCCGAGCGCGGCCAGGCGCAGCCGCTGCTTGTACTCCTGCACGGCGTTGACCCGCTCGTGTTCGGAGACGCGGCCGTCCAGTTCTTCCAGCGCGCGGCCGAGCGCGCCGAACAGGTCTTCGCGCCGGATCGGCTTCAGCAGGTAATCGCGTACCTGATACCGGATCGCCGTCTTGGCGTATTCGAATTCGTCGTAGCCGCTCAGCACGAGCACGACGGGGCCTTCCGACGCGCGCTGCATCAGGCGCAGCTGCGTCAGCAGTTCCATGCCGTCCATGACGGGCATGCGGATATCGGTAATGACGATCTCCGCTGCCTGCCGCGCATGCAGTTCCAGCGCTTCGCGCCCGTTCGCCGCCAGGCGAATCTGACAGGCATCGCCCATTTCCCGCTCGATCATCACTTTCAGGCCGTGGCGGATATTTTTCTCGTCGTCCACGATCAGCAGCTGTCTCATTCGTCCCCTCCTCCTCCGGTAAGCAGCACTTTGGGAATCGTCAGCACGACGCGCGTATACGCGCCTTCCCCGCTTTCCAGCGCCAGGCCGTATTCGTTCCCGTAAAAAAGCCGGATACGCTGATGCACGTTGCGCAGCCCGATCCCGCCGAGCTTGATGCCGGTATACGCCGAACCCGTTCCTTCGCTTTCGATCTGCCGGATCTCGGCGTTCAGTTCGGCCAATCGCCGGGCGTCCATGCCGCTGCCGTTGTCCGTCATACGGATTTCGATCTTCGACGCTTCGATCTCGCGCGCTTCGATCGAAAACGTGCGGCTTCCGGCTTCGCCCAGCTCCTGCCAGGCATGCTTGACGGCATTTTCCACGATGGGCTGGAGCGACATTTTCAAAATCTCCAGTTCGAGAAAAGCTTTGGGCATGTCGCAAATCAGCTCCACCGGCTCGTCGAAGCGGATATTGGTCACTTCCACGTAATTGCGGATATGCCGGATCTCGTCTTTGAGCTTGACGTATTCGCCGGTCCATTTGAAATTGTAGCGCATCATGCCGCCGAGCGACGTCAGCGCATCCGAAATCTGCCGCTGGTCTTCGATCTCCGCCAGCATCTTGATATTTTCGAGCGTGTTATACAGAAAATGCGAATCGATCTGGTTGTACAGCGTGCGCAGTTCCGCTTCTTTCATTAGAGCCTGCTTGCGCACCGCTTCGGCGATCAGCTCGTTGATCGTCAGCGTCATTTTGTTGAAATGATGCGCCAGATCGCCGATTTCGCCGCCTCCGCCCAGGTCGAGCGCCGGTTGGAGTTCGCCTTTGCGCACTTTTTTCATCGCGTCGGCCAGCTGTTTGAGATTTTTGAGAATAAACGAATTCATGATGTACGTTAGCAGCGCCAGCACGAGCACGAAGCCGATATTGGCGTAGATCAGCATGCCGCGGGTGCGGTTGACGTCTTTGAGCACTTTTTCCAGCGACACGGCGTTCAGCAGATAACCGTCCATGCGCTCAAGCGGCGTGTACGTCATCAGGTAGGAAGTGCCGTCTTTGTCGTAGCGAAAAGAATCGTCGGCGATATTCGGCACGCTGCCGGGATCGCCGAGCGCGCGGATACGCGACACCGCGTACGCCGCCGCCGGGGAATCGCCGGACAGCGACGACTCCGACTTCCGCGTATAGACGCCGTCTTCCGTCACGAGCAGCATGCGCGAACCGTCTTCCTGCAGCTCCCCGAACGTGCGCGGCGAAAATTGGTCGAGCCGCATATCCACCTGCACGACGCCGATATGCCGGTCTTTGGGCAGGTTGATCTCGCGCAGCAGCGACAGCTTGGGCGGCTCTTCTTCCGAACCGCCGACGTCCGGCCGGGAAGGTTCGGGCCGAAAATGCCACGCCTGGCGTTCGCCCAATCCCTGCGTCAGCTTGAACCACGGTTGTTCGCGCACCCGGCTCTCGCGGAAAATGATCGGCCAGATCTCGTAATTGCGCTCGTTCGCCGTATACAGACGCAGATGCAAGATGGCCGGATTGTTGAGCGGAATCCGGGCCAGGTTCGCATAGGCGGTATTATTGAAATCGACCAGTTCCGCCGTCGTCGGATCGTTCTCTTCCGTCAAATAGCGCCGCACGCTCTGATCGGACAGCGGAAGCTGGGCGGCCCGCTCCATCGTCTCGATCTGGTTCACGATCACCTGCTTCTCGATCTGCATTAAATATTCGCTTTTGACGGCCGTATCTTCGATATAACTGTCCCGGATATCGGTATAGACATACGTGGACAGCAGCGTGCTCGGTATCAAAATCAGCAGCGCGTAAGCTGCCACGAGGCGGCTTTGCAGTGAACGGGTCTGCATCCAGCGCCGGGCGGCGTTCCCGGCTTCTCTCCATCTTCGTCCCATCGGCTCCCCCTGTATCCGTTTTCATACGGCGAGTCTTCCTATCATACAAAGCGGCCGGGGACGCTGACAAGACCCAAAACCCCGACACGGCCCGCGAGCCCCGGCGCATGCGGCCGGGGCTCGGGACTCGTCGGGGTGAGGCGGGAGGCAGGTTGGAACCGGTCGATTATTTCGTGCCGCCGAGCTTTTCGAGATTTTTCTCGTATTCCGTCTGCTGGTAAGCCTGCACTTCGGCGAGGCCGGTCGAAGCCCGCTTCGCTTCGTAATCGCTCCAGAGCTGGTCGAACTCCGCATCGGAAGCGGCGAGCAGCAGCTTCGGCAGCGTCTTGCCCCACAGCTGGCCAAGCTTCGTATTGGCGATGCCTTCCTTGGAGTTGCCGGTCGGATTGATCTGGTCGAACTCGGACGCGCTGACCGTTTTGCCGCGGGTCCAGTCCATCATCTGCTTGAACGGATCAACCGGCGCGGGCGCCCATTGATCGGTCACGTTCGTGTCCATCATCATCCAGTATTTGTGCGAAGCGCCGTATTTCGCGTCGAACGCGGCCCGGTCGCTATTGAGCATCTCCAGCACTTCCGGCTTGAACACCGGCTTGTCGCCGTCCATGTCGTACGTCACGCCTTCTTCGCCCATATACAGGTCGCGCTGGCCTTCTTCGCTTGTCAGGTATTCCAGGAAGCCGATCGCGCGTGCTTTGTCCTTCACGTCTTTGGAGATCAGCGTCAGCGTCCAGCCGGAGATGCCCGGGCCCGACAGCGTCGGTTCGTCGGAAGCGGCGTTGGCCGGTCCGTCGATCGCCATGTAGACGGAATTCGGGTCGTTCGCGAACAGCGCGTTTTGCGGGTTCGTGAAGTCGCTGCGCTGGTACATCATGGCGAAATAGCGGCCCTGTGCGATTTTCTCTTCCATTTGCGCCCGCTTGTCGATAAAGATGTCTTTGGCGAGCAGCCCGTTCTCGTTCGCCTGCCGGAACGTTTTGAGCCAGCGAATATATTCGGGATCGGTCTGGCGGTCGTACAGCTTGCCGTCTTTTTGCTGCGGAATCGCCAGGAAGTTTTGCAGGTAGCCTTCAAGCGAATAGTTGCCGTTGTCGGTAAACTCGTGCAGGCCGATCGGGATCATCGGTTGGCCGTTGACGTCGGGGAACTTGTCTTTGGCAGCCTGAAGTCCCGCGAGGAACCCTTCCGGTGTGCTCATATCCGGCTTGCCGATCGCTTCGTACATGTCTTTGCGCACGACAAACACCTGGTTGGACACGTAGTTTTCGCCGTATTTCTCAAAATCGGCCGGCGAAGACGACGCGTTCGGATAGCCGTAGACGTTGCCGTCTTCCTGCGTGTACCATGACAGCTTGGCCGGATCGGCGACGTTGGACACGAAAAACGGATCGTATTTGTCCGCCAGCTCGTTCAGCGGCAGCACCAGTTTGCCTTCGATCATTTTTTTGACCGCGTCGTCGCTCCAGGCGATCGTGACGAAGTCGGGCAGTTTGCCGGACGCGATCATCGTGTTCATCTTCTCGGCTTCGTTGCCGGCCGGCACGATGAAGTTGAGGCTCGTGCCGGTCTTTTTGGTCACATACTGGCTGGTCAGGTCTTTGCCCCAGTCGGTTCCGGTGTACCACGCGAAGTTGATGTACCAGTCGAACGTGATCGGCGACGTGTCGTTTTTCCAGGACGGTTGGCTCGGATCGACCGCCGCCTGCGCCGCTTCTTCTTTTTCCGCCGCTTCTTTGCTTTGTCCGCCCGACGAGCAGGCCGTGCTGAAGATCATCAGCATCGCCGCGAGCAGCATGGAGAACTTTTTCCCTCTTTTTTTCATGTGTGTACCCCTTTTCTTTAGGTTGGTACTGCCGGGTGCAGCGGTCTGTCTGTGCTTAACCTTTGATCGAGCCGATCATCATGCCTTTGACGAAATATTTTTGCAGGAACGGATACACGAACACGATCGGCGCGGTCGTCACGACCATCGTCGCAAGCTTGATCGACTGCGAGGTGACCGAACGCGTAACGCCTCCCGGGACTGCCGCCATCATCTGGTTGGAGCTGGATTCCGCCACGACCCGGTACAGATACGTCTGGATCGGCTGCAAATCGGTATTGTTGATATAGATCATCCCGGTAAAATAATCGTTCCATTGATAGACGCCGTGGAACAGCGCGATCGTGGCGAGTACCGGCATCGAGACGGGCAGCACGATTCGCAGAAAAATGGACCAGTCGTTCGCCCCGTCGATACGCGCCGCTTCTTCCAGTCCTTCGGGAATTTCCCGGAAGAAGGTCATGAAGATGATCAGATCGAAAAAGCTGAACAGCACCGGAATGATATAGACCAGGAAATTGTCGAGCAGATGCAGGTCCCGGATCAGCAGATAGGTCGGGATAAGCCCTCCTCCGAAAAACAAGGTAACGGTTCCGATCAGAATGTAGATTTTGCCTCCGATCAGTCCTCTGCGGGAAAAAGCGTAAGCGACCATCGCGGTGAAAAAAACGTGGGCGACCGTACCGACCAGCGTCTTCGCTACCGTCACGCCCATCGCCATCATGATTCCTTCGCTGCGAAACACGGCGCCGAAATTGTCCAGGCTGAACTGTCTCGGCCACCAGTAAATGCCGCCGCGCATCGCGTCCGTGCCGTCGTTGAACGAGTTGACCAGCACGTACCAGATCGGATAGATCGTCACGAAGCAGATCAGCGCCATCCCGACGACGTTCAGAAAATCGAAAATCGCTTCGCTTCTCGTTTTGCGTTTTAACGTTAACATGCCGCGGTTCCTCCTTCCGTTTGTTTAGAAAATCGGCTTAGAAAAGCGAAGTGTTGTTCAATTTTTTGGTCACGCCGTTCGCGATCAGCAGCAGGATGAGCGCGATGACCGATTTGAGCAGTCCGACCGCGGTCGAATACGAGAAGCGGCCCTGCTGGATACCGGTCTGGTACACGTAAATATCGATAACGCTGCTGGCGCTCTCGTTCAGCGAATTGCGCAGCACGAGAATCTGGTCGAAGTTGGAGTTCAGCACGCCGCTGACCGCCAGAATGAACAGAATCGCGATCGTCGGGCGGATGTTCGGCAGCGTGACGTAGAACATTTTCTGAAACCGCCCGGCTCCGTCCATCGTCGCCGCTTCGTACTGCTCCGGCGAGACGCTCGCCATGGCGGCCAGATAGATGATCGCCGACCAGCCCAGCTCTTTCCAGATGTCGGACGTGATGACGATGCCCCAGAAATATTTCGGCTCCGCCAGATAGGAGATCGGTTCGCTGATCAAGCCGAGGCCCATCAGTACATTGTTGATGATGCCGACGTCGGCCAGCCACGTCGCGAGAATGCCGCCGAGAATAACCCAGGACAGAAAGTGCGGCAGGTACGAGATCGTCTGTACCGTTTTCTTAAAGCGGACCGAACGCAGTTCGTTGAGGAACAGCGCGAAGATAATCGGCAGCGGAAACCCGATCACAAGCTTGATCAAGCTGATGCCGAGCGTGTTGCGGATGACTCCGGCCAGTTCGTCGTCCTGCAAAAACTCGCGAAAATGAGTCAGGCCGACCCACGGCGAATTTGCGATACTGTCGACGATATTGTATTCCTTGAACGCGATAATGATGCCGTACATCGGAATATAGTTGAAGACGAACATCCAGGCGATGCCGAGCAGCGCCATCGTCTGCAAATGCCGCTGCTGAAGCAGCCTTCTCCACCATCTGCGCGCTTTCCCTTCCCGATCGGACGGCAGTTCCGCCGTCCGCGCCGCAATTTTTCTCTCCATCTTCCGACCCCCTCCGGTCTGTAACCGGTTCATTTTGTAAGTGCTTACATTTTCTAAATTTATTGTATCGTTCGTTTGGCGCTGCGGTAAGGCTTCATTTTTCATATTGGAGTTACAATATTTCGGATCGGGCATAGATTCGAAATTTGTAACCTAGTCACAAAATTTCGGATCAAGTGTAGATTCGAAATTTGTAACCTAGTCACAAAATTTCGGATCAGGCGTTCTTTTTTCCCGGCTGTCTTTCTTGTTATAATCGGAAGGTGCTGCCAAATCTACCTCTATCTCTATAAATGGCGACCGGCTCTCCAAGCCGGGAAAGGAAGTGAACCGATGCCCGACCCTTTGATCTGGAAAAAAAGGATTCGAACGCTGCGCGCATTCAACTACAGCGACACGATGCAGGCCGGCGTACTGCGGGAACGGCTGCTGCACAGCTCGTATTCGCTGACCGAATCGCGCATCATGCTGGAAATCTCGCGGGAGCCCCGCCTGACCGCCACCGACCTGAGCCGCAATCTCGGGCTCGACCCCGGTTATCTCAGCCGGCTGCTCGGCCGCTTGGAGTCGGGCGGCGTTATCGAACGCCCTCGCAGCGAACGCGACGCACGCAGACGGGTGCTGAAGCTGACCGAACAAGGCGTCCGGATCGCCCGCCTGCTCCATCGACGGGTCGACGACGACGTCGCGGAATATCTCGCCGGCCTGTCCGAGCCGGATCAGGTTCGCTTGATGGACGCGATCCGGACGATCGACGAGATCAACGCAGCGCGCTCCGCGCATACGCTCGATATTCGCTTTTTTTTGCGCGAAGCCGAACCGTCGGACGCCGACCGTATCGTCCAGGCGTACGAAGCGCTGTTCGAGCAGACATTCGGCCCGTCCGAACAATTCCGCCTCGTGCTGACCGATACGGCCGCCCAGCTGTTCGGCGCTTCGGGAGAACCGTCGGCGCGCTGCTGGATCGCGGAGATGAACGGCGAAAGCGCCGGTTCGATCGTGCTCGACCTGCTGGACGCCCGGCGCGCCCAAATCAAGCTGTTCATGGTCGAATCCAAGCGCAGGGGACTCGGCATCGGCGGCAGTCTGCTCGACGAAGCGATCTCTTTCTCCCGGGGTGCCGGCCGTTCCCAAGTGCTGTTATGGGTCATCCGGGATCAACGCCGACTGCAGGGGCTGCTGTCCAAAAAAGGCTTCAAGCTGGCAGAACAATCTGTCGTGCTGTATTACGGCATTCAGTTCGAGGTCGAAACGTGGCAATTGGATCTGCAAAGCGAGCAAGCCTAAATGTGCGCATGTTGAATATTAATTCTATTTAACGTATATATATTCATATGCAAAGATGAATATATCGCTTTTGATTTTCGGAAGTCGATTAAGTTAATTTTCCTGACAATGGTACAGGCACATTCGACTTTTTAGCTGTAAAAAATAAAAAAACGATTTAGAAAAAGGCAGATATTCAGCAATATTTGACGAATAAACACGAATAAAGCGCTTAATCGGTCTTTTTCTGGATTTGTTAAATAAACTGACACCGATTTATATTTATGGACATCGGGAAGCAAGCAGCGTTATGTTATCTCTCTTTCCGGCTCATTTGACTACCAAGGAGGAGTTTGATGTCCACATTGTCCATGAAAGTCATGAAAGCGGTTCTTGCCCTTGGAGTCACCGCCGCGGCTGCGGCCCCGGTCGTACGCCTGCCCGGCGCTTCCGCGGCGGAAACGATCCCCGGCACGGTCGTCGCGAGCACGCCGGCCCCGGCGGGAACTTCCGCGACCCCGGCCGCCAAAACGCTGCCCAAAGTCGAAGTGATCGCCACCGGCGGCACGATCGCCGGACAATCCGCCGACGCCACGAGCTTCGCCAACTACCGGGCCGGCACGCTGCTGATCGCGGACATGGTCGCCGAGCTTCCGGACAAAAACAAGATCGCGCAGGTCAGTACATACCAATTCGGCAATTCCGGTTCGAGCGCTTACAGCATTCCCGACCTGTACGACCTGTCGCTGCGCGTCGACAAAGCGCTGGAAACGCAGGATGCCGTCGTCGTCACAAGCGGCACGGACACGATGGAAGAAATCGCCTACTTCCTCGATTTGACGGTCCGCAGCTCCAAGCCTGTCGTCGTCACCGGCTCGATGCGCCCCTGGACCGTAATCGGCAGCGACGCGCAGGCCAATCTGTACAACGCTATCAAGCTTGCGGCAAGCGGCAAAACGGAATACTTCGGCACGGTGCTTATGCTGAACGACGAATTCCATGCCGCGCGCGAAGTGACGAAATCGAATGCTTACCGGACGGACACGTTCGTCACGCCGGAACTCGGCGCACTCGGTTATATCGACGAAGCCGGCGTGCGCGTCTACCGCGCGCCGTATCGGGCGCTGCTGGGCGCCGCCGATTGGAAAACGCCGTTCGATCTCGCCAAGCTCGACAAAAAAAGTCTGGCCAAAGTCGAGATCGCCTATTCGTACCAGGATGCCGGCGCAGGCGCCATCTCCGCTTTTGTCGCGGACGGAGCCGACGGCATCGTGACGGCGGGCACCGGCGCGGGCGGCATTTCGCGGGCGATGAGCGCCGAGCGGACCGCGGCGATCGCGGAGCACGATACGATCTTCGTCGCCACGACCCGAACCGGATCGGGCAGCAACTACTCCAGCGGCGCCAATATCATTGCCGGGGACAATCTGAACGCGGTGCATGCCCGCCTGATGCTGCTGCTGTCGCTGTCTTTCTCCAGCGACTTCGACACGATCAAAGGCTGGTTCGACACGTACGGAGCCGGACAGGTAAGCGTGCCGAAAAAATAACGCCTGAAGAGGCGCGGCCCCGCTCCTATCGGTTCGCACGCAAAAAGCTCGGGACGGCAGGTGTCCCGAGCTTTTTGCGTGCGCTTCAGGCGAACGAACGTGGCTGGACCTCCTTCAGGTCCGATCCTTCATTCGGGCTATTCGGATCATTCGAACGATTTGGGCCATTCGGACGATTCGGACCATTGGAACTATTGGGATCAACCCGGCCAGCCTCCGGTCCAATCGCCGGTCACGTGAAAATTCGTGCCGTAAGCGCGCATCCGCAGCTTCTCGGCGATGCGCCGCGAAGCCGCGTTGTCGTGCGAAGTGCTGTACAGCGGCAGCAGCCCTTCGGCCTGCGCCTGCTCCGCCCAGGCCAACGTGCAGGCCGGGCCCAGCCCCTGTCCGCGGAAAGCGGACGCCGTCTCCAGGCCGGCTTCCGCGGCCTCTTCGCCTCGGCGCGCGGCGAAGCAGACCGAGACGGCGATGCCGTCAAGCGTCGCCATCGCCATCGGCAGACGCGCACTCCACGCCGCGCGCAGCCGCGGAAAATGCGCGCCGAGCGCCTGCGCGTTGCCGGCATGCACGGCTTCGACGCGGACAGACCGCGGCAGCGGCGCCGCGCTGCCGAAGGTCGGTCCGGTCCGGATGAGATAAGCCGGACCGGACCAGACGGCGCGAACGCGCAGGCCGCCGCCGAGCGCGCGCAGCGCGGCGCCCGGATCGGCTTCGCGATCGAGCTGATGCGCAATGCGGCGTTCGGCTGCCGCGGACAGACTGTCCGCGAACCGCAGCAGCCGGACGCCCGGCGCGGAGCTGACGAAGAACAGCGGCGCTTCTCCGCCGCCGGGTTCGTTGACCGCGGCGAGCCGGCCGTTCGGCGTATGCACGAACAGCGTTCGCGCCTGCCGATCCATCAGATCGTAATCTTGCATTTGTCTGGACTTGTCTGCTTGCCCGAACTTGTTTTCGTTCAAAGCGATTCTCTCCTTCCGTTCGCTTTATTCCTCTCTTTTCGGAGGGCGCGCGAACGATGTTTTTGTATAAAAAACCATTTTGTTAGCTTTATCTTACCAAAAGTCGGGTAATATTAAAAAGTAAAGCTTGGTTGAAAGCTGCCGAGCCGCAAAATTTATGAAGCGGAAAGGAGAAGCCGTTTGTCCCTACTCCATCTCTTGACGCTGTCGCCGTTCCTGCTCGCCGCTCTGCTCCCGCTGCTCGGGAAAGCGGTCCCCCGTCTGCACAAAGGATGGTTTGCCGCCGCATTGTCGGTGCTGGTCTTCGCAGCCCTGCTCGGTTACTCGGCCAATATTCGCGCCGGTTCCCCGATTAACGAATCGTTTGCCTGGATTCCGTCCTTGGGCATCTCGTTCACTCTGTATCTCGACGGATTGTCTCTCCTGTTCGCCCTCATGATTACCGGAATGGGAGCCCTCGTCTCCCTCTATTCGATTGCCTATATGGATGCTTCCAAAGATCCGCTGACGCGATTTTACGTTTTTCTTCTGGTGTTCATGGGCGCGATGCTCGGACTCGTGCTGTCGGATAACCTACTGACTCTGTACGGTTTCTGGGAATTGACCAGCATCACGTCATTCCTGCTGATCGGCTACAACCATGAGAAGCACAAATCGCGCTACGGCGCGCTCAAGTCGATGCTGATCACGATGGCGGGCGGACTCGGCCTGCTCAGCGGCTTTATCCTGCTGTATGTGATGAGCGGCACTTACCGGATTCGCGAACTTTTCGAAGCCGGAGCGCCGCTGGCCTCGCACCCCCTGTTCCTGCCGGCGATGATCCTGATCCTGTTCGGCGCTTTTACCAAATCGGCACAGTACCCGTTCCATATCTGGCTGCCCGACGCGATGGAGGCTCCGACCCCGGTGAGCGCGTATCTGCATTCCGCCACCATGGTCAAGGCGGGACTGTATCTCGTCGCGCGGATGAGCCCGGTATTCGCCGGCGCGTCCGAATGGTTCTGGATCGTCTCGCTCGGCGGGCTGATCACGCTGCTGTACGGATCGATCGCCGCAGTCAGGCAGACCGACCTCAAAGGCATTCTGGCCTATTCGACGATCAGCCAGCTCGGCCTGATCATGTGCCTGCTCGGCCTGTCTTCGCTGGCGGGCGTCTTCGAAGGCGAAGAACGCATGCTGTATGCCGCGGCCGGCACCGCCGCCATTTTCCACCTGCTTAACCATGCCGTGTTCAAAGGCGCGCTGTTTATGGCCGCCGGAATCGTCGATCACGAGACCGGCACCCGCGATATCCGCAAGCTTGGCGGACTCGCCCAGCTGATGCCGGTCACGTTCACGATTTCGCTGTTCGGCGCGCTCTCGATGGCCGGGCTGCCTCCGTTCGGCGGATTCCTCAGCAAGGAAATGTTCCTTGAAGCGGTCATCGAACCGCTGCATGCCGGAGTGTTCGGACTGGAGACATGGGCCGCGCTGTTCCCGGTCATCGCCTGGATCGCGAGCGTGCTCACGTTCGTCTATTCCGTCTTGTTCGTGTTCCGCACGTTCCTCGGCCCGCGCAAAAAAGCGCTGCGGAGCAAAAAGATTCACGAGGCTCCGCCGCTCATGTTCATTCCGCCGGCGATTCTCGCATTTCTCGCCCTCGCGCTCGGACTGTTCCCGGGTCTGGTCGCCTATTCGCTCGTCCGCCCGGCGGCCGAAGCGATGATGCCGATCGTGACCGCTTCCGGGGAAAACCTGCCGCTTGATATCAAGCTGTGGCACGGCTTCACGCCGGCGCTGTGGATGACGATCGGCGTGATCGGCGTCGGCACGGCGCTCGCGCTGACGGTCCGATACTGGATCAAGCTGTATTCGTTCGTGCCGCGCCGCATGTCGATCAACCGCTTTTACGATTCCAGCCTGCGGTTCTTCGAACGGATCACGGTGCGCGTTACCGCGCTCTATATGAACGGTTCTTCGCGCAGCTACGTCAAATACATTCTCGGTTTCATGATGCTCGTGCTCGGCTTCATCCTGTTCAATTCGACCGACATTACGTTCCGGGTCGGCGCCTACGCGCAGATCGCCCCGTACGAATGGGTCATTTTGCTCGGACTGGCCGCCGGAGCGCTTGCGGTTCCGTTCGCCAAATCGCGGCCGGTCGCGATCATCCTGACCGGCACGGTCGGGTACATGATGACGCTGATGTTCGTCTTCCTGCGCGCGCCGGACCTTGCGCTCACGCAGATGGTCGTCGAATCGATCTCCGTCACGCTGTACCTGCTGTGCTTCTACCACCTGCCCAAGCTGCGTACCGAGCAGCAGGCCGTCCGGTTCCGGCTGCCCAACTTCCTCGTGGCGATTGCCGTCGGCGTGTTGATGACGCTCGTCGCACTTGCCGTACTCGGCACCAATCCGTTCGATCCCGTCTCGGATTACTACGTACGCGAAAGCTACGAATCGGCCGGCGGCAAAAATATCGTCAACGTCATTCTCGTCGACTTCCGCGGCTTCGATACGATGATCGAGATCATGGTGCTCGGCGTCGCTTCGATCGGCATCTACAACATGATCAAGCTGCGGCGCAAAGCGACCGACGTCGGTTCGCGCCACGTCTCCCACGAAGGAGACGAGTCCGACGACGATGCGGCCCTGTTCCGCAGATCGCAGTACGGACACGACGGTCCCGGCGAAGACGTGCACGAAAAAGGGTCTTCCCACGAAGACTTCGGCCCGCACGCTTCCGATTCCGACGCTCCTGCCCAAGGCGATGCCGAGGACCTGGACGAAGTCGACGCGGCCGACGGAGCCGACAGCGTCGGCGAACGCCCGAAAGGAGGAAATTCCGATGCCTAGAGGCAGCGATATTTTCCTGCAAAACATTTCCAAAATCGTCGTCTTCATCGTCCTGGCTTTTGCCCTGTACCTGTTCTTCACCGGCCACGGCAGCCCCGGCGGCGGATTCATTGCCGGGCTGATGAGCGCGGGCGCGCTGCTGCTGCTGGCGCTCGCCTACGATATCGAAACGGTGCGCAAAGTCATTCCGTTCGATTTCAAGCTGATTACGGCGCTTGGCCTGCTGATCGCCCTGTGCACCGGAACCGGTGCCCTCTTTTTCGGGGAGCCTTTCCTCAAGCATGCTTTTGGTTATTTCCAGCTCCCCCTGCTCGGCGAGACCGAGCTGCATACCGCTTTGATCTTCGATCTGGGCGTGTATCTGGCCGTCGTGGGCGTAACCATGACGATTCTGCTCACGATTGGGGAGGATAGCTGATGGAAGTCATTGTAGCCGTGATCGTCGGCGTGCTGTTCGCCGTCGGCATTTATCTCATTTTGACCCAGGACCTGCTGCGCATCGTACTCGGCACTTCGCTGCTGACCCATGCCGTGCACCTCCTGTTAATGGCCATGTCCATGCTCAAGACCGGCGCGGCGCCCCTGCTGGGCCGTGGCAAAGAACAATTCGTCGATCCGCTGCCGCAGGCTTTGATTCTGACGTCGATCGTCATCAACTTCGGAATCACCGCTTTCTTCCTCGTCCTGTCCTACCGGGCTTACCAGAAGCTCGATACGACCGACATGGAACGGATGCGCAGCGAATCGTCCAGACATAGGGGGCGTCGCCAATGAACAACTGGGTAGTCGCTCCGATGCTCATCCCGCTGTTTACGGCGGTCATCCTGATCTTTCTGCATAACAAGCTGAAGCTTCAGCGCTGGATCAGCCTGCTGAGCGCCCTGCTGAACGTGGCCGTGGCCGTGTTCCTGCTGTACCAGGTGCAGCATACCGGCATCCAGACGCTGAATATGAGCGGCTGGGCGCCGCCGTACGGCATCGTGCTCGTGGCGGACATGTTCGCGGTGCTGCTCGTACTGACCGCTTCGATCGTCACCGCCTGCTGCCTGCTCTACTCGTTCCGCGGGATCGACGAGCAGCGCGAACGCCATTATTTCTATTCGCTCGTGCACTTCATGATCGCCGGCGTCAACGGCTCGTTCCTGACCGGCGACCTGTTCAACCTGTTCGTCTGCTTCGAACTGATGCTCATGTCTTCCTATGCGCTGATCGTACTCGGCGGAACGAAGCGGCAGTTCCGGGAGACGCTGCATTACATCCTGATCAACGTGCTGTCGTCCACGCTGTTCGTCGCTTCCGTCGCTTACCTGTACGGCGCGACCGGCACGCTCAATCTGGCGCATTTGTCGATGCGCATCGCCGAGAGCGGCCAGACCGGACCGATCACGGTCGTCTCCGCGCTGCTGCTCGTCGTGTTCAGCGTCAAAGCCGGGCTGTTCCTGTTCTTCTGGCTGCCCGGCTCCTACGGCGCGCCGCCCGCCGCGATCTCCGCGCTGTTCGGCGCGCTGCTGACCAAGGTCGGGATGTACGCCCTGATCCGCACGTTCACGCTGATCTTCTATCACCAGACCGAAGTGACGCATATGCTGATCGGCACGATGGCAATCGCCACGATTGTGCTCGGAGGATTCGGCGCCGTGTCCCAGACGAACGTCAACCGGATTCTCGGCTACAACGTTATCGCCAGTATCGGCTTCATGTCGCTTGCGCTGTCCGTCTCCAACGAAGACGCGCTCAAGGGAGCCGTGTTCTATCTCGTACACGACATGATCGTCAAAGCGCTGCTGTTCCTGCTGGCCGGCATTCTCGTGGCCGAGACGGGCACCGAGCGGATCAACCGGATGGGCGGCGTGCTGACCCATTCCCCGCTGCTCGGCTGGATGTTCCTGATCGCTTCGCTCGCCGTCGTGGGCGTTCCCCCGCTCAGCGGGTTCCCGGGCAAGCTGCTCATTATCCAGGGCAGCCTGGAGAACGGCCAATACGTCATCGCCGCGGCCGGCGTGCTGCTGAGCCTGATGCTGCTGTACTCGCTGATCAAAATTTTCATTCTCGGCTTCTGGGGCAAACCGCGCCGGCCGCGCGAAGCGCAGTGGAAACAATCGCGCAAGCTGCTGCTCGGTTCCGCCCCGTTGATGCTGCTGATCGTACTGCTCGGCCTGTTCGCCGAACCGGTCATGCCGTATATCGAGAGCGCTTCGAATGTGCTGATCGATCCGACGATCTATATTCAAGCCGTATTTAAGGAGTAGATGCCCTTGGCTTTTCAACTGCTGCTCAATCTCGCGATCGCTTTCGTCTGGATGCTGCTCATGCGCGACATGACGATATCGGGCTTCCTCGTGGGCCTGCTGATCGGATTGCTGCTGATGACGCTGATGCGGCGATTTTTCCCCCGGCCTTTTTATCCGCGCAAAGTGTGGGCCTGCGTCAAACTGCTCGGACTGCTGCTCAAAGAACTGGTCGTATCTTCGTTCGCCGTCATTCGCCAGATCGTCAAGCCGAAGCTGACGCTGTCTCCGGGCATTTTCGCTTACGAGACGGAACTGCATCCCGGCTGGGAACTGACGCTGCTGTGCGCGCTGATGAACCTGACGCCGGGCACGCTGCTGCTCGAAGTCAGCCATGACGAGAAGACGCTATACATTCATGCGATGGACATGCAGGAAGCCCACGGCGTAGAGAAACATATCCGCGAAACGTTCGAAAAAGCGATCATGGAGGTGACCCGAAGCTGATGCAAACCGTCCTGCTGATTTCGATGATTCTGCTGGCGCTGGCGATCGGCGGCTGCCTCTACCGGGTGCTCAAAGGCCCTTCGATCGCCGACCGGATCGCGGCGCTTGACACGATCGGCGTCAACGTCGCCGCCGAAGTCGCCGTTGCGGGCGCCTATATGCGCTCTACCGCGTACTTCGAACTGGTGCTGCTGATCGGCATCCTTGCCTTTCTCGGCACCGTGGCTTTGGCCCGTTACATGGAAAGGGGGCGGGTGCTGAATGCTCCAGACGATTCAACTGATGATTGAATGGATCTCGGTGCTGCTGATCCTGCTGGGCGCCCTGCTCAGCGTGTTCAGCGCCTATGGCCTGATCCGGCTGCCGGACGTATACCTGCGCTCCCATGCGGCTACCAAAAGCTCCACGCTCGGCGTTCTCTGCGTGCTGACCGGCGTGTTCCTGTATTTCGCCTCCAGCATGCAGACGGCCAGCATGAACATTTTGCTCGGTATCGTCTTCTTCTTCATCACGGCGCCCGTGGCCGGCCATCTGAACGGCCGGGCCGCGCACCGAAGCGGGGTGCCGCTGTGGACCGGCAGTATTCAGGACGAGCTGGCCGAAGCCGCCGAAGCGTCGGGCGTGCCCGATGCCGGCACTTCGACGGCCGAGCTTGCGCCGGGCGCCCTGCCCGACGAAATGCCGGGCGGTCCTCCTCCGGCGGAGAAGCCCGGCGAACGCCGCGGCGGCCGGCAGGAGCCTCCGGAACCAGACGATTTATGAAGTCCGAAGTCCGGCGAACACCGCGCATAGAACAAAGCTTAGAGAGCGCCGCGCACATTTTCCAAAATCAAAAAGCGCTTTTCGGCGCGAGAGGTTCTTTCCGTGGAAAGAACCTCTCGCGATCGAAAAGCGCTTTTGTGCGTGCCGCGGCAATCCGGCTTCCGCGGCTTATGTATCGATGCCGCAGTGATCGACGAGGCAGCTGCCGGGCTGCAAGCTGCCGGGCCGGCGGAATACACCGGCTGCCCCCACCGTCAAGGCTTGCGGAACGTCAGGCGGTACATGAGACCTTTGCAGACTTCTTCGTAACGGACGTCCAGCATGCCGGCCGGCAGCATGCGCAGCACGTCCGGCCGCGGAAGATCGCCGGGCTTGGCCAGCGAAATGCGCGGCCGGCGCGCGCGGGTGCGCCGGTCGACTTCGTCGGCGACCAGAATACGAGTGCCGCTTTTGGCTACGCGGATCATCTCGCGCAGCGCAAGAGCCGGATCGCCGAACTCGCTCAGTCCGCCGATATGGTACACGCAGTCGAACGTATCGCCGCGAAAAGGCAGATGTTCCGCTTCCCCGTGGATCAGCTCCGCCTCGGTGCCCCATTCCCGCAAATGCCGCGCCGCCTGCCTCAGCATGGCGGGAGACAGATCGAGCCCGTACAGATGCGCGCCCGCAGGCAGCAGCGGCAGATTGCCGCCCGTGCCGACCGACACTTCGAGCACCCGTTCGCCGCGCCGGACGTCCAGCTGCGACAGAAACGTCCAGCGGTAATGAATCTCTCCGCCGAAGCGCAGCTTCAGGTACAGCCGGTTCGCCACCGCGTGAAAACGCGCGATCCGGTCGTACAGCGCCATCGCCCTGGCATTGGACAGCCGCATCTGCTGCGGCCGGATCGCGTACACGAAGCCGTCTTCGGTGCGCGGCGGCGAATAGCTTCCCGCTTCGCCGTCGCCCGGGAACCGCGTCGAATCGAACATGGACATTCCTCCCGACTTCCTCAAGCCGACTTGTACGCCGCGATGCCGCGATAGCGTGCGGTGCGGCATCCGCCGCAGGCGGCGGCGCTACAAAGACTCCACGTAATCTTTGGCTTCCTTCAGGGACAGGTTATATCTCTCTCTCGCTTCCTTGATCGCTTCGATCTTGCGGCCTTTGGCCACGAGCGTACGCAGCTCCTCGTCGCCGCCCGCGGCTGTGCGCGACCCCCGTTCCCCTTCCTGCATCCCGGAAGGCGCAGGCCGGTACAGGCGCGGTCCCGAAGCGATCCGGTCGATCTCCTCGCGCAGCTGCCTCACGTCGAAGCGCAGCCGAATTACCATCAGCATCAGCGAAAAGACGATAATCGCCAGCACAATCGTCGCGTAATCGAATTCCATGCTTTTCGCCCCCTTTCCTGAACTTGCTTGCATACAACGACAAAACGGCAGGCGCCCGGGCGCCTGCACGATGGGAAAGAGAACGCCGCACGCTCTCTTTGCCCTGTCCGTACTTATTCATTATACACGGCCGCCCAACATTTGACCCGGCCGCCGGGCCACTTCGCGTTACCGCGTTGTCAACGGACGCGCCATTTTCTCGTTCAGGATGTCCTGGAAACTTTTTTCCTTGTCCGTATCCGTGCCTTTTTGCGGGGTTACCGTAGCCTGCGCTCTGAAGTGATGGGGGTTGAAGGCCATCAGATTATGTATGCTCAAGTTCATGTTCGCTCTCTCCTTCTGCCGCCTCTGCAGCCGTTATCAGTCGCTCGCTTTCTCGTTACGACTATATAACCGGACCCCGCTGCAAATAAACCGATTTCACGCTTTTCAGGGATAAAGGTCTACGGTTTTGGAGCAAATTGCAACCGCAGCCACAGTGCATGAGACTTGGTAACTAGAGAGCAAGAAAACGTCCTTTTTTTGTAAAAAAGGCTATTTACAAGCGTAAACCAAGTCTATCGGCTGGCAAAAATCATAAAAAACCCGGCACTTTGAATCAGAAGAAAGATGTTCTAGGTATAAACGTTTACAAACGTAAACTTCTGGTAAACGCCGCAGGCAGCGTGTATAATCAGCATAGCCAATTCACACCGGGCGTTAGATTCAGGGAAAGGAATGGAAACTCTTTTATGAAATCAACCGAGAAATGGGGCGCTTTTGTCCTCAGCGCAGCCGTGCTGCTGAGCGCCCCCGGTTATGCGCACGCCGCCGGAATCGTCGCGGACAGCACGCTTCCCCAGCCCAGCTGGACATCCGCTTCCGTCTACGACACTTCGTCCGCATCGGCGCATGAGGTCCGTTTCGTCAAATCGCGCGGCCTCGTCTATACCCACACCGTGCAAAACGTCAAAAAAAGCTCGTCCAAAACTTCCTACGACTGGTATCTGGAGACCGTGACCGCTTTCGACGCCTCGACAGGCGTGCAGAAATGGTCGCGGACTTTTCATGACAAAGCGGGTCCGTACACGATCGCAAGCTCCCTCCTGTACGCCGGCGACGGCACGCTGTACTTCACCGGCACCTTCTCCGACAAGACCCAGACGCTGTATGCGCTCAAGCCGGACGGCCGACAGCTCTGGAGCCGCTCTCTTCCGTTCGGCAGCGACGTCTACCTGCTCGGCGACGAAAGCCTGCTGATCGCGTCGCAACTCGGCACGGACAGCCGCGGGACAGCCAAAACAGCGGTGGTCCGCTGCGGCTCCGACGGCCGAACGCTCGCTTCGAAGACGTTGACGGGCCGCGTACTGACCGCCGAAGGCGGACGCATCGTGGTCGACGCCAGCCGCCTCGTCAAAAGCGGCGGCGTCTGGGACCGCTCCCCGAGCCCGTCCGTCGAAGTGTACACGCCGGATCTCAAGCGCGTGTACGCCTACAAGTTCCCATCCAGCATCAACCTGCTCGGCGACGGCGGCGGGCCGCCGATTCTCGTGCAGGCCGACGGCACCGTCATCTTCCGCGGTTCGATCGCCGGAACGGTCAACAAGCTGATCGCGTTGTCGCCGCAGGGCCAAGTGCTCTGGGGACGCACGATTCCGGCCGACTCCGTTATCGCTTCGACGGGCAGCGGCTACGTCACGTATTCGAATCGCACGCTGACCGCGTTTACCCTCGGAGGCAAGCTCGCCGAACGCAAGCTCGACGATCAGCCCGGCCAGATCGTCGTGCTGGAACAGTCCGACGACGGCGGACTGCAGATCGACATGGCCGATACGCTGTATGTGCTCGATCCGGACAAACTGGAGATCGTGCAGGCCGTATCGAACCGTCCGCTGCGTTCCGATTACGCGTTCGCTTACGCCGGAGGCACGCTGTATGCTGCGGAGAACGGTTCGCTCGTCAAATATGTGTTGGAAAAATCCAAGAGTTAAAAAAGATAAGCCGCATCAAACACGGGTTCCTCGCTATAATGAGGAAACCCGTTTTTTGTTAGGCCCGACGCCGCTTTTTCGAGCCGAATCCCCCTATGAAAGCGCTGTTGAAAATACCTTTATTCAGATTGTTTCAAAATAAAATTGGTAACTTGTTATTCAAATGCTTGCTAGAAGGTTAAGTTGTAGTTGAGCAAACAAAAACATAAGCGGAGGCGATACAAAATGGGTATCATTTGGTCGTTAATTATTGGCGGCATCATCGGTTGGTTGGCCGGACTCATCGTGGGCAGAGACATTCCTGGCGGTATCATCGGGAACATCATCGCCGGATTCATCGGCGGTTGGCTCGGTGGAGTCATTCTGGGTGAACTTGGTCCGGAAATGGGCGGATTCTACATCATTCCGGCATTGATCGGCGCTATCGTACTGGTAGCTGTAGTCAGCCTGATCATGCGTTCGATGGGTCGTAGAAACCGGGCGTAACCGTCACGGATCTTTCCCCCTTCGGGTACGCCGCGTACACTTACTCGATCTCTTCCAAGCGCATGCGTACCGATAAAAAAGAGCACATTCCGTTAACCGGAAATGTGCTCTTTTTTTTGCTTTTTGCGAGATGGCGCGGCAAAGTTCGCAGCAGATGCTTCCGGCTTCGCCGGAGCAGCCGTAAAATTATGCCGGCTCAGTTGGCCGTCTGCAGCTCGCGAAAATGTTCGACGGCCTGCTTGACGCCGCCGGTCAGCTCGGACAATCCGCCGACCGTCTCCGACAGCTGCTGCATGCCCGACAGCTGCTCTTCGGCCGCCTGCTGCACCGTCGCCACTTCTTCCGACGTGCTGGCCGCCATTTCTTCCGCGCGGGCAATCGTGTCGCTTACCTGTTCGGTGTGGGCGGCAATCTGCTCTACCGCGGCGGAAACGTCCTGCATCTGCACGTTCACTTCGTCGACCGCCGCCTGGATGAACTGGAACGAACGTCCGGCTTCTTCAAGCGAACCGATGCCCTGCTTCATGTCGTCGGCGACCCGCGAAGACGTTCCGACGACTTCGTTCGTATCCTGCTGGATGCTCGCATTGATCGTCGAGACGCGCTTGGCCGACTCCGAAGACTGCTCGGCCAGCTTGCGCACTTCCGACGCGATGACGGAGAAGCCCTGTCCGTAGTCGCCCGCGCGGGCCGCTTCGATCGCCGCGTTCAACGCAAGCAGATGGGTCTGCGACGCGATCTCGGTAATGATGCTGACGAAATATTCGATTTCGCCCGATTTCTCGTCGAGACGATTGACCTGCGTGAGCAGCGTCTGGATCGTGCCGTCGGTCTTGCGCACCTGCTCCATCGCGTCGACCAGCTGGCCGTAACCGGTGGACGCCTGTTCCGAAGTGACAAGCGTCGCGCTGGCCACTTCGTCGGCGCTGCCGGCCACCTGCTGCACCGCCGCGGTCATCTCGTTCGTCGTCCGCGCGATTTCCTTCATCTTCTCGCTCTGTTCAAGCGAGCGCGCGGACGCGCTGCGGGCCGACTCTGCGATGAGGTCGGAGACGAACACGCCGACATCGGCGCTCGATTTGACCTGCTCCACGTTCTGATCGATGTCCAGCAAATACGTTTGCATGCGTTCCATCGTTTTGTGCGAAGCCTGCCCCGGCTCGTGCGATTCGGTGCTTTCCGCCGTCTCTCCCGCGCCCGACGCGGCGAACATGCCGTTCATCTGCGACGCTCTGCGATCCGCTTCGCGCAGCACGAGCACGATGCCCGCCACGAACGCTCCGCCGCCCAACGCGGCGCCCAGAATCAGGCCCGGCACGAAGCTCCCCCAGCCTCGGCCCGGCATCATGAACAGCAGCGCGATCAAGACTTCCAACAGGGCAACAGCTCCCGCCCCGATCCAAATCATGCGTTTATTGGTTTCCGTATTCATGGTTTCCCCCACGACTCCCTTATTTTGCGTTCCGTTCCGTCTGACCGAAACGTTTCGAACTACCGGCTCCCCCGCAACGTCCACGAAAAAAGCCCGGCATGCCGGGCTTGCTTCCGCCGCTCCGGGGGCGTTCCCCGGCGCGGACTTTTTGCTGCACGTATCGAATTAGCTGTTCAGGTAAGCTTCCGCGTCTTCGAGCTTTTCGAACGACACGACGATATCGCCGAACATGCGCTTCATTTGCATTTTCGACACGGCGGAACCAGTGTAGTATGCCCATTTGGTCAAGCCTTTTTCGACGGACATTTCGCCCAGCGGAGCGAGCGCCACCGCGACTTCCTGCGTGAACAGTTTGCCTTTGCTCAGGTCGGTCAATCCGGTAAAGCCGGGTTTAACCTTTTTCATCGCTTCGGTGTACTCTTTTTGGTACGAAGCCACTTCGTCCATCGTGATGCTCTCTACGGTACAAACTACGCGATTTTTGGCTGGAAAATATTCAATCTTAAACATGGTAAATCCCCCTCGATTCAATGATAGACCTTCTTATACAGTGTACTAAAAAAATTGTCGAATTCAAAGAAAAAAATTGCATATTTTCTTTAAAGTTCTTCATTTTCATTCAAGTGTAAATGTTTTGTAACCTTAATCCAAAAAACCGGTTTGTTTCGCGTAATCCATCATTCGCCGCGTCATCGTTTCGTCCATCGGTTTCCATTCGAACCCGAGCTTTTTCAAGTAAGCCGTGGTGCGGTCCGACGCAATTTCGAACGAAGTCTGAATCTGGGCGCTTTCCAGCCAGCCGTAATGCAGCATGATTTTGTCGATCTCTTCGCGCGATTCGCCCGCCGCAAATTTCTCGCCGATTTTGTCGACAAATTTTGCGAATTCGAGCGTTTGGATCGGGCGGCCGACCTGTTCTTCGCTCAAAATCCGGTGCATGCTTTTCAGGTTCGGATTCAGCAGGTGGAAAATTTCGTTCTGCAAACTTTCCGGCCGCATGAGCAGCAGGATCGACCGGCTGATTCCGTCCACGTACGAGAAGTCCGTATCCGGCTGCATTTCCGGGACGAGACCGAGCCGCACGAACGACTGCATCATCGTATAGAACGCGTTTTCCGCGATATTTTCCTGGAAGCGTCCCGTTTCCGAATGGAACACGACGTTGCCGAGGCGGTAAATGCTCGTGCGCAGTCCTCGCTGTCTGGCTTCGACGACTTTTTGCTCGGCTTCATATTTCGTTTTCGCATAATAGTTCTCGTATTCCTGCCCGAGGTCGAGATCATACTCGCCGAAGAACGCTTCGCTGCGCTCCGCGATGATGCCGGTCGCCACGCCGAGCGTGGACACATGGTGCATGTCTTTGCGGCGCCCTGATTCGGCCAGTTCCAGCAGCCGCTCCGTCGCTTCGACGTTGTGGCGCTTGAAGTCTTCGTAACTGCCGTAATGCTTGACCGTCGCCGCCGCGTGCACGATAGCGTCGATCTCCGATCGCAGCGCGGCATACGGCTCCTCGCCGAGCCCCATCGCCTCTTCCGACAGATCGCCGGCGAAGACGACCAGACGCGAACGCAGACCGTTCAAAGCTTCGGCGCCGAAATAGAAGCCGAGCTTCGCCCGAAGACGCCCGAAAGCGGCTTCGTCGTCTTCCCCGCGCACGATCGCGTACACGGTCCAGTCGGTATGCTCCAGCATGTCGCGCAGCAGATGCGCGCCGACGTACCCGGTCGCTCCCGTCAGCAGGACGCTGCGGTAATCGCGCAGCGGCGCGACGTCGACCGCTTCCGCGTCCCGGCGGGCGCGGTCCAGATAGCTGCGGCGGTCTTCGACGAGCGTATCTTCCCCGCTGCGCAGGCTCGCTTCCTTGAGTTCCGCCAGCTTCTCCGCGATCCGGCCCGAAGCCGGCTTGACGACCGCGGCCAGCGCCGACAGCGTCTGATGCTCGAACACGTCGTTGATGCTCAGTTCGAACTGCTCCTGCAGGCGCGCGACCATGACGGCCGCTTTCAGCGAATGGCCGCCGAGTTCGAAAAAGTTGTCGTGCAGGCCGACCCGGCCGATACCGAGCACCGTCTGCCACACTTCGGCGATCCGGCGCTCCGCTTCGGACTGCGGCGCCGCGTATTCGGTTCCCGTCGCCAGTTCTCCCGGCTGAGGCTCCGGCAGCGCCCGGCGGTCGATCTTGCCGTTCGGCGTCAGCGGCATGCTGCCCAGCTGCACGAAGTACGAAGGAATCATGTAATCCGGCAGGCGTCCCGCCAGATGGTCGCGCAGTTCGCGCTGGGACGGCTGGGCGGGAGAAGCGGTGTAGGCGCACAAATACTTGCCGCCCGTGCCGTCTTCCTTGGCCAGCACGATCGTTTCCTTGACGGACGGATGTTCCAGCAGCGCCGTCTCGATCTCGCCGAGCTCGATACGGAAGCCGCGGATCTTGACCTGATGGTCGAGGCGGCCGAGGAATTCCAGATCGCCGTCGCCGTTCCAGCGGGCCAGATCGCCGGTCTTGTACATGCGTCCGCCCGCTTCGAACGGATCGGGCAGGTAACGCTCCAGCGTCAGCTCCGGCTGGTTGTAATAGCCGCGACCCACGCATTCGCCCGCGATGTACAGCTCGCCGGCCGCGCCTCTCGGCTGCAGCTGAAGAGCGTCATTGAGCAGATAAACGCGCGTATTGGCTATCGGCTTGCCAATCGGAGGCAGCTCGGGGATATCGCCCGACGGATCGACCGTATGGGCGGTCGCCACGTGCGTCTCCGACGGTCCGTAATGATTGTGCAGGAAAATGCCGTTGCGGCGCAGATGCTCCCGGAATTTCTCCGGCACGACCAACTGCTCGCCCGCCGTGACGATATGGCGAATGCACGTCGGGAACCGTTCTTCGTATTCTTTTTCGCTCAGGATGAACTTCAGGAACGAGACCGGCATGAACAGGACGCCGATCTGCCGCTCTTCGATCAGATCCAGCAGCTCGCCGACTTCGCGCCGCGTCTCGCTGCGGATCATGCACAGCGTGCCGCCCGCGACAAGCGTCGACCAGATCTCCTGCGAGCATACGTCGAAGCTCAGCGTCGTAAACTGGAGCACCCGGCCCGAATAGTCGATGTTCGTATGCGTATATTCGTGATGCAGCAGATTGACCATGTTGCGGTGCTCCAGCATGACGCCTTTTGGACGGCCGGTCGTGCCGGACGTGTAGATGACGTACAGCAGATCGGCGGCGGCGCTGCGATCGCGCGGATTGTCCGTCCGCGGCGAGTAGGCTTCCGCTTCGTCGAGGCAGAGGCTCTGCCCCGCGAAATCGACCCTGCCGACCAGATGCCGCTGGGTCAGCAGCAGATCGGATCCGCTGTTCTCCAGCATGTAGCGGATCCGGTCTTCCGGGTATTCCGGGTCGATCGGCACGTACGCGCCGCCCGCTTTGAGAATGCCGAGCAGGCCGATGATCATCTCCGGCGAACGATCCACCATCAATCCTACCAGTTTATCGGCAGCCGTGCCTTTTTCGATAAGCGTATGCGCCAATCGGTTGGCGCGTTCGTTCAGCTCCGCATAGGTCAGCGTCGTCCCTTCGAACGTCACGGCCGGATGCTGCGGCCGTTCGACGGCGCGGCGCTCGAACGCTGCCTGAATCGTCAGCGTCCGTTCGTACGGCGAAGCCGTATCGTTCAGCCCGAACGCCAGGTCGGCGTTTTCTTCGCGGTTCAGCATCGGCAGTTCGTGCAGCGCGCGGTGTTCGTTGCTTGCGGCCGCTTCCAGCAGCGCCGCGTACTGATTCGCCATCGACCGGATCGTCGATTCGTCGAACAGCTCGGTGCAGTATTGGAAATCGACCCGGATGCCGCTCTCGTGCTCGGTCACGTCGGCCATCAGATCGTACTTGGCGATCTTCGGCGCGTACGTCGAGACCGCGGTCAGGCTGCCTTCCAGCTCGGGAGCCAGACTGCCGGTGTTCTGCATGACGAACATCGTATCGAACAGCGGACTGCGTCCGCCGATCCGCGGAACGTTCAGCTCGTTCACGAGCTCGCCCAACTCGTATTCCTGATGGTCGAACGCGCCGAGCAGTTCGGCCCGGACTTCTTCGAGATAACGGGCGAACGTTTTGCGTTTGTCCGGGTACGTCCGCAGCGGCAGCGTGTTGACGAACATGCCGATAACGCCGTGCAGCTCTTCACGGCCGCGGTTCGCGACCGGCACGCCGACGATCAGGTCTTCCTGGCCCGCATAGCGGCTGAGCAGCGTGCCGTAGGCGGCCAGCATGACCATGAACAGCGTCGTGTTCGTCCGCTCGGCCAACTGCTTGAGATCGGCCTGCAGCGCAGCTCCGATTGCCGTATGCAGCGTGTCGCCCCGGAAACTCTGCTTGTCCGGACGGGGCTTGTCGGTCGGCAGTTGAAGCATCGGCAGCTCGCCCGACAGGCGCTCCCGCCAGTAGCCGAACTGCGATTCGCGGATCGCCGATGCGCCTTCGCGCTCGTACCAGACCGCAAAGTCCTTGAATTGAGCCGGCGCGCTCTCCGGGAATTCGCCGCGGTAAATCTGCGACCATTCCTCGAAAAAGACATGCATCGAGACGCCGTCCACGGCGATATGATGAAAATCGAGCAGGATGAAATGCAGATGTTCCCCGCACGAGACAAGTCCCGCCCGCATCAGCGGCGCGGCGCCCAGATCGAACGGACGCACGAAGTCGTCCATCAGCGCCCGGACGTCTTCTTCCGGCGCCTGCATAACGTCAAGGCGCAGCTCCACGTCCTGATGGACGCGCTGCACGATCGATTCGCCGAGCAGTTCGAACGACGTCCGCAGCGCTTCGTGCCGCAGCATCAACTGCTGCAGCGACCGCTCAAGCTTCGCGGCGTCCAGTTCGCCTTCGACGCGCAGCAGCACGGGCGCGTTGTACGCCGTGCCGGCGCCTTCCATCTGCTCGATCAGGAACAGGCGGCTCTGCGCCGGATAAGCCGGGTAACGCCCGTCCGCCGATTCCGGCGCGGACAGCACCGGCAGCTCCGGCGCCGGTGCCGCTTCGCCCGCGCGGCTCGCGATCTCGGCCGCCTGCGCCCGGACCGTCGTATGTTCGAACAGCTCGCGAATCGACAGCTTCGCGCCGAACCGGCGCTCGATCCGCGCGCTCAGCATGGCGGCCTGCAGCGAATGCCCGCCGATCTCGAAGAAAGAGTCCGCCGCGCCGAAGCGGTCGTGGCCGAGAATGCCGCTCCACAGAACATGCAGCCCTTCTTCGGTCTCCCCGACCGGAGCGGCGGAACCAGCCGCCTGCCGCGCCTGCGGCTTGGGCAGCGCGCGCCGGTCGATCTTGCCGTTGGCGTTGACCGGCAGCTTCGGCAGCGTGACGAAATGCGCCGGCACCATATAATCCGGCAGCATCTCTCCCAGGTCGGCGCTCCACTGCGCGTGGCTGCGCTCCGCGTCCGCTTCGACGTACGCGCACAGATACGCGTCGCCGCGGTCGTCGCTGAGGGCGACGACGACGCAGTCGCGCACCCCTTCGCGCTCCAGAATGCGCTGCTCGATCTCGCCGATCTCGATCCGGAAGCCCCGGATCTTGACCTGATGATCGAGCCGGCCGAGAAATTCAATCGTGCCGTCCCGTTTCCAGCGGGCCAGATCGCCGGTCCGGTACATGCGCACCCCTTCGCGGTACGGATGGGCCGCGAACTTCTCCGCCGTCAGTTCCGGACGGTTGAGATAACCGCGCGCCAGGCCGTCGCCGGCGACGCACAGTTCGCCCGCGACGCCGATCGGCTGCAAATGGCCGTAGTCGTCGAGGATGAGGATCTGCGAGCCGCGCACCGGCTTGCCGATCGGAATATTGTCTTCCATCTCGGTCACGAGATGGGACGTGGTCACGATCGTGTTCTCGGTCGGACCGTAGCAGTTGTGCAGCTCGTACGGCCGCGGGCGGAACGTCTTGAGCTTGTCGCCGCCGGTCAGCAGGACGCGCAGCGAATAATTGTCCTGGTCCATGAACTGCTCGCACAGTTGGGTCGGCAGGAACGCGGCGGTGATACCTTCCGCGTTGAAGTAATCGTTCAATCCCGCCGGATCGAGACGCAGGTCTTCCGGAATCATATGGATCGAAGCTCCGCTCAGCAGGTACGGGAAAATTTCCCAGACCGAGGCGTCGAAGCCGAATCCGGCATACTTGACGGTCCGGTCTTCTTCGGTGATCCGGAAATGGTCGATATGCCACTGCGCCAGGTTGATCAGCGAGCGATGCTCGACCACGACGCCCTTCGGCGTGCCGGTGGAACCCGACGTATAGATCACGTAGGCGGGATCGTCGGGCGTGCCGAAATCGCCGACGCTTCCGGCCGGCGCCGTCCAATCGCGGCCGTTGTCGACGCGCAGCGAAGGTCCCGCGTAAGCGGCCGGCGCTTCAAGGCCCGGCGTGAGCAGCAGCAGCCCGGCGGCGCTGTCTTCGAGCATGAAGCGCACCCGTTCCTGCGGGTATTCGGGATCGATCGGCAGGTAGGCAGCGCCGGTCTTGAGCACGGCCAGCACCGACAGTATCATTTCGGCCGACGGACGGGCCAGAATGCCCGCGATGTCGCCGCGGCCGAGTCCCGCTTCGCGCAGTTCGGCCGCCAGCACGTCGGAGCGAAGGTCCAGCTGGGCATAGGTCAGCGCTTCGCCTGCCGCATGGATGACCGCCGCGCGATCCGGCGTACGTGCCGCCTGCTCCCGGATCATCCGGTGGATCGGAACGTCCGCCTTGAACGGGGCGGCCGCGTCGAGGCCGCTCCAGAGATTGAGCAAAATCTCCCGTTCCTGATCGTCCAGCAGGTCCTCCCGGCCGACGGCGGCTTCCGGTTCGGTGCTCATGCGAACGACGATGCCCTGCAGATGCGCCAGCGCTTCCTGTACGAAGTCTTCGCCGAAGACCGACCGGCGGAACGCGGCGTGGGCGCGGATGCGCTCCGTGCCGGAGAAGACGATGAACAGGTCGCAGCCCGACGCCGCAAGCGCTTCGGCGGCGTTCAGCGCCGGATTCAATCCGATGCCGGTATTGTAGGGAAGCTCGATCGTGCCCGCGGCCTGCCACTGTCCGAGAACGGATGCCTCAAGCGGACGTTCCCCGCTCTTCCGCAGGGCGGCTTCCGCGCGTTCGGTACGTTCGCGCAGCGTATCCGCCGGATCGACGCTCAGCAGCAGCGGAAAAGCGGCGTCCGCAGCCGAACTATGTACGGCAAACGACAGTTCGCGGGCGCGCAAATAACGCTGCAGCAGCACCGACCAGGCCGCAGGCAGCGCGCCTCCGCGCAGCAGGGCCGGATCGACGGCGAGAAAATCGCGCTGCACGCTGCCGATTCCTTCCTCCGCCGTCGGCGGCGTCTGCCCAACCAAACGCGTCTTTTCTTCGACCGCACGCAGCTGCTCCAACCAATATTGTTCGATTCCCGGAACCTGTTTCAACTCAACATTCATCGCTCTTGTTTTTCCCCTTCCGAATATGGTAACCTTTGTATTTTCTTGCTCCGCGGCTTGTGATTGGCTCCTTCAAGGGAGTCCATACAAAGTAACGGGCCAAACGTCAATAGGCACCAAGCTCCTTCTCCGCTTCCCGAAAAAGACAGTCAAAAAGCAAAGAATTCGTTCTTCGTCCCTACGATACCAAAAAAACTCATACAAACTTTATCGGAACATGGACTGAAAAATGAAATACTTTCAAGAAAAAAACCTCTTTTCATCCTTTTGACCCATTTTTTACGCCAAGCTTCAAGCTCTCTTTCTTTCTTCCGTGCAAACGGCAAAGCGGGCACGTATAATGAACCTAAAAAACGAGGGACGATCATGACGGACAAAATCGATCTGGACAGACAGCGGCTCAGCATAGAGGCTGCGCGGCTCTACTATATGTCGGATTACAGCCAGCAGGAGATCGCGACCCGGCTCGGCGTTTCCCGCCCGACCGTCTCGCGCCTGCTCCAGCACGCCAAAGAGAACGGATTCGTCCGCATCAGCATTTCCGATCCGCTGGAAGACCTCGACGCGCTGGGCATGGAGCTTTCGCGGCGCTTCGGGCTTCAGGCCGCACGGGTCTGCCATTCGCCGCAAAACGATTATCGCGAGATTCGCGGACGGATCGCGGCGGAAGCCGCGGCCTACCTGGACGAGACGATCCAGGACGGGGACATCATCGGCATCACGTGGGGCACGACGATGCACGCCCTCGCGCTCGGTCTGCGCCACAAGCCGGTACGGGGCGTCGAAGTCGTCCAGCTCAAAGGCGGCGTCAGCCATTCGCAGGTGCCGACCTACGCGGCGGAAACGGCCAATATGTTCGCCGAGGCGTTCGGCACCGTCGCCCGCTATCTGCCGCTGCCGGTCATCTTCGACAGCGTCGAACTCAAGCGGATGGTCGAGGAAGACCGCCATATCCAGCGCATCATCGAGCTGGGCCGGCAGGCGAACGTGGCGGTGTTCACGGTCGGCACGGTCGAAGAAGACGCCCTGCTGTTTCGCCTCGGCTACTTCGACGACCGCCAGAGGCAGAAGCTGCAGGAGACCGGGGCCGGCGATATTTGCTCCCGCTTCTTCGACGACCAGGGCCGGATCTGTAGCGAGGAAGTGAATGCCCGCACGGTCGGCATCGACCTGCCGGAACTGCGCCGCAAAGAAAAATCGATTCTCGTCGCCGGCGGTCCGCGCAAGATTCGCGCGATCCGTGCCGCTCTGGCCGGACGCTACGCCAACATTCTCGTGACCGACCAATTTACGGCGCTGTCGCTGCTGGCGGATTGAATTTGCCGCCCGAACGACCGATATAGACAGCAGGGCGCGGATCGATGCGCCCTGCTGTCTGCGCGAGACGGACGGCTCAGCTACAGACCGAACGAACAACTCTCCGATTCACGGATCTATCGAAAGGGGCGGAATCCCCATGAACACTCGCCACTCCCTTCCCCGCTGCCTGCTTGTGTGCCTGCTGCTGGCCTGGACCGCCGGTTCGCTTGCGCCGGGCAGCGCGGCAGGCGCCGCTTCCCGCGAAACGAACGGATTCTCGACGTGGGTCTGGAATCCGTGGCTGCTGCGCTCGTCGCCCGACGAACTGCTGCGCTTTGCAGCCGCAAACGGCGTGACGACGCTCTACGTGCAGATCGACCCGGAACTTGCGGCGGCGGATTACGCGGCCTTTATCCGCCGCGCTTCGTCGCAGCGGATCGAGGTGCACGCGCTCGACGGCGCGCCGGCCTGGGCGACGGACCGCCGGCTGCCGGAAGCTTTCCTGGCCTGGCTGACCGGGTATCAGGACTCCGCCGAGGCAAATGAACGGTTCTCCGGTATCCATATCGACGTGGAACCGTATCTGCTGCCGGAATGGACGACCGGCAGGGACGCGCTGCTGCGGTCCTGGAAGACCCACATGAACGTCGTGCTGGCCGGAGCGCGCAGACTGCATCTGAGCGCCGAGGCCGATATTCCGTTCTGGTTCCACGAACAGGCCATGCCCGACGAGACCTCGACGCTGAGCGCATGGATCATCGACCGTTTCGACGGCGTGACGATTATGGCTTACCGCGATTCCGCGGAAGCGATCGTCGAAGCGGCCCGCGCCGAACTGGCCGAAGGCGACAAGCTCGGCAAGCCGGTCCGGATCGCCGTCGAGACGAACCGCTCCGCCGAGACGCCCAAGGTCACCTTTTACGAAGAAGGCCCGGACGCACTGAACGCCCAGCTGGAAGACACCCGGCGGACGTTCAAGCAAAGCCCGGCGTTCGCCGGATTCGACGTGCACGATTACGAAGGCTGGAAAACGCTGCTATCCAAGCCGTCCGCGAGCCAACTGGCGGCGAAGCCGGTCGCGAAAAAGCCGGTCTCCAAAAAGAAATAACAGCAGGCCCGCTATCTTCTGACTCTCCCTGCGGAGACGGACGATAGCGGGCTTTGTTGCGCTTTCATTTTCTTTGAACAAAATTTCATGTAACCTTTTGCATTTGTTCACGAAGATGGTATGATAGACGTATATCCGAATCCGAAGGAGAGATCCAACATGAATCTTGCATCCATGATCGACCATACACTTCTGCGCGCCGACGCCGTAGAGAGCGAAGTCGCCAAGCTGATCGAAGAAGCGAAGACGTACAAGTTCGCGTCCGTCTGCGTCAACCCGACGTGGGTCGCGTACTCGGCGGAACGTCTGGCCGGAACCGAAGTGAAAGTATGCACCGTGATCGGCTTCCCGCTGGGCGCGTCCACGCCGGAGACCAAAGCGTTCGAGACCCGCGACGCCATTGAAAAAGGAGCCGGCGAGATCGACATGGTGCTCAATATCGGCGCCCTCAAAAGCGGCAGCGTCGAACTGGCCGAACGCGATATCCGCGCAGTCGTGGAAGCGGCTTCGGGCAAAGCGATCGTCAAAGTCATCATCGAGACGTGCCTGCTGACCGACGAAGAAAAAGTGCTCGCCTGCGAAATGTCCGTCCGGGCGGGCGCTGACTTCGTCAAGACGTCCACCGGTTTCTCCACAGGCGGCGCAACGGCCGAAGACGTGGCCCTGATGCGCAAAACGGTCGGCCCCGACCTCGGCGTCAAAGCTTCCGGCGGCGTACGCAGCCGCGAAGACATGGAAGCGATGATCCAGGCAGGCGCGACGCGCATCGGCGCAAGCTCCGGCGTGAAGATCATGCAGGGCGGCCAGTCCGACTCTTCGTACTGATCGAAGTCTCCTCGCCCCCTGTCGTCGGTAACCGCTGCCCGCTTCGCTGCAAGGTCCCGTCGATCGTTGAACGGGACCTCGCCGCGGCGGACCTTTGTAAGCGTTTCGCCCTTTGTTAACCATCCATGATCCCAGGAGGTCTTCCGCTATGAGCCATCCCATGAAAGACCGTCTCATCGAAGCCGCGATCGAAGCCCGGTCGTCCGCTTATGTGCCTTATTCCCACTTCGAAGTCGGCGCCGCGCTGCTTGCCGGCGGCACCGTCTACTCCGGCTGCAACGTCGAGAACGCATCGTTCGGCCTGACGAACTGCGCGGAACGCACCGCCATTTTCAAAGCCGCTTCCGAAGGCGTTCGCCGGATCGAAGCAATCGCGATCGTCGCGGACACCGCCGGCCCGGTCTCGCCCTGCGGCGCCTGCCGTCAGGTCATTGCCGAATTCGCCGACGAGCATACGCTCATCTACCTGACGAACCTGCACGGCAACACCGAGGAATGGACGATGGACCGTCTGCTTCCGGGATACTTCCAGGCCAAAGACATGGACAAGACGAACTAAACGGCTGACGGCCGTTCCGCCGCGCCCCGAGCGGTGGCGGACCGGTTACCGGCTTGTCCGGATTTTCGTTCTTTCACTGTTTTTGTAACCGCTTCAATCTTTTTCTTGCTTTTCATTTATGTGTATGTGCTGCCCATGTGGGCTACCCAAAAAAATAATTTCCGGGAGATCTGCGTCCATGAATATTCTTATCGCTCTGCTCGGCCTGGCCATCGTGTTCGGCCTCGCCTTCGTCGCCAGCAACGGCCGAAACAAAATCCGGTACCGTCCGCTGATCGTCATGGTCGTGCTGCAGGCGCTGCTGGCGTTCCTGCTGCTCAACACCGTGCTCGGCACGACGTTGATTACGTACGTATCCACGACGTTCGAAGCGCTGCTCGATTACGCCAAAGCGGGTATCAACTTCGTATTCGGCGGTCTCGTGCCGGAAGACGGTCCGTCCGTATTCTTCCTGAACGTGCTGATGCCGATCGTCTTCATCTCGGCGCTGATCGGTATTCTTCAATACCTGCGCATCCTGCCGTTTATTATCCGCTACATCGGGCTCGTGCTGAGCAAGATCAACGGCATGGGCAAGCTGGAATCGTACAACGCGGTCGCATCGGCCGTACTCGGCCAGTCCGAAGTGTTCATTTCCGTCAAAAAACAGATCGGTCTGCTGCCCAAGCACCGGCTGTACACGCTGTGCGCCTCGGCCATGTCGACCGTCTCCATGTCGATTGTCGGCGCCTACATGACGCTGATTCCGCCTCAGTACGTCGTCACCGCGCTCGTGCTCAACCTGTTCGGCGGATTTATCATCGCTTCGATCATTAATCCTTATAAAGTCGAGCCGGAAGAAGATATACTGGAAGTGCAGGAAGAAGAAGAGAAGCAGTCGTTTTTCGAAATGCTCGGCGAATACATCATGGACGGCTTCAAGGTCGCGATTATCGTGGCCGCGATGCTGATCGGCTTCGTCGCCCTGATCGCCATGCTGAACGGTATCTTCGCCGCAATCTTCGGCATCTCGTTCCAGGAAATGCTCGGCTACGTCTTCTCGCCGTTCGCTTTCGTCATGGGCGTGCCGTGGAACGAAGCTGTAACGGCCGGCGGCATCATGGCTACCAAGCTGATGACCAACGAATTTGCCGCGATGGTAAGCCTGCAAACGCTGATCGAAGGCGGAAGCCTGAGCGACCGCACCATCGGCATCGTGTCCGTCTTCCTCGTCTCGTTCGCCAACTTCTCCTCGATCGGCATTATCGCCGGCGCGGTGAAGGGCCTGCATGAAAAACAGGGCAACGTCGTCGCAAGATTCGGCCTCAAGCTCCTGTACGGCGCGACGCTGGTCAGCATGCTGTCCGCCATCATCGTCGGATTGTTCATTTAACGCGCAAGGTGTAGAATAGAATCTTTCGAAAGGAGCTTAAACCATGTCCACATTCAAACGCATTCATCTGATCGTCATGGACTCGGTCGGCATCGGCGAAGCGCCGGATGCCGCGGAGTTCGACGATTTCGGAGTCGACACGTTCGGCCATATCGCCCGCGAAATGGGCGGCCTGAACATGCCGAACATGGCCAAGCTTGGCCTGTCCAACATCGAGGAGGTACAGGGCGTGCCCGCAGCCGACCGCCCTCTCGCCTACCACACCAAAATGCAGGAAGCTTCCCGCGGCAAAGACACGATGACCGGCCATTGGGAAATAATGGGCCTGTATATCGATACGCCGTTCCGCGTATTCCCGGACGGCTTCCCCGACGAGCTGATCTCCCGGATCGAACAGAAAACGGGACGCAAAGTGATCGGCAACAAGCCGGCCAGCGGCACCGAGATTCTCGACGAACTGGGCGAAGAACATATGAAGACCGGCGCGCTGATCGTCTATACGTCGGCCGACTCCGTGCTTCAGGTCGCCGCGCACGAAGACATCGTTCCGCTCAAGGAACTGTATGAAATCTGCGAGTTCTGCCGCGAGATCACGCTGGAAGATCCGTACATGCTCGGACGCATCATCGCCCGTCCGTTCGTCGGCGAACCCGGCGCGTTCAAGCGCACGTCCGGCCGGCATGACTACGCGCTCAAACCGTTCGGCCGCACGACGATGAACGAACTGCAAGACGGCGGCTTCGACGTGATCGCCCTCGGCAAGATCGCCGATATCTACGACGGCGAAGGCGTGACCAAATCCGTTCGCACCGTGTCCAACATGGACGGCATGGACAAGCTCGTCGAGGAAATGGGCAAGCCGTTCCACGGTCTCAGCTTCCTGAACCTCGTCGATTTCGACGCCCTGTTCGGCCATCGCCGCGATCCGCAGGGCTACGGCCAGGCGCTCGAAGAATACGACGCCCGCCTGCCGGAAGTGTTCGCCAATATGACCGGCGACGACCTGCTGCTGATCACCGCCGACCACGGCAACGACCCGACGTACCGCGGCACCGACCATACGCGCGAATACGTCCCGCTGCTCGCCTACTCGCCGAGCTTCCAAAATGGCGGCACCAAACTGCCTGTGCGCACCACTTTCGCCGATATCGCCGCCACCGTCGCCGAGAACTTCGGCGTCAAGATGCCGGAATACGGCACCAGCTTCCTCGGCGATTTGAAGTAAACGCGTTTTGAACCCGACGGAATTGAACGAAGCGAACAGGAGGCATCTGTGAGCGGCCATTGCAGGCCTGTCCCATTCGCAGCGTCCATCTATTGACAGCTTTCGCATCCCACATCCCCAAACCGGAGGTTTTCATCCCATGAGTGTTCATATCGAAGCCAAAGTCGGCGATATCGCCGAAACGATCCTGCTCCCCGGCGACCCGCTGAGAGCGAAATTTATCGCCGACACATATCTCGAAGACGTCGTCTGCTACAACCAGGTCCGCGGCATGCTCGGCTTCACCGGCACGTACAAAGGCCAGCGCATTTCCGTTCAGGGTTCCGGCATGGGCATCCCGTCGTTCGCGATCTACGCCAATGAGCTGATCAGCGAATACGGCGTGAAGAACCTGATCCGCGTCGGCACCTGCGGCGGCATGCAGGAAAGCGTACGCGTGCGCGACGTCATTCTGGCGCAGGCCGCCTGCACCGATTCCAGCATGAACCGCAACACGTTCCCGGGCTTCGACTTCGCTCCGATCGCAAGCTTCGGCCTGCTGAAGGAAGCGTACGAGCGCGCCGTGGCCAAAGGCCTGAACGTGCACGTCGGCAACATCCTCAGCTCCGACATCTTCTACCGCGACGACAAGACGGTCACGACCAAGCTGATGCAGCACGGCGTGCTCGGCGTCGAGATGGAGACGACGGCGCTGTACTCGCTGGCCGCGAAATTCGGCGTGAACGCCCTGACGATCCTGACCGTCAGCGACCACCTGCTGACCGGCGAAGAGACGACGTCGGCCGAGCGTCAATCGACGTTTGGCGACATGATGGAAGTGGCGCTGGAGACAGCCCTGACCCTGTAAAAACAATCGGTAACGAGTATCCTGCAATACGACACGTACCGTGCAATACGCATCGACCGGCCGGACTTCCGCACAGCGCGCAAGACGGCCGGATTCATTTAACGAAAGCGAGGCCTACACATATGAGAATGGTAGACTTGATCGAGAAAAAACGCGACGGCAAAGAATTGACGACGGAAGAAATCAACTTCATCATCGAAGGCTACACCAAGGGAGAAATTCCGGATTACCAGGTGAGCGCCTTCTCGATGGCCGTCTTTTTCAAAGACATGACGCAGCGCGAACGGGCCGACCTGACGATGGCGATGGTCAACTCCGGCGACACGATCGACCTGTCGGCGATCGAAGGCGTCAAAGTCGACAAGCACTCCACCGGCGGCGTCGGCGACACGACGACGCTCGTGCTCGCTCCGCTTGTCGCGGCGCTTGACGTGCCGGTCGCCAAAATGTCCGGACGCGGTCTCGGCCATACGGGCGGCACCGTCGACAAGCTGGAAGCGGTAGCCGGCTTCCACGTCGAGATCACGAACGAAGAGTTCGTGAAGCTCGTCAACGAGCACAAAATCGCCGTTATCGGCCAGAGCGGCAACCTGACGCCAGCCGACAAAAAGCTGTACGCCCTGCGCGACGTAACCGCGACGGTCGATTCGATCCCGATGATCGCAAGCTCGATCATGAGCAAGAAGATCGCGGCCGGCGCGGACGCGATCGTGCTCGACGTCAAGACCGGCGCGGGCGCGTTCATGAAGACGCTCGACGGCTCCAAAGACCTGGCGCGCGCCATGGTCGGCATCGGCAACAACGTCGGCCGCCGCACGATGGCCGTCATCTCCGACATGAGCCAACCGCTTGGCGCCGCGATCGGCAACGCCCTGGAAGTGCAGGAAGCGATCGACACGCTCAAAGGCCACGGCCCTAAAGACCTGGAAGACCTGTGCCTGGCACTCGGCAGCCAGATGGTCTTCCTCGCCGGCAAAGCCTCCTCGCTTGAAGACGCGGAGAACAAGCTGCGCGAAGTGATCGCGAACGGCAAAGCGCTCGACAAGTTCCGCGATTTCCTCGCGAACCAGGGCGGCGACGCTTCGGTTGTCGACCATCCGGAACGCCTGCCGCAGGCCGCTTACAAGATCGAAGTACCGGCTCCGCGCAGCGGCGTCGTGTCCGAGATCGTCGCCGACGAAATCGGCGTAGCCGCCATGTGGCTCGGCGCGGGCCGCGCGACCAAAGAATCGGAGATCGACCTCGCGGTCGGCCTGATGCTGAACAAAAAGGTCGGCGAAGCCGTGCAGGAAGGCGAATCGCTCGTGACCATTCACGCGAACAGCGAAGACGTCGATAACGTGAAGGCCAAAATCCTCGCGGCGATCTCGATCGCGGACAGCGCCGAAGCGCCGACGCTGATCTACGGCACGATTACCGAATAATTCCGAATTCCCGGGCTTCGCAGCTCCAATATCGAAGCCCGGCGATCATACGCCACAGCCAAAAAGCCGCTTCTGTCCCTTCGGGGATCGGAAGCGGCTTTTTTGAGGGTTCCCGCGAAGATCGGCAGATCGGAATTTGGAAAACAAACCGGGACGCGTTAAAATACGAAAGAAAGCATACGAGCGAAACAAGGAGGCTTCCCGATGTCCGATTCCGAGGAATACCGCTTTCAGGTCAATCTGAGCGGAATGATCGACATTTTATCGAACCACCTCTACAGCAGTCCGCGCGTCTTCCTGCGCGAACTGCTGCAAAACGCGACCGACGCCATTACGGCGCGCCTGGATTCGGAGCCGGGGCACCGGGGCGAAGTATTCGTCGAACTGGCCGGCTCCGGCGAAAATTCGACGCTGCTGCTTCAAGATAACGGCGTCGGCCTGACCGAAGACGATGTGCATGAATTTCTCGCCATGATCGGCCATTCGTCGAAGCGCGGCGGCACCGAACTGCTGGGCGAGACGTCGTTTATCGGCCGCTTCGGGATCGGCCTGCTGTCTTGCTTCATGGTCAGCGACGAGATCGTCATGCTGACCCAATCGGCTTCGGGCGGCCCGTCGATCGAATGGCGCGGCAGACCGGACGGCACGTATACGCTGCGCAAGCTCGAATCGTCGCTGACGCCCGGCACCAAAGTGTATTTGCGCGCCAAGCCGGAGACCGACCTCTTTTTCGAAGCCGGGACCGTCGAACTCGATCTGCTCCATTACGGCGCCCTGCTGCCGTATCCGATCCGCCTGGCCGAAGGCGGCCGGGAACGCCGGATCAACCCGGAACCGCCGGCCTGGATCTTCAGCCCGGATCTGGCCGACGTCCATCGGGACGAAGTGCTTCGCTTCGGCGAAGAACGGCTCGGCGAACGCTTCCGCGACTTTATCCCGCTGCGGACAGCGAACGGGCGCACAGGCGGTATCGCCTACGTGCTGCCGCATGCCGTCAGCCTGAACGCCAAACGTTCGCACAAAGTCTATTTGAAGCGCATGCTGATCTCGGAACAGGCGGACAATATTTTGCCGGAGTGGGCTTTTTTCGTCAAATGCCTGATCTGGACCGACGAGCTGCAGCCGACCGCTTCGCGCGAACACTTCTACGAGAACGAACAGCTTGAACGGGTACGCGGCGAACTCGGCGAATCGATCCGCTCCGAACTGATCGGCATGGGTGCCTCGGATCAGCAACGGCTGCGCCGCATCCTCGAACTGCACGCGCTCTCGATGAAAAGCCTGGCCGTGGAAGACGACGAATTTTACCGCATGATCTACCGCTGGCTGCCGTTCGAAAGTACATACGGCCACAAGACGCTCGGCGAGCTGCTCGACGAACGCCGGACACTGTATTACACCGCTTCGCTCGACCATTACCGCCAGCTGCGCCACGTCGCTTCCGCGCAGTCGCTGCTCGTCGTGAACGGCGGCTACATCTATGAAGCGGAGCTGCTTCAGTCGCTGCCCCGCATCGTAGGCGGAGCCGATACGCGCAGGCTGCTGCCGGAAGACGTCTCGCTCGCTTTTACCGACTTGAACGCGGAAGAACGGTCGGCGACGCTGCAGGCCGCCCGCGCGGCCGACCTCTCGCTTCAGCGTTTCCGCTGCCGGGTGCTGCTCAAGCGGTTCAAGCCGACAGAACTGCCTGCCCTGTTCACGCTGCCGGAAGAAGCCGCGACGCTGCGCTCGATCGAACGCGCCGGCGAAGAAAGCCCGCAGGCGTTCGCTTCGGTGCTCGGCAGCCTCGGCGGTTCCATGCAGGGCAGCGCGCAGTCGATCCTGTACCTGAATCTGAATAATCCGGTCGTGGACAAACTGTTCGCCGGCCCGCCGAACGCGAAGCTGCCTACGCTGGTCGAGATGCTGTACGCCAACGCGCTGATGATGGGCCATTATCCGATGAGCCGCCAGGAATTGGCTCTGCTCAACGCGGGCATCCTGTCGCTGATCGATTGGAGCATGGAATCGGAACAAGGAGGAGAATAACGTGGAAGACTTCATGATGGAATTCGAAGATTTGATGGAACAGGCGTACGACCTGCCCAACGGAGCGGCCAAGATCGCCCTGCTGGAACGCGCCGCGGAAATCGCCGATCTCGCCGGAGACGTCGAAGCCGGGTACGAAGCACGCGAAGCGATCGTGGAAGCGGCGAGCTTCGGCGGTTTCCCGATGAAAGCGATCGTCGCCTATTCCTGGATGCTCGGCCAATACGACCGCAATCCGGACGCGTTCGACGCGCACACGCTGCATTGGAGCTACAAATGGGTCATCGACGACGTGCCGTCGTTCCCCGACGTCCCGGGCGAGCAGATCGAATCGCTGCTGCAGGATTTGCGCCGCCGCTACCAGGCTTACGGCGCCGGCGAGCGCACGTATTGGTATTACCGCTTCCGATTGGCGATGTACATGGGCGATCTCGGCAAAGCCGGCGAATCGCTCCGGGAATTCGGCAAGCTCAAAAAAGATGAAATGAGCGACTGTTCCGCCTGCGAGCTGGACGAACAGGTCCGCTACCTGCTGCTCACCGGGCAGGACGAAGCCGCCGTGCGCAAAGCGAAGCCGATCATCGACGGCCGCGAGAGCTGCGCGCATGTGCCGCACGCGACGCTTCCGTTTCTGCTGCTGCCGCTGCATCGTCTGGGACGAACCGAAGAAGCCGAAGCCATGCAGCCCAAGAGCTACAGGCTGATCCGCGACAACCTGCAATTTACACACGAATTCGGCGAGCACATCGGCTACCTGTCGATTGTCGATCCGCAGCGCGGCCTGCCGCTGGTGGAACGTCATCTGCCGCAGGTAGAATCGCACGAAGATCCGCTGAACCGGATGATGTTCCTGCTCAACGCTGCCGCACTGCTGGGCAAGCTGATCCGCACCGGCGAACCTTTCGTGCTCAACCTGCCTCCGTCTTCGCGCTTCTACGAGCTGGCGGACCGGCCGGACGAACTGCGCGCGAAGCTTGAGAGCGAAGCGTTCGAGACGGCTGCCGCGCTCGACCGGCGCAACGGCAATGTCTACTATGCGGAGTACGGTCATAACCTGCTGAAGGAGAGAGGCTGAGCGCCCCTCTCCTTTTTTTGAGCCGTTTGCGATCGGAAAGCGGACCTGCGCCCCGTTTCCTTTTTGACCCACGCTGCAACCTTCTTGCGCGAACAGCCGTCTGGAAGACATAACAGGCAGCGAGAGGAGCATCTGATGATGAAAAAGAAACCCGCACCGAAATGGATCTCGATCGGAGCCGCTTCGGCGATTCTGTTCACGGCGTTGTCCGGCGGATCGGCCTACGCGGCGTCGCCGTTCGGCGACCTGAACCAGGTGCCGGAAGCGTCCAAGATCCGCGCGCTGCAGCAGGCCGGTCTCGTGCACGGTTCGGCGGACGGCCAGTTCCGGCCGCAGGGCACGCTGACCAACGCCCAGGCGATCCGGCTCGTCGTGGACATGTTCGATCTGGACCTCGGCGGGCTGCAGTTCGTCCGCAAACCGGAAGCGTCCGATTATTTCCCCAAAGCCGACGATCAAGCCTGGTACGCCGAAGCGCTCGTCATCGCGTCGTACAACGACCTCGATTTGCCCAAAGACCTCGATCCGAACGCCGCGGCGACCCGCGCTTCGTTCGTTTCCCTGCTTATTCGGGCCGGCCAGAACGAAAGCGCCCTGCCGGTATTCAAGCTGATTCCGGTCCGGATCACGGACGAAGCGTCCATTCCGGACGGCAGCAGCGGACCGATGCAGGAAGCGCTCGCGTTCGGCCTGCTGGAGCTGGACGACCAAGGAAACATTCGCCCGAACGAGCAGCTGACGCGGGCCGCGGCGGCGGATATTCTGTACCGCGCAGCCGTGTTGGCGAACGTGATCGAAGAACAGTAAAGCGGCTTGCCCATGCAGGATCGGCAAGATCGGAAGTCAAAAAGCGTCTCCCCGCGGGGAGACGCTTTTTATTCGGAACGAACTTCCTGGTCAGGTGTCGCGCTGCGCATCTGTTCGTTCTTCGGCCGCCGCAGCGAATGAACCGACTTCGGGCCGTAGGTGCCGAGCCGCCACAGAAATTCGAACGGCCCCATCGTGAAGAAGCGCATCCACAGCATGCTGCCTGCCGCCTGCACGATCAAAATGGCGATCGCGACCACGCACAGCACGGGCAGCGTAATATTTTCCCTCCAGCCGAACGCCGCGGACAGCGACACTATGATTGCCGTCTGCAGCAAATAGTTCGTCAGCGCCATGCGGCCCATCGCCCCAAGCGGCGCAAGCTTTCGGCGGACAGCCGCGAAATCGCACAGCCGCATAAGGGCCGTGACGTAAAAGACGCTGAGCGGCAGGCCGCCGAGCGCGCTTGCCGTATCGTACAGGCCGGTCTGATCCATGACGAACTGCTGGAGCCTGGCGGCGGGATAGATCAGCAGCAGTGCAACGACCAACGCCGCCGACAACGCCTTGACGTGCCGGCCCGGTTCGAACAGGCCGATCCGGCCGGCCCAATAGCCGAGCAGGAACATGCCGTACGTGAGGATGATCGAGCCCATATAGAGGCCAAGTCCACTGACGACAAGACCGGCCGCAAGCAGCATCCACGACTTGGCCCGGCCAAACGGAAGCAGCAAAAATCCGAGGATGGCGTAATACACCAACACTTCGCCGGGCTGGAACAGATGGTGAACGAGGCCGATCAGCAGCAAAATCAGCAGCCGGCGTGCGAACAACGATCCTGCGCGCAGTCCTTTTCGCTGTGCGCTCTGCATAAACAAATAAAAACCGGTCCCGAACAAAAACGCAAAAATGACGAAAAACCGGTGGCTGATGCCATATTCCAACGTATTAAACAACAACCGGTCTGTCCAGCTTGCGTCGATATCGGTATTCGGATACAGCATCTGCTGCATGTTGACGAACAGGATGCCCAGCAGGGCGAATCCCCTGACGATGTCGATCGATTCCAGTCTTTTCATAAATATCCCTCCGCTGTATACGGATCTTCCCGGTCCGCTTATTCTCCTGACCAGCCTACCGCTTCAAGCCGCGAGCCGCCAGCGATGTTCCTTACGCCCGGCTTACAGCGGAAGTAAGCCGGCGTTCGGCTGTATCGGATCGGAGAGCGGCACGCCCGGAATAGCGGACGCAAAAAAAGAAGCGGGAAATCCCGCTTCTTCGTCCGCTTACGCGCGCTTAGTTATCGTCGTCGTCGTTGTCATCATCGTTGTCGTCGTAACGATCGTCGTCATGGTCATCGTCGTCGTTATCGATATCGCTCCACAGCACTTTGCCCGTGTTGGCGTCGATTTTGACGTCGGCGCTGCCCGTCGCGGTGCGGATGTCGATCTCGTAAACGTAACGGCCGTCGTCGCGATCGAGGTCGTTGTCGGTTACGGTGCCGCTGCCGACGTGCTTAACGGCGATAGCCGAAGCCTGGGCGGCCGTATATTTCACCGCGGCTGCCGCATTTTGCCCGGCGGCCGATCCGACGCGGTCATCGTCGTCATCGTCGTCGCGGTCATCATCGCGGTCGTCGTCGCTGTTGTTGTCCGTGAGATCGTCGTCTTTGACGACTTTGAGCACGGCTCCGGTGTACGCGTCGACCCAGACGTCCACGTCGCCCCGTTGACGGTCGATATCGACTTCGTAATACGCTTTGCCGCCGCGTTTTTTCAGTTCGATATCGTCGACTTTGCCTTTTTGCGCTTTGAGCGCGATCGCTTTGGCCTGGGTTTTCGAGATCATCTTTTTGGAAGTTGACGCGGTATTGACCGTTTCTGCCTGCGTGGACCCGGCTGCGCTGCCTGTCGTACCCGCTCCGTTCGCGAATGCCGCCGTTCCTCCGAGTGTCAATGCAGCCGCTACCGCTCCGATCATCACTTTACGTTTTACCATGTTAATCTCCTCCTCTTTCTTCTGTGTGGGTTGTCGTTCGGTTATAACTTGCAGGGCGTCTGTTCTTCCCTGCCGCATAATCAGATTAACCCCCACGTCTGAGAATGCGTGGAGAGCTTCATTAGAATTCGATGAGAAAAAAAGAAAACCGTTCACAGGAAGTTATCCCGTGAACGGCTCGTGCCCGGAACGGCAGACGAACGGCTCTACGTATCGTCGTCCGCATCGTCGTCCCCGTCCTCGTCGTCCGTATCGCCGGGCGCACCCGGCGACTCCGGCGGAGACGGCTGCGAAGCTTCTTCCTCGTCTTCGTCCCACGTAATCGTCTGCATCGCGCCGGATACGGCATTGATCTGCACTTCGGCTTTGCGTCCGTTTTTCAATTCGACGTCGACGAGGTAATACGCCTGTCCGTCTTCCTCGCTGCGCAGTTCGGCGTCGCTCTCCTCGACGGCGCCGACTTCGACGCCAAGCGCGGCCGCGGCTGCGGCTCTCGCCTGGCGTTCGCCCAGCAGCCGCGCGTTCGTGCCGCCGGACGCCGCGCCGCCGCCCGGATTCCCGGGCGTTCCCGGTTCGGGAGAGCCGCCGTTTGCAGGCGGATCTTCGCCGCCGGTTCCGCCCGGCGCATCCGGAGACGGATCCGGCGGCGCAGCGCCGGCGTCCCCGCCGTTTGCGCCGCCGCTATCGCCGCCGGCGACCGGAGCGCCGCCGGGCAGCGCCGCGTCCTGCAGCGTCTCTCCAGTGTACGCGTCGATCCGCAGCCTGCGCCGCTCTCCCGAAGCTTCGGTCAGATCGGCCACGTAGAGGCGTTCTTCGCCTCCGTCGGCGTTCTCAAGCTCCAGGCGCTCGACCCGCACCCCGGCCTGCTGCTCCAGCCGGGTCTTGATCCGGTCCCGGCTTACGATTTCGCGCGTCGGAGCGGTCGTCGCTTCCAGCCGGCGGATCGATTCCACCCGTCCGTCTTCCACGTACAGATTCACCGTGTACAGCCCGGTATCGGTTCTCAGCGTCATCTCGTACAGGTCGCCGCTGCGGCTCGCGGATTCGATCTGGCCCGTGTACAGCTTGAGCAGCTTGCTCTGCGCCTGCGCCTGGGTCAAAGACGGCTCCGCGGAACTCCACGGGCTCCACAGCAGCAGACCGGCCGCACCTGCCGCGGCCAACGCCGTCGCCGCCATGCCCGCCGTTCTTCGTCTCATTTGCCTTCGCCTCCTTCGCCGGTATCCAACCCGTCAGTCCGGGCCGTCCGCCGGCCGTTCTCTGGCTCGTCTTCGCTCCGCGCCCGCCGGCCGCGCGCCGGCAGCTTGTCGCGCAGGCCCCGTTCGCTGGCGCCTGCATTTGCGCCGGCGCAGGGAAACTGCAAGGTGACGGTCGTGCCCGTCCCTTCTTCGCTTCGGATCCCGATGCGAATATCGAGCGCCTGCGCCAAATCCTGCGCCAGCGACAAGCCGAGTCCCGAGCCGCCCGCACCCGTGCTGCGGGTACGGGAAGAATCGACGCGGTAGAAGCGGTCGAACACTTTGGGCAGTTCTTCGGCGGAGATGCCGATGCCCCGGTCGATGACTTTCAGTTCGGCCGGCTGTCCGCCTCCGCCGCTCGCTTCGAGCGTGATCCGGTCTTCGCTGTATTTGCGCGCGTTGTCCAGCAGAATAAACAGCAGCTGCCGGACTTTGGCCGGATCGGTCCGTACGAATACCGGCTCGGGCGCCCGCACTTCGATGTCCCGTCCGTAAGCCCGCACGAACGCGCGCGCGGAGTCCTGCGCCGATTCCGCCAGATCGGCGTCGGTGAATTCCAGGCTGTCCGCTTCGGGACTGCGGGCCAGATGAAGCAGCCGTTCCGTCAGCTCGCGCATCCTGACCGATTCCGACAAAATGGCATCGACCGCTTCGTCGAACACTTCGGGACGTTCTTTGCCCCGGCGTTTGAGCAGGCTGGCATAGCTCTCGATAATGGTAAGCGGCGTCTTCAGCTCATGGGAAGCGTCTGAGACGAACCGCTCCTGACGGGCGAAGTTGCCTTCCAGCAGCCCGATCATCTCGTTGAACGTCCGGCCCATCTCCGCCAGTTCGTCGCCCGGCTGCTGGCCGGTCTCGATCTGCTGGAAGCGGCCGCTTCGCCGGATATCGCCCATCGTGCCGGTCAGGACGGCAATCGGCTTGACGATCCGGTTCGCCAGCACCGTGCTGGCCAGTATGGCCGGAATAAGCGCCAGCAGCGCCACGATGACGAGCACGGTCTTGAGCACGTTGAACCGGTCTTCGATATCGGCGATGCTGCGGCTGATCTGCACGCTCAGCACTTCGCCGTCGGACCAGATGACCGGCACGGAGACGCGGATATAGCCTTCTCCGCCGCTGCGCAGCCGCTCGGCGGCGTGCGCGGCCGTGTACGCGTACGGTTCGCTGCTGAGCCGCTCGCTCAGCTGCGTGTCTTCGCTGGCTGTCACGGGGCGGGCCAGGCTGGTGCCGTCGGGCTCGACGACGCGCAGCATCCCGTCGGCCGGCGCATACGCGCGCAGCAGGTCGTCCGGCGCGGTCCTCGAAGCCGATTCGCTGATCCGCTCGGCGGTCAGTTCGGCTTCCATCTCGAACCGGTGGCTCTCCGCGTCCAGCGACATTTTCTCGAACAGCAGATAGATCGAGATGCAGGCCGCCGCCAGCAGCGCCGCGAACAGAACGGACGAATACAAATAAATTTTGCTTTTCAGCTTCATGGAGCTTCCTTGAGTACGTAGCCGACCCCCCGAACGGTATAGATCAGTTCGGGCAGGCCGTCTTCGTCGATTTTTTTGCGCACGTAGCGGATATAGACGTCCACCACATTCGTGTCGCCGGCATAATCGTAGCCCCACACTTCGCGGATGATCTGCTCCCGGCTCAGCACCTGGCGCTGGTTGCGCAGCAGGAAGACGAGCAGGTCGAACTCGCGCGGCGTCAGATCGATCCGGCGTTCGCCGCGGTACACTTCCCGCGTCTGTTCGTTCAATCTGAGACTGCCTGCGCTCAGGCCGTCTTCGCGCAGCAGCGCTTCTTCTTCCCGCCCATTGCCCGCCGCCGCCCGTGCGCGCAGCGCCGAACGGATCCGCGCGAGCAGTTCTTCGATCTGGAACGGCTTGGTCACGTAGTCGCTTGCGCCGAGATCAAGGCCCGACACTTTGTCTTCCACGGAGTCTTTGGCAGTCAGCAAAATGACGGGCGTCAGCGAGTCGGTCGCGCGAATGCGCCGCAGTACTTCGATGCCGCTGAATCCGGGCAGCATGACGTCCAGCAAAATCAGGTCCCAGCTCTGCTCCCTGTATTTGTCCAGTCCTTCCGCGCCCGATCCGGCCCGCCCGGTCCGGTATCCTTCGTAGCCCAGCTCCAGTTCGAGCAGCCGCGCGATTTTCTCTTCGTCTTCAATGATCAGTATCGTTCCGGTCACAGCCGGTCCTCCTTTGTCCGTCGCTTCTTCGCCTGCCGATCTCCGGGATCGGACGGCTGTCCGCTTCGGCGTTCGTTCGATGATGGAATTATGCGTATTCAACCTTCGCCGCTTGTTGCTTGTTGCTTGTTATCGGGACGTCTTGCTCCATATTCTAAGCGAAACCGGTCGACTCCGCCAGAAAGAAGCGGGAACGCTTATCGGAGCTTGCGATGAAGTCCTGAACGGTTGCGTCCGGAATTTGACGGAAAATCATAGGTCTTTGGTTGCATTTTCTGTAAAAGTACTGCCGAACAGTTTACACGGGGTGTTATCTTTTTCTATACTTAACGGATATTCAGATATTTCTATCATTCGTCTAGATCAGGGGGGATTCTTACATGCAGCAAAAAATCAGAATCGGTATCGCCGGTTACGGCAATCTCGGCCGCGGCGTACGCAGCGCGATTGCGCAAAATCCGGACATGGAGCTTGTGGCCGTATTCAGCCGGCGCGATCCCAAGTCGCTGGAGCAGCGCGGAGAATCGCTCCGTTTCGTACATATGTCGGACGTTGAACGCTATAAGGAAGAGATCGACGTCATGATTCTCTGCGGCGGGTCCGCCACGGACCTGCCGGAGCAGACGCCGCAGCTCGCGGCGCTGTTCCACACGGTGGACAGCTTCGATACGCACGCCAAAATCCCCGAGTTCTACGATCGGGTCCATACGGCGGCGCTGCTGGGCGGCAAGCTTAGCGTCATCTCGACCGGCTGGGACCCGGGCTTGTTCTCGATGAACCGCCTGCTGGCGCAGTCGATTCTGCCGGAAGGCAAAGAATACACGTTCTGGGGCAGCGGCGTCAGCCAGGGACACTCCGACGCGATCCGGCGCGTGCCGGGCGTGCGCGCGGGCGTGCAGTACACCGTGCCGGTCCAGGCCGCGATCGACGCAATCCGCTCGGGCGAGACGCCGGAGTTCGAAACGCGCGAGAAGCATGCGCGCAACTGCTACGTCGTCGCGGAAGACGGCGCGGACGAGAACGCCATTCGCGAAGCGATCGTCTCCATGCCGAACTATTTTGCCGACTATGACACGAGCGTCACCTTCATTACGCAGGAGGAGCTGGAACGCGAACATTCCGGCATGCCGCACGGCGGCTTCGTTATCCGCAGCGGAGTGACCGGAGCGGGCAGCAAGCAGCGTATCGAATTCGGGCTGGAGCTGGAGAGCAACCCGGAATTCACCGCAAGCGTGCTCGTCGCCTACGCCCGTGCCGCCGTCCGCCTGGCCGCCGAAGGCCAGAGCGGCGCCCGTACCGTGTTCGACATTCCGCTCGGCCACCTGTCCCCGAAATCAGCTGCAGAACTGCGAAGTGAATTGTTGTAATCCGATTCACTTTGCAGAACTGCGAAGAGAATTGTTATAGTCCAATTCACCTCCGCCGACAAACGGCCCGGCGGCCGTTTGCCGGCGTTCTTTTCAACCTGTGCCTTTATCCGATTAACGCTTGTCCCCGGTATCCCGAAAAAGTCCGACCCATTACGCAAAAGGAGCGTGTACCCATGATCGAAACCTATAGCGAGACCGCCCATACCGAAGCGAAGGCTTATGTCGAACACGTTTTTGATACCGTCGTCAAGCGCAATCCGCACGAAGAGGAATTCCATCAGGCCGTGCGCGAAATTTTCGATTCCCTCGTGCCCGTATTCGCCAAGCATCCCCGCTACCGCGAACACGGCCTGCTGGAACGCTTGTCCGAACCGGAGCGGCTGATCGCTTTCCGCGTGCCGTGGGTAGACGATTCCGGACGCGTGCAGGTCAACCGCGGCTTCCGCGTCCAGTTTAACAGCGCGATCGGCCCGTACAAAGGCGGCCTGCGCTTCCATCCGTCGGTCAACGCGAGCATCATCAAGTTTCTCGGATTCGAGCAGGTGCTCAAAAATTCGCTGACCGGCCAACCGATCGGCGGCGGCAAAGGCGGTTCCGACTTCGATCCCAAAGGCAAATCGGACCTGGAAGTTATGCGCTTCACGCAGAGCTTCATGACCGAACTGTACCGCCATATCGGCCCGGATACCGATGTGCCGGCCGGGGATATCGGCGTCGGCGCGCGCGAAATCGGCTATATGTACGGCCAGTACAAACGGATTCGCGGCGCAAGTGAAGCAGGCGTGCTGACCGGCAAAAACCCACTGTACGGCGGCAGCCTGGCCCGTACCGAAGCGACCGGCTACGGCTGCGTCTACTTCGTGCAGGAGATGCTTGGCAGCGCCGGCCTCGGCTTTGCGGGCAGCCGCGTCGTCGTCTCCGGTTCGGGCAACGTGTCTATCTACGCGATCGAAAAAGCGCAGTCGCTCGGCGCGACGGTCATCGCGTGCAGCGACTCCTCCGGCTATATCCATGATCCCGACGGACTGGACCTGGCGGCGATCAAACGGATCAAGGAAGCGGGACGCGGGCGCATCTCCGAATACGTCGCGGCCCATCCGCATGCCGTATATACGGAAGGCTGCGAAGGCATCTGGAGCCTTGCCTGCGATATCGCGCTGCCGTGCGCCACGCAAAACGAAATCGATGTCGAAGCGGCGGAGCGCTTGATCGAAGGCGGCGTCAAAGCGGTCGGCGAAGGCGCCAACATGCCGTCGACGCTCGGCGCGATCGAACGTTTCCTGCAGGCCGGCGTCCTGTTCGGCCCCGCCAAAGCGGCAAACGCCGGCGGCGTGGCGGTATCGGCACTGGAAATGGCGCAGAACAGCGCGCGCGTCTCGTGGACGTTCGAAGAAGTCGATACGCAGCTGCACCGGATCATGGAACGGATTCACGCCGACTGTATGCGGGCGGCCGAAGAATACGGCTACCCGGGCAATCTTGTCGTCGGCGCCAATATCGCCGGCTTCCTGAAAGTGGCCGACGCGATGATCGCGCAGGGCGTCGTCTAAAAGGCCGCACGGCAGGGGGATTCGGGCCGCTCTACAGCGTGTCGGAAGTGCCGGTCTGCCGGCAAAAAGATTAAAGCGGCTCTCCAAGGCGGAGAGCCGCTTTTCCCTGTCTTTCGAGAGCGGAGCGGATTACACCCGATCCCGCTTTTTCAAGCTTGTCTTCCCGCCGGCGTGCCTGCCCATTCGGCTTCTGCGACCGGCGGCCTTGGAGACGGCTTGCGCTTCAGATCCGCATCGTATCGGGCCGGAATTCCTTGATTGCCGAGCGGATTCGCTTGGCGTCCCAATTCTCTTCGGCCGCACGGGAGCAGAGCGCCGGGAATTCCTTGTCGCCGGCGTTGCGCAGCGCGATCACCTGCGCGAGGCTCAGCCGGCGGTCGATCTCGCGTCCGGTCAGGCGGTAATACCGGAAGCCTTCCTCGACCCGGACGATCCGGTCCTGCGTTTTGGTGGCATAGACGCGGATGCGGCTCGCCGCGAAGATCAGGCAGACCCCGATCACGACGAGGATCCATGCGGGCAGCGTCGCTCCGCCTTCGCCGGACACCCGTGTCAGGTTCACGATCGAAGCGATCAAGACGGCAAGCGCAAGCGGCAGGGTTACGAAATGATAAGGCCAGTCGAAGCGTACGCTGAATTTTTTGGGCTGTTCCATCTTTTCCCCTCTTTTCTCCAGGCTTTCCGGCCGGGCATGCATGCCCGGCCGCTAAGTTCTATTACACGCCCGGCACGATTCGCAACCATGCGAACCGCAGGCCGGCCGTGCCAAGCCCGGAGCATCCCCCACAATCGCTGCGCGCGCTCAGCGATTTGCCGGCTGATCGGGGAAAGCGGCTCCCCGCCGATATTGGTTCGGCGAGACACCGATCACCTTTTTGAACGAGGTGCTGAAGTAATGCTGGCTGTCGTAACCGCTGCGTTCCGCGATTTCGCAGATCGACAGATCGGTCGCGTTCAGCAGCTCGATCGATTTGCGGATACGCGTATGGGTGAGCAGCGCCACGAACGAATCGCCGAGTTCTTTTTTCAAAATGCGGCTCAGATAGACGGGCGACACCTGAAGCGCGCGGGCAGCGGATTCCAGCGTCAGCTCCGGGTCCCCGTAGCAGTCGCCCACATATTCGCGCGCGCGGCGCACGAGCGGCGACAGCTGAGCGTCTTTGTACACGGCGTCCCGGCACTGCCGGTACGCGTCGGGGACGCTCAACGCGCCGCCCCGCAGCGGCTGCGCATGCGCGTTGACGGCGATTTTGAGAAATCGCCGGACGCTGCGCTCGATCGACGCCGCCAGGTCGTCTTCCGCCGCATCCCACAGAAACAGCAGCAGCAGACCCGCCGAGTCCCGCACGAGCAGGTTCCGGCGGTCTCCGGCCAGCTCGGACGCGATGTTCTCGATCGCGAACGCGTACAGCTGCCGGTCGCTTTCGCGCAGCATCGACTGCGCCGATTCCCGCTCGGCCCAGCGGACGACGCACAGCTGCGCGGGACTTGCCGAAGGCAGCTCCAGAAAAGCGAGCCGTTCTTCGATCTCTTCCTCGCCGAGCCGCCCTTCCGCCCATTCCTGGCCGAACCGGGCTTTGAGCAGCGGAATATTCCGGCGAATCTGTTCGGAAGCCAGCTTCAGATAACCGGCCTGCTTCGCCTGGTTGTCGAGACTTTCCTTGACCCGCCGCAAAATGCCCTGCAGCAGGTCGGGATTGACGGGCTTGAGCATATAATCTTCGACGCCGAGCCGGATGCCTTCGCGGGCGTAATCGAATTCGTCGTGCCCGGTAATGATCACGAACCGGCAGTCCGGCAGCTGCTCGCGCAGCCGGCGCATCAGCGCGATGCCGTTCAGGAACGGCATGTTCATGTCGACCAGCACGAGATGCACGTTCAGGCGCAGGGCAAGCTCAAGCGCTTCTTCCCCATCTTCCGCTTCCCCGGCCACTTCCATGCCGAGCTGCGCCCAATCTACCGCTTCGCGCAGCCCTTCGCGGATAATCGGCTCGTCGTCCGCGATCAGCACCCGGTATTTCGATTCTTTCATCCTGTCTCCTCCTCGTCGCTTTGGACCGGGGGCGGCTCCAGCAGCAGCGGATGCACGACCGTCACGGTCGTGCCTTCGCCGGCCGCGCTTCCGATCCGGATTCCGTACTGTTCGCCGAAGGCAAGCTTCAGCCGCGCCTGCACGTTCAGCATGCCGTAACTCCGGCCGCTGCGCTCGCGTTCCGACGCCTGCCGCTCCAGCGCTTCCAGCGGATGCTCCAACTTCGCCCGCAGCTGCGCGAGCCCTTCCGGCTCCATGCCCGCTCCGTCGTCCGTCACTTCCAGATGCAGCGCACCGGCCTCGGCCTCGATCCGGATACGGATCCGGCCCGGTCCCCGGCGCGCTTTGATGCCGTGGTAAATCGCGTTCTCCACGAGCGGCTGAAGCAGCAGCTTCAGAACGAACCATTCGTCCGCGCGGGGATCGGTCTCGATCTCGACCGACAGCCGGCCGGCGTACCGGGTCTGCTGGATCAGCAAATAACTGCGGATATGCTCGATCTCGTCCGTCAGCGGAATAATGTCGCCGCCTTTGCTCAGTCCGATCCGGAACAGCTTGGACAGCGACTCGACCATCTCGGACACTTCGCCGGCGTTTTTTTTGCGTGCCATCCAGTGGATCGTGTCCAGCGTGTTATACAGAAAATGCGGCTTGATATTGTCCTGCAGACTGCGCAGTTCCGCTTCCCGCTTCTGCCGTTCCTTGCGCTCGACGAGCCCGATCTGCTGCCGCAGCCGGATCAGCATATGGTCGAAGCTGCGGCCCAGCATGCCGACTTCGTCGCCGCGCTGCCCGCTGTACGGCGGGACGGACAGATCGCCGGATTCGGCTCTGCGCATGGACGCCATCAGCGCGCGGATCGGATCGGAGATCGATGCCGACAGCCGCAGCGCGGCGGTCAGGCCGAGCAGGCAGACGAGGAACAGGAAGCACATGACGTAGAAATGAATCCGGCCCACTTCGTAGACCGATTCCCGCTTCAGGAATACGCCTACGGTGCGCCAGCCCGTAAACGAAGATTCGGCGTAGATCAGCTGCAGCTCCCGGCCGTCCACCGTTTGCGTGACCGCGCCGGTCTCTCCGCCTTCGAACCACGAAGACGGCAGCCGGTCCACGTAAGGATCGCCGGGGGCGTAGACGTCTTTGCCGTTTCGGTCGACGACGGTCAAATAACCGGTTCGGCCAAGCTTGACGTCCCGCGCCGCTTTGGACACGGTCCACAGCTTGAGGTCGATCAGCACCGCGCCGATCGCCTGCTCCGTGTCGGGATCGACGACCGCGCGCACGACCGTCACGACTTCGTCGTCGCGGTAATTGACGTGCGAGGTCAAATTCCGACCGACCGGCTGCCCCAGCACCTGGAACAGTCCTTCGCTGTCCACGGCCTGCTTGTACCAGCCTTCTTCGGTCAGGTTCTTGGGCGTGCGGGCGTACAATTCGTTGCTGACGTACTCCCCGTCCCGGCCGACGATCAGCAGTCCCGCGATTTCCGGGTAGAGCGTCGTATAGCGCTGCAAATACTGCTTGAGCCGGTACGTCTGCGTATCGGACACGGCGCCTTCCTGCATAAACGACCGCACCTGTTCGTCGAAGCCGATCAGATACGTCATGTTTTGCAAATTTTCCATATCGTTGTCGAGCGTCTGGTTCACTTTGCCGATCAGCTGGAGCGTATGGTCGACAGCCTGCGTTTCCAGTACCCGGCTGACGGTCCAGTTCACGAGGTAGCCGAGGCCGATCGACGGCAGCAGGCTGATGAGCAGAAACAGGATCATGAGCTGGTAGCGCAGGCGCAAATCGTGCAGGCGCGGCGGCTGGAGACGGCTCATTCCCTGCGCGAGCGCGGACTTTGAAAATCTGCGGCGCTTACTGGGCATAATAATCGTCCACATTGCCCGACGTCACGATCGAAATGCCGGTATTCACTTCGACCGGCAGCGGCGACACGTCTCCGGCGGACGCCGGCGAAGGGATCGTCAAATCGTGATGCAGATGGAACAGGTACTGAAGCGACCAGTAGCCCATATTCCACGTACCCTGCGCGATCGTAGCCGAGATGCTGCCTTCGCGGATCATGTCGAGCGTGTCTTTGTCGGTGTCGAACGCGATGACCCGCAGCGGCCGATCGCGTTCAAGCTCCGCGGCGGCCTGCCCGGCGCCTTTGCCTCCGGCCGCTTCGGTCACGAATACGCCGGCCAGATCCGGGTGCTTGCGCAGCAGCTCTTCGGTAAGTTCGCGCGCTTCCATCGCATCGCCCCTGTCGTCTTCGACCGCGATCACTTTCATGCCGGGATGCGACCGTTCGATCGTCTCGCGAAACCCGCGCGTACGTTCCACGTGGTTCTGCTGGGCAGGAACGGTGATAACCGCCACTTCGCCCTGCCCGCCGACCAGCTCGGCCATCCGGTCCGCCGCCGCCCTGCCCGCCGCGTAATTGTCCGTGCCGAGAAACGAATACGCGGCGCTGCCCGGCGCGCCGGAATCGAACAGCACGACAGGAATGCCGGCGTCTACCGCTTTGTCGATCGCCTCGGTCAGCGAATTCGGATCAAGCGCCGAGATCGCGATGCCCGCGGGCTTTTTGGCGATGATCTGCTCCAGCACGGTGATCTGCTCCCGGGCATCGTACTGCGTGGCGCCCCGGTATTCGATCGACACGTTCAGCGCTTCGGCCGCGTCCTCGAATCCTTTGAGACAGCTTTTCCAATATTCCATGCCCGACAAAAAAGTGACCATGACGTAATTTTCGCCAAGCTCGCCCCGCAGTTCGTCCGGACGGAACGAACGCTCGTCGATTTTGTTCATGTAGAGATGCTGCGCGGCATAAGCGAGAAAAGCCGCGATCAGCAGCGCATAGAGCAGAGCCGTCTTTTTCAAGGACCTTCGTCCTCCTTCTTCTGTGCATCGGCGCATGCGGCCTGCGCCGCTGTCCGTTTAGGCTAAGTGTATCCAAATCCCGCAGCGAAAAAAAGGGTCTTCCGCGCACAAACGCCGAAGCGCCGCGAAGCCGTATCCGCGCCTGCGACAAAGCCGCGGGGCGGATACGGCTGGACGGCCGGGTCATGTGATCGCGCCGAAGATCCGGGCGTTACACGACTCTTTTGTTTTTGTTGTAGATGTCGAACGCGACCGCAAGCAGCAGCACCAGACCTTTGATGCCCTGCTGCCAGTCGATGCCGAGCCCGATCAGCGACATGCCGTTGTTGAGCACGCCCATGACGAGACCGCCGATGATCGCGCCGAACACCGTGCCGATGCCGCCCGCGGCCGAAGCGCCTCCGATGAAGCAGGCCGCGATCGCGTCCAGCTCGAAGTTGGTACCGGCTCTCGGCGTCGCCGCATCCAGACGGGCCGCGAAGATCAGACCGCTCACAGCGGCCAGCACGCCCATGTTGACGAATACCCAAAACGTTACTTTTTTGGTCTTGACGCCCGACAGGCCGGCCGCTTTCTCGCTGCCGCCGAGCGCGTAGATATGGCGGCCCATGACCGTCTTGCTCATCATGAACGAGTAGGCGAGCACGAGCACGAACAGCAGCACGAGAATGTTCGGGATGCCCGCGTAGCTGGCCAGCATGAAGGTGAACGCGTTGATCACGATCGCGATGACCGCAAGCTTGAGTACGAACAGTCCGGTCGAGGATACTTCAAACTTGTACCGGGTCTGCTCGCGGCGTGCGCGCAGCTCGTTCAGGATGAACAGCACCGTGAAGACGATTCCGGCGAGGATCGCGACCAGGTTCGTCGCCGTATCGGCCAGATTCGGCACGAAGCCGGAACTGATCTTCGTGAATCCGTCCGGGAACGGGGAGATCGACTGGCCTTCCAGCACGATCATGGTCAAGCCGCGGAACAGCAGCATCCCGGCCAGCGTCACGATAAAGGCTGGAATTTTGACGTAGGCGACCCAGAATCCCTGCCAGGCGCCGATCAGCGCTCCGGCTGCCAGCGACGCGATGACCGCGATCCAGGCCGGCAGTCCCCAGTCCACCATCATGATCGCCGACAGGGCGCCGACGAAAGCGGCCACCGAGCCGACAGACAAATCGATATGCCCGGTGATGATGACGAGCACCATGCCGATCGCGAGCACGAGAATATAGCTGTTTTGCAAAATCAGGTTGGTGATATTGATCGGCTTGACGAGCAGGCCTCCCGTCAAAGCCGTAAACAGAATCATGATGACGACCAGGGCAATGATCATGCCGTACTGCCGGACATTATTTTTAAACAGTTTGGTGATCGCTTCCACGCTTAACGCCTCCTGTATGGGTCATATATTTCATCAGCGTCTCCTGCGACGCGTTCTCGCGGCTCACTTCGCCGGTAATCCGGCCGGCGTTCATGACGTAGATCCGATCGCTGAGCCCGATCACTTCCGGCAGCTCCGACGAGATGACGAGCACCGCTTTGCCCTGCGCGGCCAACTGCTGGATGATCGTATAGATTTCGTATTTGGCGCCGACGTCGATCCCTCTTGTCGGTTCGTCCAAAATGAGAATGTCCGGTCCGGCGAAGATCCATTTGCCGAGCACGACTTTCTGCTGGTTGCCGCCGCTCAAATTGCCCGTTTTTTGCAGGATGCTCGGCGTTTTGATATTCATCCGCTTGCGCATGTCTTCGGCCACCAGCACTTCTTCCTGCTCGTTGACGACGGCCCGCCTGGTCAGCTTGCCGAGACCCGTCAGCGAGATGTTGCGCTTGATATCGTCCATCAGGATCAGCCCGTACTCTTTGCGGTCTTCGGTGACGTAGGCAAATCCGTTGCGGATCGCCTGGCTGACCGAATCGTTGCGGATCTCCTGCCCGTCCTTGATCAGCTGCCCGGTAATGCCGCGTCCGTACGCTTTGCCGAAAATGCTCATCGCAAGTTCGGTCCGGCCCGCGCCCATCAGTCCGGCGATGCCGACGATTTCTCCGCGGCGCAGCGTCAGGTTGATATCGTCCAGCGCTTTGCGGTCCGGGTGATGTTCGTGGTAGACCGTCCAGCCGCGGACTTCGAGCGCCACTTCGCCGATATCCGGCTTGCGTTCGGGATAGCGCTGCGTCATGTCCCGGCCGACCATGCCGCTGATGATCCGGTCTTCCGTCACTGCTCCTTCGCGGACGTCCATCGTCTCGATCGTATGGCCGTCGCGCAAAATGGTAATCGAGTCCGAGACCCGGGTCACCTCGTTCAGTTTGTGCGAGATCAGGATACAGGTCATGCCTTCGCGCTTGAATTCCAGCATCAGCCGCATCAGGTTCTCGCTGTCGTGTTCGTTGAGCGCCGCGGTCGGTTCGTCCAGAATGAGCAGTTTGACCTTTTTGGACAGCGCTTTGGCGATCTCGACCAACTGCTGCTTGCCGACGCCGATATTGCCGACGAGCGTATGCGGATTTTCGTTCAGCCCGACTTTCTTGAGCAGCTCGACCGTGCGCACCGTCGTCTCGTTCCAGTCGATAATCCCTTTTTTGGAACGTTCGTTGCCGAGAAAAATATTTTCCGCGATCGACAGGTACGGAATGAGCGCCAGCTCCTGATGGATGATCACGATTCCTTTTTCTTCGCTCTGCTTGATGTCCCTGAATTCGCACGTCTGGCCTTCGAACAAAATGTCGCCTTCATAGCTGCCGTGCGGATAGACGCCGCTAAGCACTTTCATCAGCGTCGATTTGCCCGCGCCGTTCTCGCCGCACAGCGAATGAATCTCGCCCGGGCGCACCCGGATATTTACGTCGTCCAGCGCTTTGACGCCGGGAAACGCTTTGACGATACCGCGCATTTCCAAAAGATATTCCGACATGGCCGAACCCTCCTTTCTGCTATTTGAGGCCGATTTCTTCTTTCGTATAATAATCCTGTTCCACGATTTCCTGTTCCACGTTGTTTTTGTCGACCGAGACCGGATCGAGCAGGTACGCCGGCACGACTTTGACGCCGTTGTCGTACGATTCGGTATCGTTCACTTCCGCTTCTTCGCCCTTGAGCACGCTCTCCACCATGTTGACGGTCTGCTGCGCCAGCTTCCGGGTGTCTTTGAACACGGTCTGGGTCTGTTCGCCGGCTACGATCGATTTGATCGAAGCGAGCTCGGCGTCCTGTCCGGTAATGACCGGCAGCGGCTTGGACGAAGTGCCGTATCCGATGCCTTTGAGCGAAGACAGGATGCCGATGCTGATACCGTCGTACGGCGAGAGCACCGCGTCCAGATGGGCGTCGGAGTAATACGCGCTGAGCAGATTGTCCATCCGCGACTGGGCCAGCGATCCGTCCCAGCGCAGCGTGGCGATCTGGGCCATCGTCGTCTGCTTGCTGCGTACGACGAGCTTGCCCGAGTCGATGTACGGCTGCAGGATCGACATCGCGCCGTCATAGAAAAAGTAGGCGTTATTGTCGTCCGGAGAGCCGGCGAACAGCTCGATGTTGAACGGCCCTTTGCCTTCCTCGAGGCCGAGCGCCTGCTCGATGTACGACGCCTGCAGCACGCCGACCTTGAAGTTGTCGAACGTGGAATAATAGCTGATATGGGGCGTGTTGCGGATCAGCCGGTCGTAGGCGATGACGCGGATGCCGCGATCGTGCGCTTTGCCGATGACGTCCGTCAGCGTGTTGCCGTCGACCGCCGCGATAACGATAACGTCCACGCCCTTCGTGATCATGTTCTCGATCTGCGCGATCTGGTTCTCGACCACGTCTTCCGCGTACTGCAGATCGGTCTTGTAACCCTGCCGCTCGAACAGTTCCCGCATATTGCTGCCGTCGGCTACCCAGCGCTCCGACGATTTGGTCGGCATGGACAGGCCGATATACCCTTTCTCCGCGCTTCCTGCGCTGCTTTCCGCCAAATTGCAGCCGCCGAGGACTACCGTCAGCATCAGCGCGAGCAGAAGTGCCGTTATTCTTCTCATCACCGAATTCCCTCCCGCATTCCGTTATAGATAGCGCTTCCAATTTGTCGGCGCCGTCTTGTCGTTTACGTGTTTCAGCATAGCATTGCCCGGGAAGAGGGTCTTTATACGAAACCGAACGTTTTTTATAAAATTTTAACTTTTGTCGCCGTCAAACAAAAAAGACGTTCCGCCGAAGCGGAACGCCTGCATCTCAAGACATGAACTAGAATTTCAACAAGCCGACCGAATACAGGAAGATCAGGATGATCAACAGCGGGCAGACGTAGCGCAGCAGGAACATCCAGGTGCGGTAGATGCCGCCCGTAAGTCCCGCTTCTTCGCCCGCGCGTTTCCACGCATAGCCCGTGAACAGCGTAATGATCAGGCCGCCGACCGGCATAAGGATGTACGAGGTCGAGAAGTCGAACAGGTCGAAGATCGTTTTGCCGAACAGGAACACATTGCTGAGCGGGCCGTTGGCCCCTTCGACGGACAGCGCCGACGGCACGCCGAGCAGGAACGCGAGCGTCGCCATGATCGTCGCCGTTTTTTTGCGGCTCCATTTCCACTGCTCCATCGCGTAGGCGACCGGAACTTCGAGGATCGAGACGGCCGAAGTCAGCGCGGCGATCGCCAGCAGCAGGAAGAACACGCCACCGAACAGGAAGCCGAGTGGCATCTGCGCGAACGCGGCCGGCAGCGCGATGAACGCGAGGCCGACGCCGCTGGACGGCTCCATGCCGTAAGCGAATACGGTCGGGAAGATGACCAGGCCGGCGATGAACGCGTACAGCAGGTCGCCCGCGCCGATCGCGAGCGTCGCTTTGCCGAGCGACTGGTCTTTGCGTACGTACGAACCGTACGTCAGCATACAGCCCATGCCGAGCGAGAGCGAGAAGAACGAGTGGCCCAGCGCGATCAGCACCGATTCTTCGTTCAGCTTCGAGAAGTCGGGCTTGAGGAAAAATTCCGCCCCTTCCATGGCGCCCGGCAGCGTCAACGCGCGGACCATCATGATCAGCAGCAGGATGAGGAAGCCCGGAATGAGGATCTTGTTGAACTTCTCGATGCCGCCCGATACGCCCTTGGCGATGACATAGCCCGTGATGACCATGACGACCGCGCTCCAGAAGATCGGCATATAGCCGCCCGCGAAGCCGAGGAACGCTCCCGCGTAGTCCATGTTGACGTCCGACAGCGCGCCGGCGAACGACTGGATCATGTAATGCAGCGTCCAACCCGCCACGACGCTGTAGTACGACATGATGAGGAAAGCGGTAATGATCGAGATCAGGCCGAACCATTTCCAATGCTTCTTGTTCGTCAGATTGAACAGCGACGACGACGCGTTGCCGCGCCCGCCGCGGCCGATCGTCATTTCCGCCAGCAGGATCGGCAGGCCGACCACGACCAGGCAGACGATGAACAGCAGGAAGAAGGCGGCGCCTCCGTTCTCGCCCGTGATGTAAGGAAACTTCCACATGTTGCCCAAGCCGACGGAACTGCCGATCGCCGCCAGGATAAATCCGTTTTTGGAAAATCCGGCCGCGCCCTCTCCGGGTCTTTCGACGGTCTTTCCGGTTTTTTTATCCAACCCGCTCATGTCTCTACCTCTTTCCAAGTTTAATTCGGTTCCGCTGTACTGCGGTTTTGCATTTTCCTATGTTAGCGAATCTGTATAAGGTTGTCCATCTTTTTGTCGATCAATTGCTTTTTTCAATGCCAAAGCGTAAAAAAGTTCGATTATTGCCCTTCATTTCGTATTGATATTCCTTATTTCCTATCCATATTGTAAGAATTGAAGGTTTTGTAAAAGAGTATTAGGGACGGATCGGGATGCACGGACGGTTTGGCGATCGGATCAGTTTGACGATTAAGTTGGTTTTATATATGATAATGATTATCATTTTCGTAGAAGGAGTTTGACCTATGCCCTTTATTTTCCGATCCGCCTTATCCGGGTCCGCTTCGCTGCTGCTGGGAGGCGCCCTGCTGATTGCGGGCTGCAGCTCGTCCGGCGGCGCTGCGGGAACGGGCAGCGCCGCCGACGGGCCTACGGCCGATGCCGCCAAGACCGCCGAACCTGCCGTGCGCACCGTCCATCACCTCAAAGGCGACAGCGCCATTCCGGCCGAGCCGGCGCGCATCGCTTCGCTCGATTACCGGCTGACCGATTACCTGCTGGCGCTCGGCCTCAAGCCTTACGCCACCGTCACGTATCCGGGCGGCGTCATGCCGCCTTATCTCGATGCCGCCGCGCTTGAAGGCGTGCAGCCGCTCGGCGACGAAGTCAACGTCGAAGCGGTGCTGCAGGCCGCTCCCGACGTCATTCTGGGCCGCAAAGCGCAGGCCGATCTATACGATCAGCTGCAAGCCGTCGCGCCGACCGTCATTGCTGATTCGCCTTCGGCGAACTGGAAAGAAGAACTTCGGGCTTACGGCCGCATGTTCGGGCGCGAAGATCAGGCCGAGACCTGGCTGGACGGCTACGCCAAGCAGGCCGAAGCGGCCCGGCAGGCGATCGCCGCCGCCGTGCCGGAAGGATCGACTTTTCTGTACGTGCGCATCATGCCCAAGGAAGTGCGCGTGCACGGGCCCAAGCAGGCGCTGTCCGACGTCCTCTATGCCGATCTCGGTCTGACCCCGGCGCGCGGCGTCGAGCAGCTCGAAGACATCGTCCCGATCTCGCTGGAAGTGCTGCCGGATTACGACGCCGATTATCTGTTCGTGGAAGTCGGCGCTCCGGGCGCGGACGGCGATCGCGACGCCGCGGACAACCGGAAGCGGATCGAGCAGACTTCCATTTGGAAAAATCTCAAAGCGGTCCGGGCCGGACATGTGTACGAAATGCCGCAGTGGGTCATCAGCGAAGCGCCGTTGATCAAGCAAAAGTCCGTGGAAGAAGTGGAACGGGTTTTGACCGGAAAATGAACGTATGGATCGACCGCAAGGCGTAAACGAACAGATGCACCGGATACGGCAGGTCGACCGAAATCATACGCGGAACGCAAAAAGGAGCGGGATCACCCCCGCTCCTTTTTTTTGAATTCCGATCGACGGCGGATGCGTTCCGGTCGAGGTTGCCAGGTCAAGATTGAGCTCAGCTTGGCGGCAGGTCCGCAGAAGGCTCGCCCTGTCCGGCGCCGCCGAGACCGGCCCGCTGCCGCGACGTTTCTCCGCCCGCGCCGACCGGATGCAGTTCGCTGGCGCGGCCGAGGCCGGTCGGCGGCATGTTCACGTAGATCGATTCGTGCGCGCCGTTCTCGACCAGGTACGTCTCGTGGTAGATGCCGACGGCGTTGCTCGCGCGCAGTTTGCGGTTGAACGTTTTCCACGCTTTGAGATGATGTTCGCCGCCGCGGGCATACTGTTCCAACTGATCATACGAGCGCCAATATTGGACGAGGGAGACGCCGCGTCCCGTCAGGAACACCGAAGCATCGAGAAAGCCCAGTTCTTTGTTGCTGTACAATTCCTGAATCATCGGTCCCATCGCACGCAGCACGGGCAGCCATTTGTGCACCGCATACCATTTGTTCACGCGCGTTCCGATAATGAATACGACAAACGGTCCTTCGATCTGTGCCGTCTGTCTGCCCGGAATGACTTTCGCCATTTTGTTCGCCTCCTCAGCCTCGTTCCATTACTCTCAGATGCAGGTCGTAAAATCCGCGGATATCGTCCGAGGCGTACAAGCGCGCCGTCAGAAACGCTCCGTAAAAAATCGTCCACAGCAGCTTGACCGCTTCGTCGATCGGCAGATCGGGGTCAAGCGTTCCGTCGCTTCGCGCTTCGAGCATGCAGCGTTCGAACAGATCGGACAGGTCGGGCGTCGCCGCCGCCTCTTCTTCCCGGCCGGGAAATAGCAGGTGAATCTCCGCCGCGCTCAGATCGGGCATACACGGGTGCATATCTTTTTCGGCCAAAAAAGCGATCAATCCCGGCATGACGCCGGGCCTTGCTTCGTATCCGTCCGCCACGCCGGCCAGCAGATGGCGGATCGAAGCGAAGCCGCGCCGGCCGCCGTCGTCGATCTCCAGCATCCGTTCGGTCAGCCACGCTCGCATGAAATAGACGAGCAGCGCTTCCTTTTGCGGAAAACATTTAAAAAAAGTCACTTTCGACGTTTCCGCCTCGCGGCAGATATCGTCTACCATGATCTCGCTGAACTTGCGTGTTCGCATCAAGTCCAGCCCGGCTTCGTACAGCTTGATGCGCGTTCTTGCTTTCTTGATCTCGCGCAGCGAATAGTTCGGTTCCGGCAAATGACTCCTCCTTACCGCATTTTAAATTAACTCTCGTAAATAAGTTAACTCAAGTTAACTTAAATTGCAATCAAAATTTGAGTTTGGTTCGCCGCCCGGCCCGCCTTATTGTCCGCGTTCTTGCTTGAAGCTTGAACGACGTCTAGAATGGGGAGAGTTTAGAATCCCGACTCCTCCCCCGAAAGAGAGGCTCCTCCCATGTCAAAAAGAACGTTGGCCATCAGCGATATCCACGGCGAACTGCATCTGCTGAACCGCCTGCTGCAGCAAATAAGCTACGATCCGGCTGCCGACCAGCTGGTGCTGCTCGGCGATTATATCGACCGCGGCCCGCTGTCCATGCAGACGCTTGACCGTGTCATCGACCTGTGCGCCGAAGGGGCGATCGCGCTCAAAGGCAACCACGAAGACCTGATGCTGCGCGCGCTCGACGGCGGAGACGAAGAAGACTGGAAACGCTGGATCGTGCGCAACGGCGGCTGCGCCACGCTCGAGAGCTACGGCTTCTCCGACAAAGAGCTGCGGGTCGAGCTGGGCGCGAACTACCGGCGGCCCGAGCTGAGATCGGAGACGCTGGAGCGACATCTCGATTTCGTGCGCGGTCTGGGCCTTTTTTATGAGACGGACGATTTCGTATTCGTGCATGCCGGCATCCCGCCGGGCCTGACCGCGGCCGAAGCCGATCCGTCCGATCTGATCTGGATACGCGAGCCGTTTCACCGCGGCTACGACGGAAGCAAGACGGTCGTGTTCGGCCATACCCCGACGCAGGGCCTGCACGGCGACGAAGACAACAACAACCTGTATTACGGCGCCAACCGCATTATCGGCATCGACGGCGGTGCCGTGTTCGGCGGCCAGCTCAACGCGCTCGATACGCAGAGCGGACAGGTGTTTTACGTAAAAAGCGATTCGCCGGCTTAGCGAGAGCGCCGCTCCGGTTCCCGCCGGGGAATCGAATCGGCGTGCGGAGCGGCACAGACCGCGGGTGAGACGGGCGGGTGCGGCCTTGACGGCAGGCTTGGACGGCGCAGGCGTCGGCCGCCGCGCGCCACAGGCCCAAAAAAGCTTCTCCGCCCATCGGGGCAGAGAAGCTTTTTGTCAGGTTATTCGGTTGGCGCCGCCGCGGATCCATGGATCGAGCAGCCGGCCGCCTAGAATTCTCTGGGCGGGTTCGGCTGCATGTCCGGCGGGTCGATCGGCTGAATCTCCGGCGGCTGCACCGGCTGCACGTCGGGCGGATCGACCGGCTGGATCTCCGGTGCCTGTCCCGGCTGGATGCCCGGCGGTTCCTGCGGCGTGATCTCCGGCTGGTGCGGCCGCACGCCCGGCATGTCGTCCGGGTCGAATTCCGGCGGCTGTCCGGGCTGGACGTCCGGCGGACCGCTCGGCGTAATCTCCGGGTCGCTTCCCGGCTGCACGCCGGGTACTTCGCCCGGCGTCACTTCCGGCGGCTGCCCGGGCTGGACGTCCAGCGGACCGGCCGGCTGAATCTCCGGATCGGAACCCGGCTGCGTGCCGGGCGGGGTCTGGGGCTCCGGCGCATCGGACACGCGGACGATATAGAAATCCTGATGTTCTCCGATATCTTGTCTCATCATAGTAAGTCGCCTCCCCTATCTAGGATCGAACGGATCGAAATGGCAGATCGAAACGGCGGTTCGGGACAGCTGTGCGCAGCAAACAAATTCGCTTACGCCATTCATTACCCGCTTACCACTCGTGCCACGCGCGCGGCCCGTCGATCTGCACGATCGACTTTTTTTGCGTGCGCCCGTGGTTGAAGCTCATCGTGCGCAGTTCGTAGCCGGGCGCGTCCAGCGCAAGCAGCTTTTTCCACTTCGATACCGGATGGGTCGGCTTGCCCGGGCTGGCCATATCGACGAGCACCAGGTCTTTGTGCAGCAGGTTCAGACATTGTCCCAGCGTCATCGCAGACGGAGACGTTTCGACGGAAGATTCCGGATGCGAACTCATGTTGTTGTCCTCCTTCGTTTTTCGATTCGCTAATTCACTGATTCCCTGATTGCTTGGGCGTTCAGCTTTTCAAAATGCCGCGCGAGCGGACTTCCTTCAGCCAGCCCGGAAATTCGTTCAGCAGCCGGTCGTACAACTCTTCGTCGCTGACCGAGTCCAGATCGTCGAGCGCGAAAAAATCGGCGTTGTCGACGATACGCCCGCGCAGGTCGTCCAACTGCTCCAGCACACCGAAGTTCGCTCTGCCGAGACCGACGAACTGCCAGAAGATCGGCTTGTCCGCGTGTTTGATCAGCAGTTTGGAGATTTTCTTCGTCTCGTAGATGCCGCCGTCGCTGAAAAAGATAATATAGGTCGGCGTCCGGTCGTCCGGGTCTTCTTCCGTGTACTTGCGGACGACGTCTTCCATGACGACAGGCTCGTTGTTGCCAAAACCGAGTTTGCTCTTCATGCTCGGTCCCGGGTACGTCTTCTGCACGTAATTCTCGTATTGGTACTCCGTCACGCTCGGCGCGCGCATCATCTTGCTGGCAAAAAACCAGACGTCCATAATGCCGTCGTCGTCCATTTGGGCAGACACGGCGAGAATCCGTTCGAACGCGCGCTGGACGGTGCCTTGCTTGTACAGCTGCGTCATCGAGCCCGAAGCGTCGAATACGACGGCGACGCGGGCTTTTTCGTGCGCGATATTTTTCTTCTCCAGCGAGATGCCGACTTTGCGCTTGAGCAGGTCGATCTTGCCGAGCGGCCGCGACGGCTCCGGCTTCGCCGGCTGCGCGGGAAGCCCGGCAGCGGCGGCCGACTTAGAGGGCAGCGAAGCGGCCGGCGTGCTCTCGGGCGGCTTCGGCGTGCTCTGCGCCGCGGGCGCCTCTTCGTCTTCGATCTCGACGCCATGCGCTTCCGCCAGCGGCTTGAGTCCGCCGTTGAAGCCCCGTCCGACCGCGCGCAGCTTCAATCCCGACGCGTGCCGGTACAGTTCCATGAAGACGAGCGAACGCTCCTGCGTCGCTTCCCGGATCTCGTACAGAATCTCGCCGCTGCCCGTTTCCGCCACGATCCGGCAGCCGGTCACGTCGGCAAACGTCCCGGCTCCGTCAAGCGTCGCGGAAAAGACGCATTTGGCGATCAGGCCGGCGTCCAGCTCGTTCGTGCGGATAACGAAGACGACGCCGCTGGGCCCTGTTCGCTCGTACCGTACCTGCCCGCCCGGACTGCGGTCTTGATTGTAAAAAATAAAATAATCGTCCGAAGGCACTTTACCGTTCTCTCCGACCATGAAGCAGCTGACGTCGAGATCCGCCGGCGCGGCGTCCCATTCGACCCGTACGCGAAGTTCGTCCGTCTGCCCGATCGGAGCGTTGGCTCCTGTCGTCAAAACCGTTTGCGGTGTTCCCATTGCATCGCCTCCCAAAATGTGGCCTGACACGGCCCTTTCGCCTGCCTATACGCCAAATTATACCATCGCCTTTTCTCCATTGCGAAACAGCCCGAAACGTTTGCTTCGCCCCGCCGCAGGTTAATGAACGAGCAGGAGTGCTTACATAAGACACTTTAAACATACCGAAAAGCGCAAAGCGAGAGGAGAACTGGGCATGTGGAGCGCATTGTTGTGGGGCGGCATTTCCGCGTCGGCCGTCGTGCTGGGCGCATTGGCGGCTTTGTTTTTACGGATTAAAAAGCGGTATATCGGCTGGATCATGGCGTTCGGCGTCGGCACGCTGATCGGCGCGGCCGCGTTCGAGCTGCTCGGCGACGCGCTGGAAGACGGCGGCGTGCTGGCGACGGGGATCGGATTTACGGCGGGCGCGCTCGTGTATACGGTGTTCGACCTGATCGTATCCCGGCGCGGCGGCTCGAACCGCAAACGTTCGGGCACGGACGAATCGGGTTCCAAAGGCGCCGGCGGCGAAGCCGACCAGAGCGGCCTCGGTATTTTCGCCGGCACGGTGATGGACGCCATTCCGGAGTCGATCATGCTCGGCGCGAGTCTGATCGCGGGCAACGGCATCAGCGTCGTGCTCGTCGTCTCGATTTTCGTCAGCAATATCCCGGAAGGATTGTCGAGCACCGTCGGCCTGCAAAAAAACGGCTACTCGCGCAAAAAGATATTCGTCATGTGGGGCGCGGTCCTGCTCGTGTCGGCGCTGGCCGCGATGGGCGGCTACCTGTTCCTGGAGCAGCTCTCCGGCGAAATGAAAGCCGCGATCGGCGCTTTCGCCGGCGGCGGCATCATCGCCATGCTGTGTTCGACCATGATGCCGGAAGCTTTCGAAGAAGGCGGCCCGGCCGTAGGCTTCATCGCTTCGATGGGGCTGCTGACCGCTATTTTGCTTGATACCTTCTCGTAATCCCCTCCCCTATTTGGGCAGGGAAGTTCGGCCCGTTAACGGATCTTTGATCCGTGACGGGCTTTTTCTTTTACCCCCTTCATTTCTTGTTTACACCGGCCGCAGGCGATGCTATATTAGCGTCATGATCTGGAATCCAGATTGATCTGTTTCCAGAATGATCTGACTCCAGATTATCAGGATGCAACATCGATCCGGTTCCGACAAGGAGGAGATTTCGTTGACGGACAGACCGATGACGCCGAACGGCTCGCTCATCATCGACGCCAAACAGAACAAACTGCTGCAAAGCGCCCTGCGAATCAAAATCATGCACGCGCTGTCGCGGGAAGCGATGACGTCGAAGCAGGTCGCCGACCGGCTGCGCCAGACGCCGGGCAATATCCATTACCATATCCAGCGGCTGTACGAAGGCGGGCTGCTTGAATTGGCCGAGACGCGCAGCGTCGCAGGCATCGTAGAGAAATATTATGCCGCGCCGGCTTCGCAGTTCCATTTTCCCGGAGCGGCCGAAGGCGAACTTTGGCAAAAAGACGACGAAGGCTGGACAGGCGGCGCTCCTTTTTCCGAATACCATGCGACGCGGCTCGACCTGTCGGACGAAGAAGCGGCACGCTTCTCGGAAGAACTCAAGACGCTGCTGGAAAAGTGGGAACTTCATACCGAAGGCGGCCGGGAATACGGCATCAGTATCCGGATCGGGCGAATCGACGAGAAAGGGGACGACTGAGCATGCTGACCGATTCCGGCAAAAAAGCCGCGGACGGCGCAGAGTCGCACGCTTCGCGGCTGTCGATTTTCCTGTCGCCGATTCGCAAATCGAAAGCTTTTACCTACCTGTGGCTCGGTCAATGGATCGCCATGCTGGGCAGCTCCGTCTCTGTGCTGATCCTGCCGCTCGTCGTCTATTCGCTGACCGATTCGTCGACGGCGCTGGGCCTTGCCATGACCTGCTACATGCTGCCGAACATTATTGCGCTGCCTTTTGCCGGATGGATCGTGGACAAGACGGACCGGCTGCGGCTCGTCATGCTGAGCAACGCGGCGCGGCTGTGCATCATGCTGCTGGCGGCGATCTCGATCTTCAACGGCAGCCTGACGCTGGAACGGCTGTATATCGGGCTCGTCTTCTACGGCATGATGGAAGGCGTGTTCAACCCCGCCTACTCCGCCCTGCGCGCCGAAGTGTTCACGCCGGACATCCGCAACGCCGCCAACGCGCTGAGCCAGATCAGCATCCAGGGCGTGCGGCTGCTCGGCCCCGCGCTCGGCGGCATGCTCGTCACCGCCGCGTCTCCGGGCGCCGGATTTGCGCTCGATTCGATCACGTATTTCATCTCGCTGCTGTGCTTCCTGATGCTCGGCCGGGTGCTGGCCCGGCAAAAAGGGCGTTCCGGCGGCGGCATGCCGACCGAAACGGTAGCGTCGGTCGGCAGCGTTGCGCCGGTCGACGCGGCTGCGTCTGCGCCGCGAACGTCGTCCGTACTCTCCGGCTTCGGCGCGGAGTTCATGGAAGGCGTCCATGTGCTGCGCAAGCTGCCGTGGCTGTGGATTACGATTCTCGCTTTTTCGCTGCTCAATATTTGCTATACCGGCATCGTGGCCGTGCTCGTGCCGTGGCTGTTCAAAGTCCACCATGGACTGCCGCCTTCCGTGTACGGAATCGCCATGGCCGGCACGGCCGTAGGCGCGATCCTGGCCGCCGTGCTGTTCGGCTCCAAGCGCGACTGGAAACGCCGCGGTCTGGTCGCCTACGGCGGCGCGCTGCTCGGCGGCGTCGCCCTGCTGCTGCTGTCCGTCATTACGTGGGTACCGGGACTCGTCATGGCGATGGTCCTCGAAGGCTTCGGCATGATGATGTTCATGATCATCTGGGAGATCAGCCTGCAGGAACTCGTCCCCGCCGAAAGCTTCGGCCGCGTCGCCAGCCTCGACATGCTCGGCTCGTTCGCGCTGCTGCCGGTCGGCTACCTGATCGTCGGTCATCTGGCCGATACGATCGGCGGCCTGCCGACGATCGCGATCTTCGCAAGCGCCGGCATCGTCATTTTGCTGACCGCGCTGTGCTCGCCGCATATCCGGCGGTTTAACTAGTTTTTGGGGGGGCTGGCTGGGTGGCTGGATCGCAGGCGGGGGAAAGTGCTGAGCGGGAGTGGGCGCTGCGAGGGGTTCGACGCTTAGTGGGAATCGACGCTGAGCAGGGTTCGACGCTGAGCAGGGTTCGACGCTGAGCAGGGTTCGAGACTGAGCAGGGTTCGAGACTGAGCGGGGTTCGAGACTGAGCAGGGTTCGAGACTGAGCAGGGTTCGAGGATTGCGGAGCTGCGGACTGGGAGCTGCAGAGTTGCAGAGTTGCAGAGTTGCAGAGTTGCAGAGTTGCAAGGGGGCGAAGCTGCATGGCTGCGAAAAGAAACGCAAGCTGAAAAGTGAGCTTTTTGATCACATTTTCCGCCTATATCGCAGTTTCGCCAATAAATGTTGCCTTTTTGATCACATTTTCGGGCAAAATTCGAGATTTAGCCGTTGGATGCGGGAAAATGTGATCGGAATGATCACATTTTCTGGTTTGCCCTCGATTTACGGGCAAAAAGTGCGCATTTTGATCACATTCGATCATATTGGAGGGGCGGGGCTGCCTAAGATCGCGGGGCTGCCGGGGAGAGGCATTGCCGAATGGAGTGGCGCCGCCACCGGTCAGTCGCTGCCACAAGATAAGGTATTGCCAGAGATTCGGATTCTGCCGTGGGCGAGGCACGATCGAAGGTCGCAGCGCTTCCGAAGCTGCAGCACTGCCCAGAGCAAGGTTCTGCCGCAGCCGCCGGCTCCCTCCACGCCAAGCAGCCGCGGCAAAACCCCCAAAAAACGTTCCGACCGCTGACGCCGGTCGGAACGTTTTTTGTTAGGCTTGCCACCGCCGGGCAGCGCCGCCTTCGCGCTCGCCCAGCCGCTCGCTCACACTTCCTGTCCGTCAAACACCAGCAGCTGAGCGGCTGTGAATATCGCACCCCAGCCGAGCAGGATGCCGGCGCCCAGACCGAGCTGCGCATAGGCGATGCCGGAGCCGATGACCGTTTTGTACAGCGTCACGTAATCGGCCGCAAGCAGCGGGGCTGCCGAAGGAAATAGCAGGCCGGCGCCGTTCATGACGGCGATCAGGGCGACGCCCAGCATGAAACCGAGAGTCGCGCTGCGGGCAAGCGTCGAAGCGAACGCCGCCAACGCCGTCAAGACGGCTGCGGGCAGCAGCGTCAGCACGTAGGCGCCGACGATGCCCGGCACGTTCAGATCGCTTAATCCGGCGCCGGACAGCAGCGCCGCCGCCAGCGACAGCACCAGCAGGAGCAGCAGCAATCCGGCCTGGTAGGCGAGCATGGCGCCGATTTTGCCGAGCGCAAGAGCGCTGCGGCTGACCGGGCGGGTAAGCGGGATTTTCAGTTCGCCGCGCTCCCGTTCCCCGGCGAACAGATCCGCCGCGAGCATGCACGCGACTAGCGGAAGCAGCACGTAAGCCGCCAGCGACAGCAGCGTGAACGGCAGATTCTCGGGCGAAAAGCGAATGAAGCTTCCTTCGGTGCGGTTGAGCAGCAGCAGAGCCAGCGGCGCAAGCGCCATCAGCAGAGGCAGCGCCCGATACTTGAACTGGGCCGCAATCTTGCCCAGTTCGACTTCGGCGGAGCGGGCGATCATCGCGCCGAACGTCGGCCCCGCGCTGCCCACATGCCCGGCGCGGTTCGCGCTTGGCGCGACGGAAACTTCGCTTCCTCCGGCAGCGCCGATCCGTCCGTCCGCTCTGCCCGCTTCGTTAGCTCCGACCGGGTCGTCCGCTCTCCCCGCTTCGGCAGCGCCAATCCGCTCGTCCGCTCTACCCGCTTCGACAGCGCCAATCCGCTCGGCCGCTCTACCCGCTCCGGCAGCGCCAATCCGTCCGTCCTCTCTGCCCGCTTCGTTAGCTCCGACCGGGTCGTCCGCTCTCCCCGCTTCGGCAGCCCCGACCGGGCCGCCCGAAGCGGGCCGGCTTCCGTCCACGCTTTCGATTCGCGTACTCATCCCGCATTCCTCCCATTCTCCTGCGTCACGCTCAGGTAATACTGCTCAAGACTGCCATACCGGTCCAGCGCTTCGGATACCGAAGCGCGGTCGACCAGCACGCCTTCGCGCAGCACGGCCGCATGCGTGCAGAGCTGCTCCATCTCGTGTGCCAGATGGCTGGACAACACGACGGCGCAGCCGCGTGCGCGCTCTTGCAGCAGCAGTTCGCGGAACATCGCGGTGCCTTCGATGTCCATGCCGTTCGTCGGCTCGTCGAGCACGAGCAGGTCGGGCCGCGGCAGCAGCGCACAGGCCAGCGCCAGACGCTGCTTCATGCCGACGGAGAACCGCCGGACTTTCTCCCGGCGGTACGGCAGCAGGCCGACCCGGTCGAGCAGGTCTTCGACCGTGCCCGTATCGAAACCGGGATAGAAGCGGCCGGTCAGCCGGAGATTCCGCTCCGCCGTCAGGTACGGATACAGGCCGGGCGTCTCGATCATGCAGCCCGTCCGTTCCAAAATGGCCGGCAGCCGTTCGGCCGGGTCCATGCCCAGCAGCTCGATTCGTCCCGAATCGGGGCGGATCAGCCCGGTCATCGCTTTCATCGCGGTCGTCTTGCCGCTGCCGTTCGGACCGAGCAGGCCGAGCACTTCCCCGGCCCGCACTTCGAACGACAGATTGTCCACGCCGCGACGGTTGGCATACTTCTTCGTCAGGTTTTCGATACGAACGACGGTCATGTTCAGTCCTCCTTATTCGGAACGGTCCGGACCGAAAGGCCCGTGACCGAAGCGTCCGTGTTCCGCGCCTTCAGGCAGTTCGAGCGGCTTTACCGTCTGGCCCGTTACGTCGATATCCTGCGGAACGGTGCTGCCGATTTGGCTGAACGCGCTGTCGATCGACGCTTCCGCTTCGGTTTTCTGGCCGTCCGCGTCAAGGCCCGATACGCCGATCGTCGCTTTCAACGTCGCGATCGCTCCGTTTGCAAGCGTAGCTTCCAGTCGTACGCGCTCGATCCGTCCGTCCGATTTGATCGGCAGCAGCGACGCCTGATCGAAGTCCGCCCACTCCGAATCCGAGTGCCACTGCGCTTCGCCTGCCAACGCTTCTTCTCCGCGCTGCGCGCCCGCTTCCAGCATCGCGTTCATCGCGAGGTTCGCGAGTTCCGGAATTTGCGCGTCCGTCAGATCGAGCGTGATCGTATCGCCGCTTTCGGTGAAGCTTTTCTTGATGTCGCCCAGCAGCAGGTCGCTCGCCGCTTCCATGAGGCGCTCCGCGCTCGGCGAAGATTCGAACGGCTTCTCCTGCAGGTCCTGCGGCTGCGCGTCGAGCGAATAATATTCGCCGCCTTTGCGCAGAATCACTTTGCCGTCTTCGGTAGACTGCTCGACGTCAAGCGTTTTGCCGCCGATCTTGAACTGCCCCGAGGAATAGCTTTCTTCGCCCGCCGACTGCACGTTCAACCGTCCGCTTGCCGTCACCGCTCCGTTTTGGCGAATTTCGATATTCGACGTCAGGGTCGAGTTGTCGTTCTCCGCCGTCTTGATCGCCGCGTCCCGGAAATTGTCGTACGCATTGCCGTTCGCATAAGCCGCCGCTCCGAGACTTGCCGTTAAGACCATGCCTGCCGCCATGACGCCGATCGTTTTGGTGCGCATACTTTTTTTCATGTTATTCTCTCCCCGTTTTCGATTTGAATGGCTGGGTGGAGGTCCGGTGAAGGACTTCCTTGTCGCACCCTTATCGTACCGCGGGGAAATAAACGGCTTGCGCGAACTTTCTAAACAAACCTTAAACCGTTCTTAAATAGTTTCCGCCAAAAAAAGAGCCCGGGCACGAACGCGCCTGCGGACTCTTTTCCGATAAACGGACGGCTTGCGAGATGAACGGACGGCTAACGGGAACGCGAAGGGCAGGTCGGCTTGCCGGCCGCTTGCCGAGTTGCCGGACGACGAACCGCCTGCCGAACGGAGAACGTCCGACGCCTGAATCCGGCACCGGCTCCGATACCGATTCCTACACCGACTCGGGCACCGCCGCTCCCTTTTTGCCTATTACGCCTTGAACCGGTATCCCGCTCCCCACACCGTCTGGATCACTTTCGGATCGCCCGGATTGTCTTCGATCTTTTCCCGCAGGCGATTGATATGGACGGCCACCGTGGCGCTGTCGCCGATCGCGTCGTAGCCCCAGATTTTCTCGTACAGCGTCTCTTTGCTGAGCACCATGTCGGCATGTTCGAGCATGAACAGCAGCAGCTCGTACTCTTTGTTTTTGAGCGTCAGCTCTTCGCCCCGCACATAGACGCGCCGCGACTGCGGACGGATCGCGATCTGACCGACCTTCAGCTCGCCGTCCGCGGGCATGGCGCTGCGGCTGCGCAGACGTTCGTACTGGGCGAGGTTCGATTTGACGCGCGCGACCAGCTCCCCCGGCGAAAAAGGCTTCACAATATAATCGTCCGCCCCAAGTCCCAGCCCCCGGATCTTGTCGATGTCTTCCTGCCGCGCCGTCACCATCAGAATCGGAATATCCATCGTCTCGCGCAGTTTGCGGCAGACCGCGAACCCGTCCGCACCCGGCAGCATCACGTCGAGCAGGATCAAATCAAACTCCCCGCTGCTTCCGCGCGCAATCCCGTCCGTACCGTTATCGACGAGCTCCACGCCGAATCCGTCGATCTCCAGATAATCCCGCTCGATCTCCGCGATCGCGCTGTCGTCTTCGACGATCAATATCTTTTTGCCGTTCTTCATGTTTGTCTATGCCTCCTTGATTGGACGGAGCGGCAGTTCGATCACGATTCGCAGCCCGCCGCCGTCCGCATGTTCCGCTTTGATCGTGCCGTGCATGAACGTGATCGCTTTTTCCGAGATGGCCAGACCGAGTCCGCTGCCCCGGTTCGGACTGCTGCGGGAAGCGTCGCTGCGGTAAAAGACGTCGAACAGCTTCGGCAGCGCCTCGTCCGTCACGCCCGGCCCGTCGTCCGATACCGCGATCGTAAGCGTCGTGCCGGCCCGGTACATCTCGACGGACACGGTCACTTCGGGACGTTCTTTGTACTTCAGGCTGTTCTCCACGACGTTCGACAGCACGCGGCGGAACTGAACGGGATCGACGTGCAGCATCAGCCCCTGCTCCATGGCGCCGAGCTTCACGCGAAGACCCTGATGCGCATATTCGTCGTCCACCGCACGGAAAAAGCTCTCCAATTCTTCGCGCGGATCGAGATCCTCGGGATAATTCGGATAATCGCCCAGATCCATTTTGGAAAAAAGGAACAGCCGGGACACCATATGGTCGATATCGCCCGCTTTGGTCCGGATCATGGCCGCGTAGCGATGCCGCGCTTCTTCCGTCGCCGCGACTCCGTCGAGCAGCCCTTCGGCGTACGCTTTGATCGAAGTCAGCGGCGAGCGCAGGTCGTGCGAGATGCCGGCCAGCAGTTCTTTGCGGTTCATCTCCTGCTTCTGCACGGCCCAGACAGACTCTTTGAGCCGGCCCGCCATCTCGTTGAACGCTTCGCATACCGGCCGGAATTCGTCTTTGCGCGTGTAGTCGATCCGGTAATTCAGGTTGCCGTCGCGGATCTCGTTTACGCCGTCCGCCAGAATCTCCAGCGGCTGCCGGATTTTCTGGAACACGAACCGGGTCAGGAACCGGCTGGTCAACGCGACGACCGCGACCATGCCAAGCAGGATCGAGACCGGCACCCACAAGCCTCCGCCGGGATGACCGGCTTCGGCTTCCACCGAATCGTCGCGTGTGCTGTACAGCTCGATCCGGTAGCTCTCGCTGCCGGCGCTCGTCTCGGACACGTACAGCTCGCGGCCGTCTTCGCCGACGAGGCCGGTGCCGCCGAGCGCGCCCAGCGCTTCGGCCAGGCGCGGATCGGCAAACGGCTCGCCGCCCAGCGAATACGCCAGCCGGCCGGTGCCGAGCTGCTTCGGATCGGACGACGGATCGGAGACTTGAACGGAAGTCAGATCGGAAGTGAGATCAGCCGCCCGGCCGGACGTCTCATAGATCCGCAGCGCCATATCGTTGTTGGTCAGCATGCGGTCGACCCGGCTGATCATAAAACTCAATTTTTCCGCTTCGGGGTCCGGACTGCCCAGCAGATCGAGCGACGCCTGCATGACGGAATCCCGCACCCCGTAATAATCTTCGCTGCTTTCGAACCGGAAATCGAACTCTCTCCACAGCAGCAGCGCAAGCAGCGCCGACAGCATGATCGCCAGCACGATCGGAATCGCAATCATGAGGATATTGGAGATGAAAAGCCTGCGTTTGATCGTCATATCTGAATCTCCCGTCCGGTTGGATCTGTCTATGTGTTCGCTTCATGTGTGCCTGAATGCTGTCTCATCATAGCATGGCGCGTTAACCGTCGGCTAAACGGAACATTAACAAAAGTTAAACCGGGGAGCGAACGTGCAGCGGGCGGCTTCCGCGTGCTATACTTTTCCCGAAGAAGCGATCGAGCGACGAAGAACGTCCTCCCGGCCCAAGCGGCGGAGAGGACGTTTTTTTGCGCCCGGCGCTATTTTTCGAAGGAGGTATTCCCTTGTCCCAGCCAAACACACATAAGACCACAACGCCCACTCCGCCGCCTGTTCGCCGTCCGGCCGCAGTCGCAGCTTCACGCGAATTCGAGCTGGCCCACTCCCTTTTCATGCGGCGGCATCTGGATGCGCGCTCCGGCGAACGGCGCGGCCGGCTGGAGCGGGGACATCAGTACGCGGAGAAACTGTTTCTCGAACAGGTGTGGTGGCCGCTGATCGGCAGCTTCGACCATCTGCACCCGGAGTACGAGATCCACGACTGGAACCGCCGCTCGCAGTTTCTCGATTTCGCTTTCCTGCCGGAGAGCGGCGGACGGATCGGCATCGAATGCGACGGCTTCCAGAGCCATATCAAAGACATGGACCGCGAGAAATTCGGCTATGCGCTGAACCGCGATTCTTTTCTCACTGGCATGAACTGGAAAATGCTGCACTTCTCCTTCGACGAGATCCGCACCCGCCCCGACGTCTGCCGGATGCTGCTTCAGTTGAGTGTGGGGCCTTTGCTGTTCGATAGTCGAAAAACTTCGCCAACCCTTACGCCCGAGGAAAAAGAAGTGCTCCGCTTTGCCTGGCGTCTGGGACGTCCGATCCGGCCCAAAGACCTCAAAGACACGTACCGGTTCGGCCATCGCAAAGCGAACGGACTGCTGCGAAGTCTGGTCGATCGGCAGCTGCTGCATTCCGCTTCCGAAGGAAAATATGCGTGCCGCTACGAAACGGTCGGGCATTTTCCGGAACAGCTGCTGTGATCGCCATACTTACTGCTTGATTACATGCAGTTTTGGAAAAAAATCTTTTAGAACAAGCCGTTTGGAACGTCGACTTCGTGCTTCGGAACAGCCGTTTAGCAATGTATGCAAAATGATCACATTTCACCGCTTTTTTTCGCTTTTCGGCAAAAATGTGTTCAATACGATCACTTTTTAAGCGGGTTTATAAGAAAAAAAGCTTAATATGCAAAAAATGTTGCCGCGGTGATCACTTTTTCCTCCAAAATAGTCTTTTACGGAGAAAATGTGTTCAATACGGCAACATTTTATTTCAGGCGCTCGACAATTCCAACAATTTCATCCTTTTATCGCCACAGCCGCTACAGCGCGCCCCGCGAACACGCAAAAATCAAGCTTCTTTCGGCTTAGGCCGAGTCTGCGGCTCCGGCTGTCCGCCTTCTCCGCGCCGGCTTTTGCGTCCGAACAGCCGCCAGCCGGTCAGCAGGACGCCGACGACGCAGATGCAGGCCGAGACGGTGAACACGACGTGCATGCCGCTCAGGAAAATATCCGGCCGGTCCGGGATCAGGCCGGTGACGCGGTAGCCCGCCTTCCCGCTCATGACGCCGAACAGCGTCGTCGTGGCGACGGCGATGCCGGTCACCATGCCGAGGTTGCGGATCAGCGAATTGACGCTGCCGGCGATGCCGAGCTGCGGGCGCGGCACGGTGGACATGACGAGCGAATTGTTCGGTGACTGGAACAGTCCGCCGCCGAGGCCGAGCAGCGCGATACAGCCGCCGACGACGACCAGCGGGCTGCCGGCGTGCAGCGAAGCGAGTCCGGCCTGCGCGCCCACCATGAGCAGCAGGCCGATAAACGTCAGCCATTCCGAGCCGAAGCGGTCGGACATCGCGCCGCTCAGCGGAGCGACGACGACCATGACGAGCGGATAGAGCATCATCGTCCAGCCCGCGCTGCTCGGCGACAGGCCGAGGATCGATTGCAGGTAGAACGGCGCGATGATGTTATAGCAGAACATGCTGACGAACACGAGGAAGCCGCACAGAATGCTGAGCGAGAACAGCGGATTGCGGAACAATCCCAGATTCAGCATCGGCTCGTCGATACGCGACTCCCGGCGCAGAAACAGCGCGAACGAGACCGCCGCGAACGCGAACAGCGCCAGGATGCGCCAATCGCCGTAGCCGATCTCCTGTCCGAGCAGGATCGCCGCGACGAGCGACACGATAAAGCCGGCGAACAGCAGGCTGCCTCCGCCGTCGATCGACCGTTTGGCGGTCTGCAGATCCCGGGGCAGCAGCTTGGCGCCGAGCAGGATCGCGAGCAGGCCGAGCGGCACGTTGATCCAGAAGATCGATTCCCATCCCAACGAGCCGACCATCAGGCCGCCGACGCCGGGCCCGGCAATACTGCCGAGCGAGACGAACGTGCCGACGAGGCCGAGCGCTTTGCCTCGTTCGGTCGAAGGGAAAATGTCGGTGACGATGCCCTGGCTGTTCGCCATCGTCATCGACGCGCCGATCGCCTGAACGACGCGCGCGGCGATCAGCGTGGCGAGCGAACCGCTCAGGCCGCACAGTAAGGACCCGACCACGAACACGATCGTGCCGATCCGGAATATGCGGATTTTGCCGAAAATGTCGCCCAGGCGCCCGAACAGCAGAATGAACGAGCAGATCGCCATCAGATAGATGCTCGATACCCACTGCGCGTGCCCCAGCTCCAGGCCGAGGCTGCTGGAGATCGAAGGCAGCGCCACGTTGACGATGCTGCCGTCGAGCGTCGCCATGAAGGTGAACAGATTAAGTATGATCAGGATACGCCAACGGCGCTGCTGCACCTGCGGGTCGTCCTGATACGAAGAAAAAGCCGGCTTCATGCTTCCACCCCTTTTGCGCTGCGTATGCAGCTTTTTAACCGCTTCCGGGTCTGTCCAACCGCGGCGCCGCTCCTCTTCCCAGCGCAGGCCAAAAGACCGGATCGGTCCGCCTGCGCGAATCGATCCGGTCTTCGTGGGCGCCGCCGTGCCCGCGCTGCCTTAATCCCGCTGCCCCAGGCGCAGCCCCGAGCGAATAGCGACGGCCCGCAGCGCGGCAACCGCAGCGGCAATCACGACCGCGATCCAGATATACTGGAACACCGGTCCGATGCCCTGGGAGATCAGGAACCGGCCGCCATACCCGATCAGCAGGAACGAACCCGCGACCGCGGCGACAAAAGACAGCAGCACGACCACTTTCTGGCCGGACGTGGACTGCCGGAACACGCCGGCGATTCCGCGCCGGTTGCGCAGCGCCGTCAGCAGCAGATGCGCAAGCAGCAGCGGCATCGTGTACGCATTATCGAGAATGAACAAACTGACCGCCATCAAGGCGAGCAGCACCCAGCTTATCGTCGGGTAATAACGATCCAATACGCGCAAAGTCAAAACCTCCTCTCGTCGATCAATCCGCCCGAATCGAGTCCCTCGCTTGTATCCGATGCATCCGATTTGCCTGCATGATCGTTGTTGCGGCCGCCTGCCGGTGGATCGCCGGTTCACCCGGCAGCCCGCAGCCGGCCGCTTCCCGCCCGAAACCTACTCCGAATCGACCCGGCGCAGGCTGCTTTCCGGCATGCCCGCCTGCGGATCGGAATCGGCTTCGTAATCGACGCCTTCCGTCTCGAAGCCGAACAGCTGGAAAAACTCTTTGCGGTAGCCGGCCAGATCGCTCAGTTCGTCGATGTTGTCCGACGAGATGCGCGCCCAGATGTCGGCCACTTCCTGCTGCACGTCGCCGCGCATCTCCCAATCGTCGATACGGATACGGCCCTGCTCGTCGACCGGCACTTCGCCGCCGCCGTACAGGCGATCCGCGAACAGCCGATGCGTCTGCTCGATGCAGCCTTCATGCAGCCCTTTTTCTTGCATGATCTTGTACAGGACGGACACGTACAGCGGCACGACCGGAATAGCCGAGCTGGACTGCGTGACCAGCGCTTTGCTGACCGAGACGAAAGCGCGGCCGCCGCCCGGCGAGAGTCGTTCGCCGATCCGCAGCGCGGTGTCTTCCAGATGGTCTTTCGCCCGGCCGATCGATCCTTCGCGGTAGATCGGCTGGGTGAGGTCGGGGCCGATATACGAATACGCGATCGTCGTCGCGTCTTCGGCCAGCACGCCGCCTTCGCTCAGCGCGTCGATCCACAGCTGCCAGTCTTCGCCGCCCATCACTTCGACGGTCGCCGCCACTTCTTCTTCGGTCGCCGGGTCAATCGTCACTTCGCTCACTTCGCCGGTGTGGAAATTGACCGTCTTGTTCGTGTACGAAGCGCCGATCGGCTTGAGCACGGAATTGACCGCTTCGCCCGTCTTCGGGTTGACCCGGCGCGCCGAAGCGACGCTGTAGACGACCAGATCGACCTGGCCGAGTTCTTCGCGGATCACTTTGACCGCTGCGGCCTTCGTCTCGTCCGAGAAAGCGTCGCCCGTCACGCTGAACGAACGCAGTCCCGCTTCGGCGGCTTTGCGCTCGAACGCGGCCGAATTGTACCAGCCCGCGGACGCGGTACGGGTCGCGGTGCTTTTGCTTGGGCGGTAGACGCCGACCGTCGCCGCGCCGGCGCCGAAAGCGGCCGCGATACGGGCCGACAATCCGTAGCCGGTCGATGCGCCGATAACGAGCACGTTCTTCGGTCCTTCGAGCCGCGGCTTGGACGCGATATAGTCGATTTGCTGTTGAACCTGCGCGGCGCAGCCGTCCGGGTGGGCGGTCGTGCAGATGAATCCGCGCGTTCTCGGTTTGATAATCATGGTTGTTGTCCCTCGCTTTTTTCGGTTCTTTGGACGGAGTTCTTCGCTTGCGCGCGAACCGTCCATCCGTAACAGTGTACCAACTTTTTGGCGATAAGGCACTTTTCGCAGCAAAAAAGCGAAGTTCCCCGCGGGGAACTTCGCTTGGAACTTCACTTGATCATTCAGCCTTGCCGCGTGGCGGAATGGGATTCCAGGACGCGGCGGAGTCGGTTCAGGCCGGCCGCGAAGCCGGCAGTTTGCGCGCCGCCTGGGCGCCGGCCGAGCCGTCCGCGGAAGCCGGGAAATCGGCTTGCAGCAGCTGCGACTGCGGGCTCTGCGTCTCGTGCATGAAGCGGAAATGATTGACGATTCCGTCCAGCCGCTCTGAACTTTCGCCTGTGCGGCGTGCCTGCACGACCACTTCTTCGGAAGCTTCGAGCACGTCCGCCGCCTGCGAGAAGATCGTCTGCGTGCCTTCGGCCGCTTCGCCGTTCGCCGCCGCGATCTCGCTGATCGCTTTGGACAGGTTCTGCACCGACGCGTTGAGCTGTTCGCTCGTCGCGCTGAAATCGGCGACCATGTTCTCGATATTGAGCGCATCCTGCAAATAGGAATCCGCGTTGCTCTGCATCATCTGGTAATCGGCGGCGATCTCTGTCGTCATCAGGTCCAGCAGGCGTCCGGAATGACGCTGCAGATTGTCGACCGAGCCGACGACTTTTTCCGTGACGCCGTGGATCTGCTCGACCGAACGCTTCGACGCGTCGGCAAGCTTGCGGATCTCGTCGGCGACGACCGCGAAGCCTTTGCCCGCTTCGCCGGCTCTGGCCGCTTCAATCGAAGCGTTGAGCGCGAGCAGGTTGGTCTGCTGCGCGATTTGGAGAATAGAATCGGCCAGCGCCCGGATCATGTTGACGGAATGCGACTCTTCAAGCGCCGAATCGAGTCCCTGTTTGACTTCGGTATAGACTTTCGTCGTTTTTTCCATGGCCTGCGCCAGATTTTCCTGAATTTCCATCGCCCGCGCGCTTACCTCGCCGGCTTCTTCCGCGCCTTGTTCGGCCCGCTTGGCGATCGAGCCGAGCGCCCGTTCGAACTCCTGGGTCGACGCGTCGATCTCTTCGGCGGACGCTGCCGTCTGCTGCATGCCCGCCGACATCAATTCGGTCGTGGCCGATACTTCGCGCAGCCCGTTCTCCATGACGAAAAATTTGTCCTGCGCAATTCGTGTCGCGCTTTTGAGTTCTTCCGCTTCCCGGGAAACGATCGACAGCATACCGTACGACGCCGTCTGCATCCGATCAACCGCGCGGGTCAGCGTGCCGGTCTCGTCGGTCCGCCGCAGATCCTTTTCATCCAGGCGTTGGGTGAAATCGCCGTCCGCCATCCGATCCAGCTGGGACGCCGCCGCCCGAATCGGACGCACGATCCCTTTTACGATGAAAAACAGCAGCACGAACGAGATAACAAAGCCCGCGATCGACACGACGAAGGGACCGACTTTCCAGACGTTGGCCTGCTGCACGAAATCGCTCATCAGCACGACGTTCAAAAGAGCGGGAAGCAGCATGCCCAACACGGCAGCGGCCAATACCCGGGTAAGCAAGCTTCCGAACAGCATTTTCAGACGGTTATCCATTGAATTGCACCTCTTTTATCATTTTGGAGTAAAAAGGGACTTTAGACCTAATTAACTGCTGAAAATGCTGCTTTTCTCTGTGTATTAGCTCATTTTCCTTCTCTTCAAGGCCTTCGGGTCTAGTTCTTACTGTCTATTAGGTATTATATCCAAGTTAGCGAGTTTTAAAACCTTTTATGAGAAAATTTTTAAAAATTTTATTTTCCACAATTAAATGAGCGATTCGGTATACTTCCGATCAGCGGCGTACCGCGCACAAAAAGCGGCAATCGCCCGATCCGGGCGGCCGCCGCCTTCCGCTTTTCGCTTTTCGCTTTTCGCTTTTCGCTTTTCGCTTTTCCAAATATGCCCCGCCGTTATACCTTGAAGCGCGACACCAGCATCTGCAAGTCTTCCGCCAACCGGTTCAGCGACGACGCCCCGCTCAGCATCTCTTCGCCGGCCGCGAGCTGTTCTTCGGTCGCCGCGGCGATCTCCTGCGTTCCGCCGGAAATGTCCTGGGTGCTTGCGCTGACGCGCTCCATCGAACCGGACACCTCGGCGAAGCTGTCATGCACGCCTCCGGTCGAAGCCGCCATCGCTTCGGTCCGGCCGGACACTTCCCCGATCGCGTTCAGGATTCCGCCGAAGCGCTGCGCGCCTTCGCGGCTCGCTTGCGCGCCTGCATGCACCCGCAGCTTCACGTCGTCCATCGTGTCCATTGCCGCCCGCGTCTCGTGCTGGATGCTGACGACCCGCTCTTTGATCTCGCGCGTCGAATCCGCCGAGCGATCCGCCAGCTTCTTCACTTCGCTTGCGACGATCGTGAAGCCGCGGCCCGCTTCGCCGGCTCGCGCCGCTTCGATCGAAGCGTTCAGCGAGAGCAGATGCGTCTGCGCCGAAATCTCGTTGATCAGCGTGGTGATCTCGTCGATCTGCTGCGCGTGCAGCGCAAGCTTGCGGATACGGTCGTCGGCTTCGCCGACCGCCGTGCCGATATCCGACATCTGTTCGTCGATACGGATAACCGCCTGTTCGCCTTCGGCCGCCTGCCGGCTCATCTCTTTGGACACCGAAGACACTTCGGACGTCGCCGAAGCGATTTGCGTAATCTTTTCCAAGGTGAGGTGGGCGGAATCGGTGCTGCTTTTGGCAATTTGGGCCTGGTCGACCGAACGCTCCGCGATTTGCTGCATCGCAGCCGCGACCTGAAGCGAAGTCGATTTGGACTGCTCGGCGCTGGCCGAGAACTGTTCGGAAGCCGCCGCAAGCTGCTGAGAAGCGTCGCCGATCCGGGACATCATGTCGCGCAGCGACCCGACGAACAGGTTGAAGCTGCCGGCCAGCGCGCCGAATTCGTCTTTTTGCCGCAGCTCGATCCGGCTCGTCAGATCGGCGTCGCCTTCCGCGATCTCCCGCATTTGACGGTTCATAAGCGTCAGCGGCTTCATGATCGTGCGCAGCAGCCAGAAGCCTAGACCGACCCCGACCAGGCCGGAGACGATCACGACATAGAGCAAAATGCTCTGATTGCTGCGCGCCTGGGCGGCGTTATCCGCTTTGAGCTGCGACACTTCCGTGTCCAGCGCTTCCACGAACGTGTTAACGGCGGGATCGACTTCCTGCTTGCGCAGCGTCCGCTCTTCCCCGAAATGCAGCGCCTGCGCCTGGGCCCGGCTGCCGTCCGCGACAAGCCCGACCACTTGGGCGTTCAGCGCGAGCATCCGCTCCAGCGCTTCGTCGATCTTTTGCAGCGCCGCGGCATCGCTGCCTTCGAGCTTCTCCGCTCCGCCGCTCAGCAGCTGCCGGATCTCTTCCGTTTTTTTGCCCATGCCTTCCGCATATTCGGGATCGCCGGTCAGCAGGTAACCCCGCTCGTCGTTGGCAAGTCCGGTCATGCGGTACTGCATCTGCTTCAGAAACTTTTGCGTTTCCAGTTTGTCTTCCAGCCGTTCGCCGTTGCGCACGCTTTGGTCGATGGCGTTCAACGCCAGCGCGCCGCTTCCGACCAATACCGCTACCAATAGCAGTATGATCGCGAATAATTTCGTTCTAACCTTCATGTGCATCCTGCTCTCTGGTGTATGGGGTTTGTCCAAGATTACATCTTGAACTTGCAGATCTTCCATTTTATTATCGGAAGGCACTCTTCATTATGTAACGCTTTTTGTCGAAAAAAGTCGTTCACCGCGTGCAAACCCCGTTCATTTGACGCGTTCCGGTGAAAGTGATAATTTGGAAACCAGATCAACCCGGCCGATCGCTTCAGAGCGAGATTCGGACCTTATCACGATAAAGAGGAGGCCAGCTTCACATGACGACTATTCAGCAGCAGTGGATCGACCGCCTTGAAGGCGAGTATGAACAAATCGTGCAGTGGCGCCGTCATATGCACGCCAACCCGGAGCTATCGTTCGTGGAGACGAATACGGCGCGCTTTATCGCGGATACGCTCAAAAGTTTCGGCTACGACGTGCGGACCGGTGTCGGCGGCAACGGCATTCTGGCAGATTTGACAGGCGCCCTGCCGGGCCCGACGATCGCGTTTCGCGCCGACTTCGACGCCCTGCCGATCGACGAAGAGAACGACGTGCCGTACAAGTCGCAGACGCCGGGCGTCATGCACGCCTGCGGCCACGACGGCCATACTTCGACGCTGCTCGGGGTCGCCAAAGTGCTGGCGGACCGGCAGGGCGAACTCCGCGGCAGCCTGCGCTTTATTTTCCAGCATGCCGAAGAGAAACTGCCGGGCGGCGCGATCTCGATGATCGAAGCCGGAGCGCTCGACGGCGTCGACGAAGTGTACGGCGCGCATCTGGCAAGCTACATGCCGCTTGGCAAGCTGTCCGTCTCGTCGGGCCCGTCGATGGCGGCGGTCGACTCGTTCGTCATTACGGTGCAGGGCAAAGGCGGACACGGAGCCAAGCCGCACCAGACGGTCGACGCGATCGTCGTCGGCAGCCAGCTCGTCACGTCGCTCCAGCATATCGTCGCCCGCCATATCAACCCGCTGCATCCCGCCGTCGTGACCGTGGGCGTGTTCCAGGCCGGCTCGGCTTTTAACGTCATCGCCGACAAAGCGAAGATCGAAGGCACGGTGCGCAGCTTCGATCCGGACGTGCGGAAGCAGCTCGAACGCGATATCCGCGATATGGTGCACGGCATCACGCTCGCCGAGCATGCCACGTATACACTGGATTACGTGAACGGTTATCCGGCGCTCGTCAATCCGCCCGAGCAGGCGGAACAGGTGCGCGACCTTTTCGTTCGCCGCTTCGGCGAACAATCGCTGTTCGGCCTCGACGCTTCGATGGGCGCGGAAGACTTCGCCTACTATCTCCAGCATAGACCGGGCCATTTTTTCAACGTCGGCTCGCAAAACGACAGCGAAGACACCGCGTTCCCGCATCACCACCCGCGCTTCGATATCGACGAACGCGCACTGCTGATCGCCGCGCAGGCGTTCCTCGCGATCGCGGCGGACAAACTGCTGGGCGAAAGCTAATCTTCGGGCTCGCTTCGGCCGTACCGATTGCGGTATGCGCCCGGCGCGCTCGTCGCCCGAATCGAAAGCCGACGGCTGCGGGTTTTCCGCATCGTCGGCTTTTTCCGGTTTTACTGTTCCACGATTCGCCCTGCCCTGCATTCGAAAAAGATAAAGGAGCCTGCCGCCCATGCATATCGACGACTTCGGCGCACGCATGAAAAATTACGAAAATGCGTTCCGCCATTACCTGCCCGGCCGCATGCCTGTCGTGATCCGAATCGACGGCTGCCATTTCCACTCGTTTACCAAAGGCATGGACAAACCGTTCGACGAACCGCTGATCCGGGCTTTTTGGGAAACGTGCAAATATCTTGCCCTGAACCTCATGGGCTGCAAGCTGGTCTACCATCAAAGCGACGAAATCTCGATCCTGCTGACGAACTACGACAAATTGACGACCTCTTCGTGGTTCGAGAACAACTTGCAGAAAATGGTCTCTGTCGCCTCTTCAATCGCCACCGCCAAGTTCAACGAAGAGATTCGCGCCTTTTACCCCGACCGGCCGCTCGCCACGTTCGATGCGCGCGCCTGGGTGCTGCCGCTGGACGAAGTGACGAATTATTTTCTGTGGAGACAGATGGACGCGACCAAAAACAGTATCTCCATGTTCGCCCAAGCCCATTTTGCCCACCGCGAACTGCAGGGCCTGGACGGCAGCTCGCTGCAGGAGAAACTGTTTGCGGAAAAAGGATTGAATTGGAACGACCTGCCCGCCTGGCAAAAACGCGGCGCCTGCGTCGTCAAACGGGAGTTCCTCAAAGGCACGGCCGTCCGCCGCAGATGGGAAGTCGATCTCGACACCCCCGTTTTCTCGCAGGATCGCGCCTATATCAACCGCTTCGTTTATTCGGACCGCGAAAAGGACGTGTAACGATGGAATGCGTCATTCTGATCGGGATTCAGGCTTCGGGCAAATCGACTTTTTACAAAGAGCGGTATGTCGATACCCATTTGCGCCTCAACATGGACATGCTCAAGACGCGCCACCGGGAAAAGCTGCTGCTGAACGCCCTGCTCGAAGCGAAGCAGCCGTTCGTCGTGGACAACACGAATCCGCTGCCGGAAGACCGGATGACTTATATCGAGGCCGCCAAAAAACATCGGTTTTCCGTCGTCGGCTGTTACTTCGAACCGGATTACGCAGAAAGTATTCGGCGCAACGCGCAGCGGACCGGCAAGGCGTTCGTGCGCGAAATCGGTATTCGGAGCGTGCTGAACAAGCTCGTCCGGCCTTCGATCGGGGAAGGCTTCGACGAGCTGTACACGGTTACTGCGGCAGGCGGGACTTTTACATTGGAAAAGACGGCGGACGTCTGACAGGATTGGAGCCCGTCCGGATTTTTCATGACGGCGTCGAGGTCGCCGATCCACCCGTCGACGGCGGCCGCGATGGTCTCGAATTCGTTTTTTCAATTCGGATCGTACGGAACCACTTCGATAATAGACGTACGTTCAGCCATGCTTTTTTCCTCCGTTTCCTTTTTCGCTGTTCGCCTATATTTTTCGTTTCTTCTATAGTACCCTATATTTTAGCAGGTGTTTTAGCAGAACCGAAAACGCTTTAACCCAAATCAACTTACAGACACCGGAGGAAGTATCGCATGGCAAGCACGTTTTTCCCGAGGCTCCGCGGCAACAGCCGGGGCTGCCTGGCTTTCGAGCCTTTTTTCCTCATTCCGTACAGCATGATGGCGACGTATGCGACGCTGTATATGTACGAGCTGGGCGTCACCGAGACGAACATCGGCTGGATTACCACGCTCGGGCTGCTCGTGCAGGTGCTGGCGGCTTTTATGAGCGGCTACCTGACCGACCGGCTGGGCCGCAAGCGCGCGATTCTGATCTTCGACGTGCTCAGTTGGAGCGTGGCGATGCTGATCTTCGCATTTTCGCAAAACGTCTGGTTTTTCGTCCTCGCCACGTGCATTAACGGTCTGCAGCGGGTGCCGCACGTCGCGTTCTACTGTCTGATCGTCGAAGACACGCCGAAAAAAGACCGGACGTACGTGTTCACGCTGCTGCAAATCATCGGCGTCGTCGGCGGCCTGTTCGCCCCGCTCGGCGGCCTGCTGGTCAGCCATTACGGACTGGTCGACGGCACGCGGATCATGTACGTGCTCTGCTCGGTGCTCATGACGTTCCAGTTTATCGGGCGCCACTTGACGACGAGGGAAACGGAAATGGGCTACCGCAAGATGAAGGAAACGAAAGCCCTCGGCCTCAAAGCGAGCCTGATCGACTACAGCGGCGCGATTCGCGACCTGTTCGCCAGCCGCAGCCTGATGCTGATCTTCGTCGTGTACATCCTGTTCAATTTCCAGATGACGCTCAAAACGACGTATCTGTCGCTGTATCTGGCCGATTTTCTGCATATCGAAAGCTGGCTGATCTCGCTCGTGCCGGCCGTCTCGTCGGTCATCATGCTGCTCGCGCTCTGGTTCATCATGCCGAAGATTCCGGCCGAAGGCGAGACGCGCTCGATGATGGCGGGCTTCGCGCTGTCGGTGCTGTCGAACGTCATGCTGGTGCTGTGGCCGACGCCGAACCTGCTCTGGGTCGGTCTGAGCACCGTGCTCGCCGCGGTCGGTCTGATGATCAGCTCGCCGTACCTCGAAGCGGCCGTGCAGAATGCGATCGACGACGAGAAACGGGCCAAAGTGTTCTCCATGCTGTCTGTCGTCATTCTGCTGCTCACGTCCCCGGCCGGCATCGTCGGCGGCTGGGCGTACACGCTCGATCCGCGCATTCCGATCTGGATCATTACGGCGTCGTTCGCAGCCGCGTTCGTCTTCCTCATGATCTATCTGAGCCGCGTCCGAAAAGGCGAGCTCGCGGCTTGACCGCCGTCCAGACACCCGTGCTCGCGACCTTGCGATCTCGGGTGTTTTGGGTTGTGCTATACTCGAAATGTAACGGAGATGCGGAAGGCGCAGAATCGAGTCCAAGTGATCGAAGGAGGAAGCGGATATGGAGCAGCGCGAAATCGAGGCTATTTTGCATGTACGCAGCGTTGTCAGAGATACGGCCAAACAGTTGGGCATGTCCGAAAATAAAATTATTGAGCTGATACAGAAGTCCGAATTCCAACAAGAACCCGCACATTTTAAAACGCTTTTGAATGCTCCCGAACGACAGGCCAATCTGCATCCAAGCATGCAAAGAATGGCGAAATGGGCCGGAACTTTATCTTTGGAAGAAGCGGAATCCTTATCCGTCCATACCAAAAAGATGCGGGAGGAGTGGGATTGAACTACCTATTCGATACCAACGCGGCCATCGAACTTTCCAAAGTGTACAAAGAGCCTGACGAAAACGAAGAGGCCGAAGAATTTCTGTCCGTTACTCCGATAATCGCAAAAACCGCCGGAAATCTTAGAGATAAGCTGTCTACGATGGATCAGCCTATAAAAATCAAAATGCCGGATGCTTTAATTCTGGCGACAGCCATCACGCATGATCTTGTATTGGTGACTGCCGACGCGGATTTCAGGTTTTCCAAAATAATGGGTGTGGAGACCTTTATTTTCAAACCTGCCGCCGGTATAGAAGGAATCTGACAAATCGCCATGGTGCACATTTTGCTTGCCAAGGAGACTCCCATGCCCCCTATCGATCAGATTTACAAAAAGCGCGTCGCCTTGTTCAAAAAACTGTACGCCTACGACAACGGCACTTACGATCTGCAGCTCGGCGCGAGCCTGTACGACGAATCGGTATTGTCCGCCGATGAACAGGCGTTTATGGCGGAGATCGGCTGGACGGCCAACGAGCTGGTCACGCTGGAGCACGACCGGCTGATCGAGGCAATCGCGGAGCTCGGTCAGGACGAACGGCTGAATGAAGACCGCCTCGCCGGCGAATTCGTCGCGGCCGTCGGCGGAAGCTACCGGCGCGGGGCGAACGGACCGGTCTCGCTGCGCTTCGCGCGGCTTGCTCCCCCGCATGAATATCGCCGGGCGCGCAAATTGCTCGCCTGCGGCGTCTGCGGCCATTCCGAACATGCGCTGGGCCGGCCCATTACGCTGTCGCGCATCCGCGAATCGCTCTGGCTCGGCTACAGCTGGTATTCGCCGGAAGGTATCTACGCCGATCTGAGCGAGCGCGTCGACCTGCCGCCGGTGATGCCGACCGCCGAAGACGCGGACGCGCTCAAGCGCCTGCTCGAAGCGCTGTCCCGGGCCGAGCCGGACGAGACGCCGGGCAAGCTGGAGAAGCGGCTCAGCGCCGACAAAGTGCTGCGCGGCAACGGCGGCACGCGGCGCAGCCTGCTCGACGTGCTGGCCTGGCTCGGCGTCATCCCGAATATGGGATTGGACATGGAGCACGGGGTCTGGACCGATTACGAAGACATCATCGAAGCCGGCATGGAATTCGATACGACGCAGGGACGCTCGGACCTGGAGATGCCGTGGGCCGGCTGGCGCGGCCGGCTTGGCGTCGATTGGGAGCGGGCGAAGACCTGCTTCGGGCCCTATCTGTAGGGCTCCGCACGAAAAAAAAGCCTGTTCTCGACCGATGTCGCGGACAGGCTTTTTTGGTGCATTTTTTTCGCGTATGACTTTTCGGTGCACAGCACTTTGAACGTAACTTCCGGCGGCTTCCGCCATCTTCCGGCGAAGCGCTCAATACGTCAGCCGCTCGCTGCGCGGCAGCGTCAGCTCGCAGGCCAGCTCGATTTGCTCGGCGGAACTTAGCCCTTCCGCCGAGCGGATCTCCGCCATCAGGCTGCCGTAGGCTTCGACACGCTTCAACTCGCCGTGCTCGAAAGTCAGCGCCCGCAGATCGCCGTAATCGACCAGCCGCGTTTCTCCGCCTGCGCTCCTGCCGGCCTCCACTGCGGCGTCACGTCCCAGCCAGATCGTACCGCTGTACTCCAGCGCAAGATTCAGGTTCGCGTACCGGTGGAACGGGCCGGAAGAACGGGTTCGTTCCGCCCGCACGCCGCTAAGCGGCGGCGGATCGTCGGATTCGGCGCCGCCGAGCAGCAGAAGCTCCTCCAGCTTCAGCCGGCGTTCCCCGTCTACGCCGAAGCGGCATACATAGCCGCGCTCGCATGCCGTAAATCCGCCCTGCGGCCGCAGGCCGTAAGCGGCAGGATCAAACAGCGGCCCCGGCTGCATGCCGAGCAGATCCCAGTCCAAGAATGCGTCGTAATCGAAGCGGTCCGGGATCTGCATCGTCATCTTTTACGCCTCCGATCGCTTGAACTTGAAGATCGACCACACGATCAGCAGCGCCAGCACGCCGACGCATACCCCGATGCTGAGCCGGTTCTGCGGATCGAGCAGGAAGCCCGCCGCGATGACCACCAGAATGACCGCGGTTGCCGCGGTCAGGTACGGATAACCCCAGATGCGGAACGTCGGCGCTGTGGGATAAGCGGGACGCAGCTTGAGCTGGGCGAGGCAGATCGAGCCCCAGACGATCAGGACGACGAAGCCCGGTACCGCCAGCAGGAACGAGAACAGACTGTTGCCCATGAAGAAGGCGGCCAAGGCGCCGAGCACGAGCACCGCCGCGCACAGGCGCAGGCTGCCGACCGGCACGCCCTTGCTCGTCGTCGTGCCGAGCAGCTTGGGCGCTTCGCCGGCCGCCGCCATCGAATGCAGCATCCGGGTTGCGCCGTAGATGCTGGAATTCGCCGCCGACAGCACCGCCGTCACGAGAATGAAATTGATGATATGCGCCGCGCCGCTCAGGCCGGTCGCTTCGAGCACCTGCACGAACGGGCTGTTCTGGCCGGCCAGCTGGTTCCACGGAATCAATCCGCAGATGACCAGGATCGGCAGCGTATAGAACAGGACGACGCGCAGGATAAAGCTTTTGACGACTTTGGGCATGACTTTCTCCGCGTCTTTGGCTTCGGTAAGCGTCAGGCCGATCAATTCGGAGCCTCCGTACGAAAACATGACGACGAGCAGCGCGGAGAAGACCGACAGCCAGCCGTTCGGCAGGAAGCCGCCGTGCGCCGTGTAATTCCGCAGCCCAGGCGCTTCGCCGCTCGCTCCGGGGATCAGGCCGAACAGCAGGCCCGCGCCCAGCAGAACGAAGACGACGATCATGACGATTTTGATGCCGGCCAGCCAAAACTCGGTCTCGCCGAAGCTCTCGACGCTCATGCGGTTAATGCCGAGAATGAGTGCGGCGCTGGCCAGACTGAGTACCCAGAGCGGCACGCCGGGCATCCAGTATTGCAGGAACGACCCCGCCGCCGTCACTTCGATCACGCAGACGGTCAGCATAAGGAACGCGTACAGCCAGCCGACGATAAAAGCGGGCCGGGGGCCGAATGCCTGCCGGACGAAATCTTTCATATTGCGGTTCGGGTAGACGCTCGCAAGTTCCGCGATCGCGCCCATGACGATCAGCAGCAGCAGTCCGCCGAACAGATACGTCAAGACGACGCCCGGGCCCGCCAGCCCGATCGTCTCGGCGCTGCCTTTGAAAATCCCCGTGCCGATGACGCCGCCCATGGCCATAAAACTGATATGCCGGGGCAGCAATTTTTTCTGAAGCTTGTCGCCTTCCGGCTTGTGTGCAGACTCCACTTGATGTTCCTCCGATTCTGTGATGCAGTCATGCAGTCCCGCGTTCGCGAGACGCACACTCTATCCTACAACAAAACGAGCCGATCCGCATGCCCTCGCGCAAAAAATCACCGAACAGACGCAAAACGTCCGTCGGTGAAGGAATGTGACTCTTTCGATCCTGCCGTCAATCGATATCCAGTATGATCCATCGGCTTCCTTCTTTGCCGAGGGCAAATGCCCGGACGTGGACGTCCGTCTGCCCTTCGTAACGCTGAAGCACGTTGACGATCAGGGTTCCGTCCCCGTTCGGAAAGCCGATATCGGGAATGAGCGTTTCTTCGACCTTGCCGGGATGCTCGTCCAGACTGCGCATAGACGCGTCCGGTCGGAACAGCTTCGCATACGCCCGCGCGTCGCCCGCGTTCCGGTACCGGGTGCCGGCATTGATCAGCTTGACGATCTCCGCCGACTCGCCGGCATAACCGGTCTCGTCCGCGTAAGGGCCCTGCGCCCGCTTGATGCCGCCGATCCGCCAACCGTCCGTCTCGCGTTCGAGCGTATAGACGATCGGATGATCGCTGCCCTGCGCCGTTTCCCGAACGGCTCCTTCCACCCGCGCCGTCCCGTTCGATTCGGCACTGCCGGCATACAGCCCGATCCGCTCGACCCCAAACTCAATCTTCGTCTCGGTTTCAGGCGTATCTGTCGCAAACAGCGCCGCATAACCTCTCGCGTCACCCGCATTTTGCGCCGCGAGCAGATCGTTCAGCAGGTCGATCTGCTCGCGTCCGATCGCAGTCCCCGCGTAAAGGGCGGGATCGATCAGCCGCGCGGCGCCTGATCCGGAATCGTCCCCGGAACCGGCCGCCCGCTCGCCTGCCGGACGTACGCTGTCCGCAGCGGCTTGCGTTTCTCCTTTCGCCGCAGCCGGTTCCGCTGCGGAAGAAGAATGGGGTTCTCCCGAACTGCCGCATCCCGCCGTCAACGCACCCAACAACAAGATTACGGCCCAACCACCCGTTTTTTTTCGCGCAAATCCGCATTTTCTTTTCTTTTGCCCCGACAAGCCCATCCAAAGCCCTCCTGTCCATTCGTTCCCCGCCAAATGCCCGGGTCGAAAGGGTTTTAGACATAGACGCACACCGTCGGGCTTTGGTTGCATGCCGGGAAAACGGTTTTCCGTTATGTAGCACCGCCGCTCAGCGCTGCAGCCGCTCTTCGACCTCGTCCCGCCAAAACGTTCCCTGCGCGAACGCTGCCGGATCGATCCGGCCGAATTCCCGCACGACCCATTTCAACTCTTCCTGCGGAATTTCATTTTCCAGAAAAGCGTCCGGGCCGCCCGCGCGAACCGTCCGCTGGACGAGCTGCGCATAGACGAGCAGAAATTCCGCGAATTTCGGCACCGACGAATTGATGAACCATTCGGTGCCGCCCCGGTCCATACGGATGCAGACGACCTGCGAGCTGCCCGCCTTCAGGCAGACCGGATCGCCGTAACCCGTCGAGCCGAGCAGCCAATAAGCCGAATATTGTTTCGGCATGCCGAACGCCGTCTTCAAATCGGACAGGCGTCCTTCGCCGGACCGGAATTCCAAATACGGAGCCGAATCGCCGGGCAGGCCCGCTTCGCGCAAAAACCGCCCGGCCTCTTCCGTGATCGGCACCGATTCCAGAGCTTCGGCATCGAAACGCAGGAGAGGACCGTCCGCGGCCTCGTTCCAGGCGGCTCTAAATTGTTCGGGAGTCATCGTCACGTCCGCCACCTCCATCTTTTGCCTCTTGCCTCTTGCCTCTTGCTTCTTGCTTCTTGCTTCTTGCCCGATCCTGCGGCTTAACGCCGCGTGCAGGCCCAGGGGCCGCCGCTCGCTTCGCCGCGCATCAAAGCGTCCGTGAACCGGTCTACCCGGCCCGCGTACAGATCAGGCTGCACACGCTTGATCTCAAGCAGCGCGTTGACGATCCGGCGGACCATCCGCGACGGCAGGCCAGAAACAGCCGAGCCGTAAGCGGCGATATACGGGGCGTCCGGCCGGTCCGCGTGCAGCAGCATCCGGTGCAGCCGCACTGCCCAGCCTTCCGCCCGGGGGAACAGCCCCGGAACGCCAAGCGCCAAATAACGCATGCTTTCGTCGATACCGCAGCGTTCCGAAATATAGAAAATCGTCTCCAGCAGGTCGCCGGCGGCGCTCGGTTCGATCACGTCGTCTTCCAGCATCCGGCACAAGTCCGGGATGACGTCCGCCGCGGCGGTCTCGCAAATTTCGCTCAAAATATCGGTAAACCGGGCCAGATCGTCGTCGTTTCCGTTCATGTCGCGCATGCGGTACAGCTCGTCCAGCAGTTTTCGGTCCGGCATCGGCAATCGCCCCCGCTTTCGCTTCTGAATTATTTCTTCGCGCATGTATATCATACCCCATACGGCGGCAAGCAAAAACCGTGCCGGGCGGCACGGTTCGTCGGAAAGCGCGGAAGCGGGCGGCAGGAGCCCGCTCCGCGGCGATTTGGTTTGCGAAGTCCTTGTCCGAAAAAGAAGGCCGGGCTCAATCCGCCAGCGTGGACAGCGAAGCGTACACGAGCGGCGCGAACTTGTCGGCGTCGGCGCCTTCCGGCATATGAATCGCAAGCTTGTAGCCTTTGCTCTGCGTTTCCCACAGCGCGAATTGTCCGGTTCCGCCGTTGCCTTCGGCCGACATGAACAGGCGGGACGACGACAGCGCGGCCGGAATTTGGGAGCCTTTGAGCTCGGACGCTTTGCCGTAGCCTTTGAGCGCCGTTTGTCCTTCGGTCCGCAGGCCGGCCAATCCGTACCCTTTGGCGAGCGGCGTGATCGTCGCGTAATAATCCGGATTGTCCGCCATCGTCAGCAGATTGTTCTCGGCGTCGAACTTCAAGCCCTTCATCGCGTAAAAGGCGTAGCCGTAACCCTGCTGCAGCGTGCCGGTCACGCTATCCGTCGAAGCCGCTCCGGCCACTTCGAAATTCTCGGTCTTGGGCCGATCCGCGCCGGCGCCTTTTTTGCCCTGCTTTGCTTTGTCGGCCGGCTTGATGTCCGGGGCTGCCGCTCCGGTGCTGCCGGACGCGCTGCCTTTGGCATCGGCAGTTTTGGAGTCGGCATCCTTGGAGTCGGTTCCGCCGGAAGCGGCCGGCTTTTTGTCGTCTGCCGCATCGCCGGCAGCCGCTTTGTCATCGGATGCCTTGTCGCCGGAAGCCGGGTCACCGGACGTTTTGCCGTCCGCAGCCGCCGTTTCCTTGGAATCGGACGCGTCCGCCGCGCCGGCTTCCTTGTCGCCCGCCGAGGCTTCATCGGCCGGCGCCGTCGCCGGTTCCTCGATGTTGTCGCTGCCCGAAGTCGCGGCTGTTCCGGCCGGCTCGGTCTGAGATGCGGGTTCCGAATCGTTACCGCAAGCTGCGAGAGCTCCGCTCAGCAGCAGTACGCCGAGCAGGCTCGCCGCACGAGTGTAGGTTTTCATGGGTCAAGCACCTCCTGTTCAAAATAGACGCGGACTCCTGCCGAAAAGTTTCAACAAAAAGTCCCCTGCGTCGCACTTTCTCCAATTAACCCTTACACGGCGGTGTGACTCAGAAAGCAGGCAAAACGACGGCTTCGAACACGGTGAGGGTGCAGTCGGGGACGTCTTTTTTTACGTTAAAAAAAGACGCGTTTTCCGCATGGGAAAACGCGTCCGAACCTGGATGAAATCGGTTTTGGCGGAAGACGGCTTCGATCCGCAAAGTCCGAAAGTCTTGAGGCATCCGCCGATGCCCGGACAGCTGTCCGTCTGCTTGCGTGCCTATTCCCCGACTTCGATCTCCACTTCATGCGGCCGGTAGACCGCGGTGACCGCGCCCGAAGCGTCCGCCGCGAACAGCACGGAGCGTTCGCTCTCAAGCATGAACTCGTACACTTTGCCGGTCGCGCGGTCGCGGACCTTGATCTCCGTGTCCCAGGCGTATTCGGATACGAATACGTACAGGCTGCCGGCTGCAAAGTTCAGCTTGCGGCCGTACACGCCGGCCAATTCTCCGCCGGCCAGCCAGTCCAGGTCGTCGACGACGCCGGCCTGCTTCGCGGCGTAGCGGTACAAGGCGGCGATCGGCTCGTCGCCCGATCCGAGTTCAAGCGGCAGCGGGCTCCAGATCAAGCGCCCTTTGCCGTTCGGCACGTCGAGTACCGTGTCCGCCCGGCCCTGGGCGTCGGCCGGCACTTCCTTGAGCGTCTCCGCGATACGGCGCCCGCCGAACGAGACCGGCAGGCGTGCGCCGTCAAGCTCCAGCATCTCTTCGCGCCGCACGTTCGACAGCGTACGGATGCCGAGCAGCTTGTCGGCGCGGTCGGACTCGTGCCAGTAGGCGTCGAGTCCCGCCGGTCCGGTCACCACAAGCGTCGCCTGCGTCGTCTTGGCGATACGCAGCAGCTTCTTCATCGAATCTTCGTCCATATTGTGCGGACTCGGCAGCAGGATCAGCTTGGCCGGATGGGACTTGAGGCTGTCGAGACGGTATTCGGACACGGCCCGGAAAGGCAGCTTGAGTCCGTACGTCAGCACCCGCGTCAGCCGGTTCGTGCTCTCGACCGCAAACGAACGGTTCGAGAAATCGTTCGAATACGGGAACACGGCCGCCACTTCTTCCAGGCGGCGTCCCTGGAACAGGTCGCGCACCTGCGCCATGAAGCTGCCGAAATCGTACGAGACGTCCGCTTCCGGCTTCTCCGTGCCGTCGGCGCGCAGCGCGCCGATATGCGATTCGTTGGCGTTATCCATATAGAAATTGGTATTCCAGATCCACTGGATCGCGCCCGCGCCGCCCGTCGAGAAGGCGTACGCGTATTTGCGTTCCAGGAAGTTGCGCAGCTCGGCTTCGCTGCGCTTCGCCCGGCCGTCCGGCGTCTCCACGTACATGATGCCGGTCTCCTGAATCACGTTCGGCTTGTCCGGCGTCTTCGTGAACACGCCGTCCCAGACGAGGCTGTCGTTCAGCCACCACGAATGTACCGTCGTATAATCGACGGCATCTTCGTAGAACAGCGGCGACGGACGCTGCGCGCCGAGCGCTTCGTCCTGCCCGACGGTCACGAGATGGTCCGGGACCAGCTGCTTGATCGACGACGTCAGCTCGGCCGCCCAGGCGCTGTGCATCTCGACCGAGAACAGCGAATAATCGAGCCAGCGCGTGCCTTTTTTGCCTTTGTGCATATCCTGCACGTCGAAATTGATGTCGGCGAATTCCGGCACGGCCGCCGCTTCGAACGACGGCAGTTCGGCCGGCGTCATGTTCCAGTGTTCGCGCAGCTCGTGAATGGAGCCGTGGCGGTGCTTGAGCCAGGTCACGAAAGCGGCCCGCTCGTATTCGTCATGCAGCGAACGCGGCCCGTTCGAGAAAATCTGCAGCGGATCGAACATCGAAGGTTCGTTGATCAGGTCCCAATCGACGTGCGTCGTCCGTGTATGGCGGCTGACGATCGAGCGGATAAAGCGCTTCTGCGCTTCGACGCTCTGCGGGTCGAGGTACGGGTTTTTGCCTTCCCACGTCTCCGGGGTGAACGAGAAGAACGTGAACGTCACGTGCAGCTTATGCTTGGCCGCTGTCAGCAGGAACGCGTCGATCGCCCGCAGCACTTCTTCGGACGCATGCCCGTCGGCCTGCATCACGTTGCGGTACGCGGTCCAGATGCCGGTCCGAATCCAGTTGATGCCGGCTTGCGCCATCGCCGCCATGTCGCGGTCCCAGACGGCCGCGTTCGGCAGGAACAGGAATTTGCGCGCCACGTCCGACGTCATATACGTCATGCCGACGATCGGCAGCGGACGTCCGTCCTGAACGAAATAATCGCGGTTCGCCGAGATCGGGCTGCCGGAAGAGAGCAGCTCCCCGTCCTGTCCCCAGAAACCCTGCTTCAGCACGCGCACTTCGCCTTCCGGCGATTCGGCGGCGCACGTGACGAGATACAGTCCCGGCCCGACGTCGAACGCCAGCGGAATATTCAGCGTGGTCCAGTCGTACGTGACGGGCGCCGCGATCTCGCGCGCGAATACTTCCGAGCCGTCCGGCGCCGCGACGCTCAGGCGGAACGTCCAGGCATCCGGCCCCGGCGCCTGCTGCGCCGCTTCGCCGTTCGGCCGCGCAGCCGCCTGCGGCGCTTGGCCCGCGCCGGCTTTGGCGATCCGCTCGACTTTGCCGCCGGTGATCAGCCGGCCGACGTCTTCCTGCCCCGCAAAAGCCGGCAGATTCGCCGGCAGCCCGGCGCGCCGGATGATCTGCGCGCGCAGCGTCAGCCGCGCGCGCTCGCCCGGCTCGTATACCGCGCTGCGGGTCGCAAGCGACAGCTCCGCGGTCTCCCGGGCGCAGAACGCGGCCCAGCGCGCCAGCGCTTCAAGCCCCTGCCCTTCGGACAGCGACGCCGTCAGCGGACGGTTCACGAAGATCCAGCGCGAGCCGGCAAAGGCGCCGCGTACCTGTTCCCACAGCACGACCGGCGCCGCGATCGGCCGGTCCGACGCGTCGTACGCCCGCAGCAGCGGCGTGATGAACGTGCTCATCGTGCCCGCCGAGCCCATCTGCTCCGGCAGATCGGCGTCGCGGGTCGTATGCGGCACCAGATTCCAGGTGCCGACGCTTGCTCCGGGCGAGTCCGCGCCCGGCTCGGAGCCCGCAGCGGAGCCCGGCTCCGCGCCGGTTCCCCCGCCGAACAGGAACTCGTCGCCGCGCAGCAGCGGCCGCTCCGGCGAAGCTTCCAGGCGCACTGCCCGGGAAGCGTCCACCGGCAGCGCTTCATGGATATGCAGCTGCTGGTGATAGCCGGTCTGCTCCGGGCCGATCCGCCAGCGGCCGCTTTCCTGACGTACCGGACGCTTGAACGGCGCGCCGCCGACACTCAGCAGGCCGCCGCCTTTTTGGAGAAACTTCAGGATGCTGCTCCAGGCGCTCTCCGGGAAATACGGCGCATGCAGATTGACCAGCACGCCATTGCCGTCGCCGCAGCGATCGTTCAGGGCGTCGCCGAGATCGGCCGCGCTCGTCACGACGCCGTACGCGCCAAGTTCTTTCAGGCTCGGCAGCGGGCCGGAAGCCGGAAAGCTCGGATCGCGGAAAAAGATCACCCGTCCGTTCACCGGCTCCGCCGCTTTTTTCAAATAAGTTTCACTCACAGGATGCCCTCCTTCATCGATTGGTACACAAGCTGCGAGAACAGGCTGTTCGACCAGGCGAACCATTTGCGCGTAAACACCGTCGGGTCGTCCACATGGAACCCTTCGTGCATATAGCCGGTGTCCGCGTCCGTGTTCTCCAGCATGGCAATCAACTCAAGCTTCTCTTCCTTGGTCTGCGCCGTCAACCCCTGCATCGAAAGCGCCATATGCCAGACGTAATTCGGCGGGGTGTGCGGACTGCCGATTCCTTTTGCCGCCTTGCCTTCGTAATAGAACGGATTTTGTTTGCTCAATGCGAAGCGCCGCGTATTTTGGTAAATCGGATCGTCGGCGCTCGTGTAACCCAGATAAGGAATCGACATGAGGCCCGGCGTGCCGGCGTCGTCCATCAGGCAGTGGTTGCCGAAGCCGTCCGTCTCGTACGCATAGATCGGCCCGAACTCCGGATGGCGGTACACGCCGTACAGCGCGATGCCCCGGTCGATCTCCTGCTCCAATTTTTGGAGTTCGCGCACATAATCCTGATCCCGGAAAATCCATTCGAAAAACTCCTGCATCTGGCGCAGCGCCACGACCGCGAACATGTTGCCCGGGATGTTGTAATGGAAATCGCACGCGTCGTCGCTTGAACGGAAGCCCGACCAGACCATGCCCGTGTAGTTGACCGGCATGCCGAGCCCTTTGTTTTGCAGCGTGTCGTGCGCAATGCCGTTATCGCGGCCGAAGCGGTACGGAGACTGCTCCATATGATACTGCTCGGTGCGGAACACCTTGACGATCTCTTCCATTGCCGTACGGAAATCTTCGTCGAAAATGTCTGTCAATTCCGTTTCCTTCCAATAAAGGTAAGCCAGACGCACGACGAAACAGAGCGAGTCGATCTCGAACTTGCGCTCCCACACCCACGGGGACATCTCGGTGCCGTCGTTTTTGTTCCAGTGCCAATCGTTGGCTGATTCGTTGAACGCGTTGGCATAAGGATCGATCCGCACGTACTGCACATGGCGCTTGATCAGCCCGCCGATAATCCGCTGAAGATCCTTGTCTTCTTTGGCAAAAGGAATGTAATGCACCACCTGCTCAACCGAGTCCCGCAGCCAACTGGCCGGAATATCGCCGGTGATCACGAACGTCGTCCCGTCGTCCATCAGCTTGGTCGTCGTCTCCAGCGTGTTCGGAAAACAGTTCTTGAACAGCTGCAGCAGCTTGGGACGGTGCGCCAGCTCTTTGTCCGCCTCGTCCAGCACGGCCTGCACCGCCTGCGGCAGTTCGAATTTGGGCATCGGGATTTTGGGAAGTCTGAATTGTTCCAAGAGAATCGCTCCTTTTTGGGAAAAGATTGAAGGTGCTCGTGCGATTTGCGTGTTCGTTTGTTTGTGCGATTTGCCTGCTGCTTT
>NZ_VPFK02000020.1:0-255645 GCF_008634075.2 Saccharibacillus sp. WB 17 | reverse complement strand
TGCGTGCTTGTTTGTGCGACTTGTCTGCTGCTTGATGCGACGTATGTGCTTGTTTGCGCGACTTGCCTGCTGCTTTATGCGACGTACGTGCTTGTTTGCGCGACTTGCCTGCTGCTTGATGCGACGTACGTGCTTGTTTGTGCGAATTGTCTGCTATTTTGCGCGACTTGTCTGCTGCTTTATGCGACGTGCGTGCTTGTTTGTGCGACTTGTCTGCTGCTTGATTCTTACTGCTTTCCGCTTTCTGCTTTGAGCTTTCCGACTCCTGCTTCCTGCTTCCTGCTTCTTGCTTCTTGCTTCTTGCTTCCTGCTTCTTGCTTCTTGCTTCTTGCTTCTTGCTTGCCACTTTTCGACTCTTCCGAGGAAATGTTGTCTTTTTGACCACATTTTCCGCTTGAAAGCTCTTTTTTTATCAAAATGTTGCTTTTATGAACACATTTTTGGCGAAAAAAGCGAAAATCGGCGAGGATGCGCTCAAAATGTTGACTTTATGATCACATTTGTATGAATCCGGCCTTTTTAGCAGCAAAATGTTGACTTTTCGATCACATTTGCCGGATTTGGGTTTGATTTTGGGTGGCTTTGGTTTGATTTTTGCTGGCTTCGATTTGATTTGGTTTGGCTTGGTTTTAGTTTGGTTTGGTTCGGTATTGATTTGCTTTGATCCAATCCAATCCAATCCAATCCAATTTGATTCTATCCGGTTCGACCCGGTTTGCTCTGCTCGATTCGCCGGATTCGCGGACCGATCCCCGATCCCTGGCCGCTTCAACCCAAAACCGGCGCGCCGCAGCAACCGGTTCGGCCGTCAAAACGGCTGTCGGATTACTGCGGAGCGCCGGCGAATGAAGCAAAGGGACCGAAGCGAACGCAAGCCGGAGTCCGGTCCGATTCGGGTCTAGCTCCGCCGGATCAGTTTGACCGTCTTGATCTCGTACGGCTTGAACGTAAGCCATACGGCGGCGTTCTCGAGCAGCTCAAGCTCTTCGCCGTCTTCTTCCAACGCGCCGGACAAGAACGCCCGCTCGAAGAGGTGACGCCAATTCAGTCCGACCGTCTCGCGCCCGCCCGCCGACTCGTACATCCGCACGACGATGCCGGTTCCGTCTTCGGCCGGCTTGACCGTGTCCAGTATAACATGCTCGCCCGTGAAAATAATAAGCGACATCGAAGACGGCAGATGGCCGGCGTGCGCAGTCGTCCGCACGACCGGCAGTTCCTGATTGAGCGCCGCGGCGGCCTGCACCGTATCGGCATACACCCAGCTGCCCGCGTGCGGATACAGCGAATACGTGAAGTCGTGTTCGCCCAGATCCGCCTGCGTATCCGGCCATTTCGGCGCCCGGAGCAGCGACAGGCGAATCGTGCTGCCCTGAATGTCGTAGCCGTATTTGCAGTCGTTCAGCAGGCTGACGCCGTAGCCGCGCTCGGACACGTCGGCGAACCGGTGTCCGCATACTTCGAACTGCGCCTGTTCCCAGCTCGTATTGCGATGCGTCGGCCGCTCCAGCGAGCCGAACGGAATTTCGTAGGTCGCTTTTTCCGCCAGCACGTCGACCGGGAATGCCACTTTGAGCAGCTTATGTGCTTCGTGCCACGAGACGTGCGTCTTGAAATCGATGCGGCGGTCGTATTTGTACAAAATCAGATCCTGTTCAATGATCGATTCGCCCAGCTTCCAGCGGAAGCGCAGCACGTCGCGCACGCCGCCCGAAGTGACGACCGAACGTTCCAGCAGCTCGGCCGCGCCCGCAGGCTGCTGCTCGAACCGCGGATCGATGTCCCACGCATCCCACTGCGTCGGACGGTCATGGAAGAACTGGAAGACGTTCGCCGCCTCGCCCGGCCGGATCACTTCGCGCTCCGCCTGCTTGTCGATCAGCGAGACAATCTCGCCCCGGTCGTTGAACGTCAACGTGTAATGCGGTGTCTCCCAGACGTCCGGGAACCCGTCTTCCCCAGCCAAGCCGGCTTGCGGCGCGATCGCCGATTGTTCCGGAAGAGCCAAGTCCGGAAGATCCGCGTCCGGACGGTCCGATACGGAAGACTTCGTTTCCGCCGAGAACTCCGATTCCGCCGAGAGTGCCGAAGCGTCTGCCGTTTCCCGCAGGGAAGACGCCGATTGTTCGCCCGCTCCCGTAACCACTCCCTCTCCCGATCCCGCTTCGCGCAGCCAGATCGTCGTGTACCCGAGCGACGGAATATGCGGCACGTACACGGTCAGGCTGCCGCTGCCCGCGTCGTAGTCGGCTTCCAGACGTTCGCCTGCCGAGTCGTAGGCTTCCTGTCCGGCCGCCTGTTCGATCGTGACGGACGCGAAGCGATTCCAGCCCAGACTGTTGAAAATGACGTACGGCGTGCCTTCGCCTTCGGTATGAATCCGCTCCGTCAGCGACTGCGTGCCGATATCGAGGCTGCGGCTGCCTTCGGCGAACACTTCCGCGTATTCCGCGTCCGACGTCTCGTACGTTTCCGTGATCGCCGAACCCGGAATAATGTCGTGGAACTGGTTGAGCAGGATCAGCTTCCAGCCCCGGTGCAGCGATTCCAGCGCTTCGCCGTAGCCGGCATGGGTGCGCAGGGCCGGCAGCGTGCCGTCTGCGCCGAAGCCAAGCCCGGCCGGCGCTTCGCCGTCAGACTCCGCCGTATGCGCGATCTCCAGCGCTTCCATGCCCACGATTTCGTCCGCGCCTGCCGCCAGTACGTTCCAGAGTTCCGCTTCGCGGTACAGCACTTCCGCTTTGCGGTTCGCCCGCTTGTTGTAGGCGTGCGTCGTATACGTGCCGCGGTGCAGCTCCAGGTACAGGTCGCCGCGCCAGACCGGCAGTTCCGGATCGGCCTGGCGGATGCCGTCGAAGAATTCCACCGCCGTGCCGTAGCGGCTCGAAGGCTGGCCGACCATCAGCTCGGCGCGGTCGATATACTCCAGCATCTCGCGCGTCACGCCGCCGCCGCCGTCGCCGTGCCCGTACAGCAGCATCTGCTCGGGATGTTTGTCTTTTTGCCGGTAGGACTGCCAGTGTTCGTGCACGTCTTTGGGATGCGTGTGCTCGTTGACGCCGTGGTTCAGGTAGGACAGGATCGGCGTTCCGTCGATGCCGACCCAATGGAACAGATCGTACGGGAACACGTTCGTATCGTTCCAGTTCAGCTTCGTCGTCATGAAATAGTCCACGCCGCCGTGCTTGAGAATCTGCGGCAGCGACGCGCAGTAGCCGAACGTGTCCGGCAGCCATTCGATACGCGAGATTTTGCCGAATTCCTCCTGGTAGAAGCGCTGTCCGTACAGCATCTGGCGCATCAGCGATTCGCCGCTCGGGATGTTGAGGTCCGGTTCGACCCACATGCCGCCGACCAGTTCCCAGCGTCCTTCGCGAATCCGGGCTTTGACCCGCTCGTACAGTTCGGGATCGTTCTGCTTGAGAAAATCGAACAGGATCGGCTGGCTCTGCGTGTACAGATAATCCGGGTATTCGCGCATCAGCGTGTCGACGCTCGAGAACGTGCGGCTCGTCTTGCGCACCGTCTCGCGCACCGGCCACAGCCAGGCGATATCGATATGCGACTGGCCGACCATAATCTCGCGGCCTTCGGCGTTGTTGCCTCCGATCTCGAGCGTACGGGTGCGAAGCTGCTGTTCGATGTTCGAGACCGCCGCGCCTTCGCGCACGTCCGCTTCGTTCAATCCGGTAAAAGCATCCATCGCGCCGTGCAGAGCTTCCATCAGGCGCACGCGGCGGAAATCGGTGTCCGGCAGCAGCGCCGCCGAATCGCGCACGACCGTCACCGTGTACATGAGGCTGCGCACCGGTTCGTTCGGCAGCACGAGCAGACTGCGGATCGACGTGATCGGCGGTTTGATCGTCGCCTGCCGGTTCAGCGGATCGTGCGGTTCGGGAATGATATCGAACATTTCGATTTCGAGTTCCGGCGTCCGGCCGACGTGCTTGAGATCGAGCGTGGCATACGTATGGTTGTCGTCGATGCCCTGATACGAAGCGCCGTTCACCCGCAGCAGCCCTTCGCCGCCGGAATCGAAGATCAGCCCTGCGGTGTCCGCGTTCCAATCTGCCGGCAGTTCAAGCTTCGCGCGGAAGAAATAGGTCGTGCCGTTTTGGCTCGGAAAAGGATTCAGTTCTTTGCCCTGCGGATACGGCTCGACCCCGGTATATTGGCCCGGCAGGCCGTAGGTCGACCGGGTAATGTCCCAACTCTTCAGTTCTTCCTGCCGCAGCCACTGGCGCTGCGACAGCTCATGGATAAAACGGTTCAAACGCTGCATGGATTCTCATTCCTCTCCGACGATAAAGTCGATACTGTGGGTGTCCTGCACATGACGGCCGATCCGCAGCCGGAACAGTCCCGGTTCGACGACCGGTACAAGATCCGGTCCGATATAGCGGAGCTGCTCCGCGCCGATGTCAAAATTCACTCGCCGGCTCTCGCCCGGTTCCAGCCAGATCTTCCGAAACCCTTTCAGTTCATTCGCGGGACGGGTGACGGCGCTGACCGCGTCGGAGACGTAGAGCTGGACAACTTCCGCTCCCGCGCGCTCCCCGGTATTGCGAACCGTTACCGATACGGCCGCACGGCCGCCGGCTTCGATCTCGGCCGGCGCCAGCCGGCGCTGCGTCAGCTCAAGATCCGAATACTCGAACGACGTGTAGCTGAGCCCGTAGCCGAACGGATAGCGCGGCTTCGAATCGTTTTCCAGATACCGTTTGCCGCGCGAGCGCTTGCCGAGGTAATGAACCGGCAGCTGCCCGACATGTTTGGGCACGGAGATCGTCAGGCGGCCCGACGGATTGACGTCGCCGAGCAGGATGTCGGCGATCGCATGGCCGCCTTCCTGCCCCGGATACCACGCTTGCAGCAGCGCGGGCACGTGTTCTTCCACCCACGGCTCCACGACCGGGCGCCCGCCGATATAGACCACGACGACCGGCTTGCCGGATGCCGCCGCGCTCACTTCGCGGATCAGGTCGAGCTGCACGCCCGACAGACCCAGCGTCATGCGGTCGATGCCTTCGCCGCAGTCCATATCGCTGACCGCCTCGCCCGTGACCATCGAAGCTCCGGTCCGCAGGTCGATCGTGCCTTCGCCGAAATCGCGGGCGCTCGACCCGCCCATGACGAGCACGACGGCGTCCGCTTCCGCCGCGCATTCCAGCGCCCGCGCGAAGCCTTCGCGCGATTCGCCGCGAATGCGGCAGCCCGGCGCGTACGAGACGCGCTCCGCTCCCAGCCGCTCGGTCAGGCCGCGCAGCACGGTCGCGACGCTCCCTTCCGGCTGCGGCGACGTGTAATCGCCGAGCTGGTTGTAGCCGCGGTCCGCATTCGGACCGATGACCGCCACGCGGCCGGTGCTGCCCACAAGCGGCAGCACGCCTCCGTCGTTCTTGAGCAGAACGACGCTCTCGGCTGCAAGCGCCCGCGCAAGCCGCACATGCTCTTCGCTGCCGATGATGTCGGCGGCCCGCTGCGCGTCGGCGTACGGGTTCTCGAACAGCCCGAGCCGGAACTTGAGCTTCAGCACGCGCAGCGCCGCGCGGTCCAGCACGTCCGCTTCCAGCCGGCCGGCTTCGAACGCCGCCAGCAGATGGCGGCCGAACATCTCGCCGGACATCTCCATGTCGATGCCGGCACGCAGCGATTGCAGCGCCGCGTCTTCGCCGTCTTCGGCCGTATCGTGGCCGGCCGCCAGCATGTCGATGGCGCCGCAGTCCGTAATGACCGGACCGTCGAAGCCCCATTCGCCGCGCAGGATGCCGCCGAGCAGGCGCTCGTTCGTCGTGCACGGCACGCCGTCGATCTCGTTGTAGGCCGGCATGATCGAAGCCGCTCCCGCCCGAACCGCCCGCTCGAACGGGTACAGGTCGACTTCGAGCAGCTCGCGCCAGCCCATATGTACGGGGCCCGCGTTGCGCCCCCCTTCGGAAGCGCCGTAGCCCGCAAAATGCTTCAGCGTCGCCGCGACGCTATCTCGCGCGTCCAGCCGCTGCCCCTGCAGCCCTTCCACCGAAGCGACCGCCATTTCGCCGATCAGGAACGGATCTTCCCCGAAGCATTCTTCGGTCCGGCCCCAGCGCGGATCGCGCACGACGTCGAGCACCGGCGAATACGTTGCCGCCCCGCCCTGCGCCCGCGTCTCCGCGGCGACCGCCCGGCACATGTCCCGGTACAGGTCGACGTTCCACGTGCTGCCGATCGCGAGCGGCACCGGGAACACCGTGCCTCCGATCGCCATATGCCCGTGCGAACATTCCTCGCCGATCAAGAGCGGCACGCCGAGCCGTGAATATTCGACGGCGTAGCGCTGGATCTCGTTGACCGCTTCGGCGCCTTCCGCCGGCGACAATCCGGTCGCAAGCGTGACGCCCGTCCAAGGATCGGCCCGCAGCGTGCCGTACAGCGAACCGACGTCGCCCGCGCGCACCTGCTCTTTGAAACTTTCGGTCAATTCCGCTTTTCCGCCTTGGCGCGAGTACGTCATCCAGCCGAACGGCTGAATAAGCTGCCCTACCTTTTCGCGCGCCGTCATCGCCGCAAGCAGCAGCTCCGAGCGCTGCCCGGCCGACAAGTCCCCGTTCATCCAGGGTCTCTCCGTCACCGCAACTCTTGTCCGTTCCGTCATGGGCGGTCCTCCTCTTTGGCGTGCGGACGCGCTGCGTCCGCCATGTTCTTTTTTTCAATCCGAATGTTATTCCGAACTCCAACTTATTCTTTCACCGCTCCGAGGGTCAAACCCTGCACGAAATAGCGTTGGAAGAACGGATAGGCGAAAATGATCGGCAGCGTCGCCAGCACGACCATCGCCATGCGCGCCGTATCCTGCGGCAGCGATTGGAGCGCGGCCATGCTGATATTGCTGTTGGCCGAGTTTTGCTGGATAAACTGCATGCTTGATTCGATCCGCATCAGCATGGACTGGAGCGGCACCAGATTCGGATTGTCGATATACAGCAGCGCGTTGAACCAGTCGTTCCAATACCCGAGCGTGCTGAACAATCCGATCGTCGCAAGACCCGGCAGGGACAGCGGCACGATAATTTTGAAAAAGATGCGGAACTCGCCGGCGCCGTCGATTTTGCCCGATTCGACGAGCGCGTCCGGCACGCTGGTCGCATAGAACGTACGCAGGATCATGACGTAGAACGCGTTCATCGCGAGCGGCAGCACGAGCGCCCAGATACTGTTCTTGAGCCCGAGCAGCTGCGCCACGATCATGTAGGTCGGGATGATACCGCCGTTGAACAGCATCGTCAAGATAGCGAAGATGGAGAAAAAGCGGCGGTAGCGGAAATTGCGGCGCGAGATCGCATACGAGTACAGCGCGATCATGAACAGGCTGAGAATCGTGCCGATAACGGTGACCGCGATCGTCACCCCGTAAGCCCGCAGCAGCGTATCGCCGCTCTCGAAGATGTATTGGTACGCGCCGAGGCTCCATTTGGACGGAATCAGCCGGTAGCCTTCGCTTGCCAGCACGCTTTCGTCCGTAAGGGAGATAATGACGACGAACAGAAACGGAAACACGCACATAAAAGCAAAGATGCCGGCGATCAGGTTGAAAATGACGTTCCATACCGGCGTAATCTGTTGAAAATCGCGGATCGCTTTCGCTTTCGGTTTGCGGGCCATGAAGACACCTTCCTTTCTTGAACTTTCTTGTGCAAAAGTCGCTTGGTGAACCTGCTTTTTTTAGAACAGCGAGCTGTCTTTGTCGATTCGGCGCACCACGTAGTTCGCCACGATGACGAGCGTGAAGCCGACGACCGATTGATACAGGCCCGCGGCGGCGCTCATGCCGATCTCGCCCGTCGTCATCAGTCCGCGGTAGACGTACGTGTCGATAACGTTCGTCACGGCGTACAGGGTGCCCGAGTCTCTCGGCACCTGGTAGAACAGCCCGAAGTCGGCGTAGAAGATCCGGCCCACGGCCAGCAGCGTCATGATCGTAATGATCGGCGTCAGCATCGGAATGGTGATCCGGCGAATCTGCTGCCATTTGTTCGCGCCGTCGATCATCGCCGCTTCGTACAGCGACCGGTCGATCCCGAGAATCGCCGCCAGATAGACGACGCTGTTATAACCGACCATTTTCCACAGATTGACGAAGACGAGAATATACGGCCAATACTTCGGATCCGAATACCATTGAACCGGCTCCATGCCGACCCAGCCCAGCATCTGGTTCAGCAGGCCGCGGTCCATGCTCAGGAAGCTGAACACGAAGTAGCCGACGATAACCCAGGACAGGAAGTACGGCAGGAACATGCCCGTCTGATAAATTTTCGACATTTTCCGGCTGACCAGCTCGGACAAAATAATCGCCATCAGTACCGAGAACACCAGGCCGAGCGCAATGAACGCGATGTTATACAGCAGCGTGTTCCGCGTGATGACGAAGGCGTCTTCCGTACTGAACAGAAATTTGAAGTTGTCCCAGCCGACCCACTCGCTGTTGAAGATGCTTGCCCAGAACCCTTTGCGGCTGACGCGATATTCCTTGAACGCCACGATCGTGCCCGCAAGCGGCAGATACGAGAAGAAGAAGAACCAGATCGCGCCCGGCAGCACCATGAACAGCAGCACTTTGTTGCGGTTTAAGTTTTTCAAAAAGTTTCCCATAGTCATGTTGCCCTCCTTGTCACCCCGAAATCGGTATAAAAAGAACCGGGCGTGTGCCTGCCCGCCCGATTCCCGTTTTGGTTTACTGATGCGAACGACCCAAGCTTGGTTGCCCGGTCGTCCGTTTGATGGCCCGCCTGCTTATTTGCCGTTTTCGGCTTTCCAGGCGTCGAGCTGCGTCTGTGCTTCGGCCATGACTTTCTCAAGCCCGGCCTGGTTGAACTTCTCGATCGCCTGCGGCAGGTACGTTTCCGGATCGACCGTACCGGTCATCAGGGAAGACCAGAACTGCTCCTTGACGTTCTGCACGGCGGCGAGTTCGGACGAGACGTTCTTCGGATCGAAGTTGAAGCTGAGGATCGGCGAATCGACGCCCGCTTCGTTGAACGTTTTGAACTCGTCCCATTTGTTCTCGGGATCGTTCGGGTTCAGGTAGAGCAGCATGTTGTTGCCGAGCGAGTACGACGGCATGTCGTAGTTTTTCGCTTCCGGCAGGTTCTCGACGCGGTTGTCGGCCGTTTTGTTGTAATGCGTGCCTTCGATGCCGGAATCGACCATGTTGCGCAGCACCGGATCGGTGTTCAGCAGATTCAGGAACTCCATCGCTTTCTCCGGGTATTCGGAGTTGGCGGAGATCGCCATCATCGAACCCTGCACGGAGTTGTTCGTGATGATCGCGTCGCTGGCCGGCGTCGAGACGACCGGGTAGCCGTAGCTTGCGCTCCACGAGTTGTCGGCGAGCGGTTGGGTCTGCGCGCGGTCAAGCAGCCATTTGCCGGAAGTCATCAGATCGGTCGTCGAACCGGTCGTGGCGGCTTCGGGAGCGACGTAGCCCGCTTTGTAGTATTTGTTCATCGTGGTCAGCGCCTCTTTCATCTCCGGCGTTTCCAGGATGTTCACGATTTTGTAATCCGTCGTGTCCAGCTTCACCGCCATCGGCAGATTCTGGATCACGTAGTCGTACGGCACGTACGGCACATAGTTTTTGTCCATCGCGAACGGCGTAATATCCGGCGCTTTGTCCTTGACCGTCTTGAGCAGTGGCTCCAGGCTGTCCAGCGTACGGACGCCGTCGGTCTTGACGCCGTATTCGTCGGCGACCGTTTTGTTGAAGCGCCATACTTCCTGCTGCGGCAGCTCTTTGTTGGCCGGAATCGCGTAGTTGTGGCCGTCCACTTTGGAGCCTTCGAGGAAGGCCGGATCGATCGTGTCCTTGATGTCCTTGCCGTATTCGTCGATCAGGCTGTCGAGTTCCATAAACGCGCCTTTGCGCGCATTTTGCACGTAATCGAAGCCGCCGGACGACGTGAAGATGATGTCCATCGGTTCGCCGGAAGCGACCAGTACCTGCATCTTCTGCTGGTAATCGCCCCAGTCGATCATCTTCATCGTAACGTTCGCGCCGATCTTCTCGGCTGTATATTTGCTCACCTCGGTCATGACCTTGTCCACGTCTTTTTGCGGCGTGCCGATCGTGTACCAGATCAGGTCGACCGGATTCTCCGCGTCGCCTTCGCCGCCCGATGCCGCATTGCCTCCGCCGCCTCCGCATGCGGAAAGTGCGAGACTGAGCGCCGCCAACATCGAGATCGCGACCGAACGTCTTTTTTTGCCTTTGTGCATAAAATTGGCCTCCTCTTTTGAATAGCTGTCTGTGTGTCTTGCCGTAAGAACTATCTTTACTCTAAATCATGAAAGCACTTTCAAAAAGGATTGAAATCCAATATATCGGTGTACAAAATAAAGAAAAGACCGCCCCGAAGGCGATCTCTGCCATGAAAATGAAAGATTAATTTACATGAAAATAACATGAAAATCACCATTGGCTTGGCTTGGTTTGGCTAAAGGATTGCATATCCCTTGGAGCACCGAATCAAGCCTCGCCCGAACTTTATTGCAGCGTTTTGTACTCCGTCGGCGAGATGCCCACGTACTTTCTGAACTGTTTGTAAAAATAGCCCGTTTCCCAATAACCGACGCTGCGCGAAATGTCCTGCACTTTGTGGCTCGTCGTGCGCAGCTTTTCTTTGGCGCGTTCGATCCGGTACTTGTTGAGGTAGTCGGTGAACGTCTCGCCCGTTTCTTTGTGGAACAGCTGCCCGAGATAGACAGGATGCACGTGATACTGCGAACCGAGCATTTTGAGCGACAGCTCTTCGCCGTAATGGGCGGCGACATGGCCGAGCACCTGCTGCACGACCGGACTGCGCGTATCCCGGTTCAGCATGCCGACCGTTTCTTCGGCCGCCCGCCGAACGGCTTCGACCAGTTCTTCCATATGCGTGGCGGTACGGATGCGTTCCAGCACCTGCAGAAACGGCTCGCCGTCGTCCTCGCGTTTGACTTCGCGCAGTACGGCGCGAAAGTCGGCGCAGACGCCGAGCGCGATATCCTGCAGCTCTTCCGGCGTCATGCCTTCGGCTTTGCTGATCGCGGCCATGTCTTCGCCGATCCGCTTCGTCAGCCCTTCGCGGTCGCGGGCCAGCACGAGGCGCCCGTACTCGCGCCCGAGATCGGCGCGCAGCGTGCCGGACACGTCCGCCGCCGAAGACGCGTCGGCCGGCGGCGCGTAGCGGAACAGTCGCCGCTCCGGGTCGACCAGCGCGTATTCCAGCGCTTTCTTCGCTTCGCTCCGGCTGACCGGGCCGTGCTGCGGCAGCGGTCCCGCGCTGCCGATGCCGATCCGCAGCCCGTCTTCGCGCAGCCGCTCTTCCAGCCTGCGGGCGATGTTCGTCAGCTTCTCTTCGTCTTCGTGCGCGGCAAGCGTCACGACGACGGCCGCGTCGCCGTCCATATCGCGAAACACGATGCAGTCCGCTTCGCCCTGCAGCGCTTCTTCGGCCCGCCGCGGCAGCTCTTCGCTGCGGTCGGCGGAGCGCAGAATAAGCACGCCGAGAGACGTATGGCCGAAATGCAGACCGAGCAGGCCGGCCCGTTCGTCGAACTCGGCCTGCGAGATCTGGTCTGTCAGCCAGCGGTGCAGCACGTTATCGCGGATGATCCGCGCTCCGAACACACCGAAGCGTTCTTCGCGCTCGGCCCGGCGCAGCTTCTCGGTCACGTTGGCGAGCGTCGCTTCCAGCTCCTCCACGTTGATCGGCTTGAGCAGGTAGTTCTCGATGCCGAGCCGCATGCCTTCCTTGAGGTAATCGAATTCGTTGAATCCGCTGAGCACGATGACTTTCAGTTCCGGCCGGAATGCCCGGACGCGGCGAATCAGCTCAAGTCCGGTCATCTCCGGCATGGAGATGTCGGTCAGCAGCAGATCGGCCGGCGTATCGCGCAGTGCCTCCAGCGCTTCGCGGCCGTCGAGCGCGCTGCCGACGACTTCCAGGCCGAACGAAGCCCAGTCGATAATGTCCATCAAGCCTTCGATAATAAACGGTTCGTCATCCACCAGAAACACTTTGTACATGCCGTTCCCCCTCTTCCGAATCCGGATACCGGATTTCTACCGACGTGCCCTGTCCATCGCCCGCGCTGTGCACGGCAATCCCGTATTCCGGCCCGTACAGCAGTCGCAGCCGTTCGTGAACGCTGCGCAGGCCGAATCCGCCTTCTCCTTCGCGTTCTTCGCCGCTTCGCAGCAGCCCGGCCTGCAGCTCGGCCATCTTCTCCGTCGGGATGCCTCTTCCGTTATCCCTCACCCGCACCGCGATATCGCGTTCTTCCCGATGCGCGAAGATGACGATCCGGTTGTCTTCGTCCCGGCTGCGAATGCCGTGCACGATATAGTTTTCGACGATCGGCTGCACCGACAGCCGGGGCACTTCGGCGTCGAGCAGGTCCGGATCGGCCTGGATATCGTACGCGAGCCGGTCTTTGTAGCGGATACGGAACAGCTCCAGGTACAGCCGGCACGCTTCCAGTTCGTCTTTTAGCGTATGTCTCTCTTTTTGCCGCACGAAACTTTTGAACAGCATCGACAGACTGTAGATCATCTCTCCGACGTCTTTGGCTCCCTGCGACACGGCGCGCATCCGGATCACTTCAAGCGTATTGTACAGAAAATGCGGGTTCACCCTCGCCTGCAGCGCCGCAAGTTCGGTATGTTTTTGCTTGATGTCCGCTTTGTACACCCGGTCGATGTATTGATTCAGCTCGTCCAGCATATCGTCGAAGCTGCTCGCGATCTGGCCCAGCTCGTCTTCCTTCGTATCCTGCAGCCGCGTCTTCAGATCGCCGCGCTTGACCCGCTGGGTCAGCCGGATGATCCGGTTCGTGCGTTTGGCAAAATTGAAAATGAACAGCGACGGCACCAAAATGGCGAACAGGATGCACACCGCTCCGATCGTCACGATCGTGCGCTGAAGATTGCGATAGGACTGCGCCGCCTCCGCTTCGCTCATGATGCCCGCGACGGTATAGCCGCCCGACGTCGACGCCAGCTTGTTGAAGTACAGACCGTTCTCCGGCGCCGGTCCCGACGAGTTGACGTCATACACCGATTCCAGCCGCTCCGCATACGGAAAGCGTTCTCCGTAAAAGCGGCCCGACGTATCGAACAGCACACGCCCGTCCGCGGACAAGACGAAAATGTTTCCTTTGAACTCTTTTTCGTAAGCGGTCAACGCGTTCCACAGCCGGCTCGAATCGAACCAGACGCTCAGCTGCCCCAGATTTTTGAGGCTCTGCTTGTCGTTGACCGGCACCGACACCGAATACATCGCTTCCCCGATACCTCCGAGCGCCCGGCTGACCCAGGCATTGGGCTCCGACACGTTCGTGTTCTCCAGCGCCATCGCGTCGGGGACGTACGACTGCGAAGCATTGACCGGTACCACCCGGAATTCCCCGTCGGGATGGTACGCGTACAGCGCCTGCTGTTCGCTGCTGTACAGCGCAAGCGTGCGAATATCCGGCCGCGTCTCCAGCACGTTTTCCAGATGGGCTTTGGCGCTTGCCGAATCGATGCCCGTCTGGCTGTACCGGTCGAGCCGGTAGCGCACATAATCCGAATACGGATGGATCAAAAAGTAGGACAGGTCAAGCGACAGCGCGTCGTCCCGGTAAATGTCCGGCATGATCGAATTCGCTTCGCCGACGCGCAGCCCGATATACCGGTCGATCGCCGACATCGCCGCTTTCTGGTTGTCCAGCTCCCGCCGCACCGCCGACTGCGACATCGAGACGAACATGAAATACGAAAAAGCGATAATCGTCACGATCGTAATGAAGGAGAAGAGCAGAATGGTTTTGGTAAACAAATTATTTTTGACCGTTCTGCGGTAAAAGCCCAGAATATCCATACTCGACTCCTTCCTGCTGCCTTTTTTTCGATATTTTCGCATTGTCCGGGCCGACTGTCCACTCGTACCGGACATGAATCTTTCATCGGCATTCGTCTCCATCTTGTTACCTTAGACGATGAAAGCCTTTACATGAAGAGGTAAAAATAAAGATCCCCTGTCCAAATTAAAGAAGCGGCCGCTTGAGCTTTAAAACGGCCGCTTCAAAGTATCCTATTTTGATTTTTAAAACGAGTATGGTTCTATTCTATTGAATTTTTAATTTTCTTTCCAATACGGTTACATTATTATAAAACTCTTTTTCTCTTCTGTATTGTTGAAAAAAGGTTTCTTCGAACCCTAAAATTTTGGAAAGCAACTTCTCATCAAACAAAGTGATATCAATTATTTCTTCTACCGAAGCAAGTTTTTGTTCAAAAATGTACCGTATGGAACTTAGAACTTTTCCGGGTCGGACTAATTTCAATTCGTGATCCAACGGTTCATGTACGGTATAATTCATTCGATTCATGGAGGCATAAAAATAACGCTGTTGATCATACGTCATTTTATTTAGCCTATAGGCATGATTCGCCATGGCCTGTATGGAAACTTGCCATTTTTGTTTTAATTCCACGTATGAATTCGGATTGGATATTTTGCGAACAGTATCTAAATCTTTCTCAAATTCTATTGGAGGCATCAAGAAAAAAGCAGCAAAATCGTTAGCTTCGCGCTCGATGATTTGATGTTCCGATTTAGTTAGTTCACTCATATCCATTTGGTTGTGCAGCAGCAAATGTCCCAATTCATGTGCCAAATCAAAGTTTCTTCGAACAGCCGATTTTTTTTGATTTCCCAACATGATGATCGGTCGTTGTTGGTCGCTCCATATGCTGTACGCACCTATTTCACTGCCCAAAGATTTTTCAAAAATAAAGGCTCCGTTTTTCTCAAGAATAAACAGCAAGCGATTATTTTGATTGTTCATATTCAGGCATTCCCTAACATAAAGCGCTAAATGTTGTATGATATCTGATCTTTCCAACTTTTTTTCGTTTTGAATAATGAAATGGATTGAATAATTCCGAATCTCCAAAAGTTTATTTTCGGGATACACGATATATTTTTCGAAAAGATCAAGCAATCCCTCTATATGCTCCAAATGAGCTGCTTCGTACTTGGTGCGACTCACACTATTGATTTCTTTGGATCGATAGGCGATCAGGCTTGGATTGACCGTTTTCTTGACTGATCTCGAATCATAAAAATATTTAGTTTTAACATGGAATATATTTTTCATTTTGTTCACGACTTCTAATTTGGGCCCATTATAATCGTTCTCGTATTGCCATACGGATTGCTCGGTTACGTCAAGAAGTTGGGCCAAGTCGCTTCGGGAATATCCATACAACAAACGAATATCCTTCAGTTTTTCTCCAATAAACATAGATAGCAGCCCTCTTTCTGAAACAATGAATCGTTATTTCTATGCGTTTTCTTCCGCTTTTTTCGAAGCGATCGAATAGCCGTATTCTTCAACCTCACCGGAATACTCGGCCTCGGGCATACTGGAAAGCGCACCGATTGCTTCAATATCCATTTCTATTCCGGTTTTCCCAAGATGGGGAGACAAATCGTCGATTAAAACCATTTCCACTCGGTTTCCTTCTTTGAATTCAGGCATCCAAAGGGAGACGTTGGACAGCATGCGACTTTTTGGTTCGATCTCATAAGTTGCGATATAAAAACGATCGAATTCGGAAAGCTTTGCTTGTTTTTGAACTTCTTTTAATGAACTTTGGATAATCTCATCAAACTTCATAACCCCTTGGAGTTCCGGTTTGAGTTCTTCGAAATTTATTTTAGAATTGATTTGGGAAAGCTCGATCAAATAGTTGTCCGGGTTTTTAACGTCCAGTTCGGGCAATTTTTTGGGGCCTTTGAGAATCGTTGCATTTTTGATCAGCAGGAGAGATTTCGAATCGGGAATGGAAAATTGCAAATAAGACCACGTATATCCGGCTTTATCGTCTCGAAAGTCAGCACCCAATTTCTCAAGTTCCCTAGATACTTGATCATCGATATGATTCCCTTTCACCCAAGCATAAGCCGCACTTACGCGCATGCTTTGACGCTTCTCGCTTCTTTCAAGAGCATACGCATTGTAACCACTTTCTATGCCCCGAACCAAATGCCTATTCAATTCTTCTCCCAAAACGTATTCCATATCCGAATACCCCTGATCGTTTTATCCTAAGGGAATCTTATAATAAAACCGCTTTTTTTTAAAGTAAATTTGCAAAAAGACTGTTTTTATTAAAGAAATCATTAAACGGACGCGATCTCCAGCACGACCGGACAATGATCGCTTCCGAGCATCTCGGAGTCGATACGCGCGTCGGTCAGCCTCGGCGCCAGACGCTCGGACACGAGGAAATAATCGATGCGCCAGCCGATATTGCGCTCGCGGACTTTCATCATATACGACCACCAGCTGTAGGCGCCTTCGCGGTCCGGGTAAAAATACCGGAACGTGTCGATAAAGCCGGCATCCAGCAGCTCGGTCATTTTGCCGCGCTCTTCGTCCGTAAAGCCGGAGTTGCCGATATTCGGGCGGGCGTTCTTCAGGTCGATCTCTTGGTGCGCCACGTTGAGATCTCCGCAGACGATGACCGGCTTGGCGGCGTCCAGCCGGGTCACGTAATCGCGGAAGCGGTCTTCCCATTCCAGCCGGTACGGCAGACGGGTCAGATCGCGCTTGGCGTTCGGCGTATAGACGTTCACGAGGTAAAAGGAATCGTATTCCAGCGTCAGAATCCGTCCCTCGTCTTCCGAATCGAGCTCTATTCCGTACCGGACGGACAGCGGACGGACTTTGGTGAAGACCGCCGTGCCGGAGTACCCTTTCTTGACCGCGTAGTTCCAATATTGATGATACTCGCGGGTAGGCTCGATCAGGATCTGCCCTTCCTGCAGCTTCGTCTCCTGCACGCAGAAAATGTCGGCATTCTCCCGTTCGAAATATTCGTTGAACCCTTTGGTGACTGCGGCCCGCAGGCCGTTAACGTTCCAGGAAATCAATTTCACGGTGCATGTCTCCTTAACCGGCAATAAGCTGTCGGGCGGATACTTCCCGCCTCCGACAGCCAGTGTACCATATTTCCGCCCCAATTGAATTCGGGCGCGGCAGCCAGCGCGCTGCGAATAACGGCGCGATCAGCGTCCGCCGCCGGAAGACCCCGCGCCTCGCGCCGGCGATCCGGGCGGCCGGTACGGCTGCACAAACGCCGCTTCCGCCATACGCAGGCCGGGCTCGAACGGCTCCCAGTCGTACGGTCTTTTCGGCAGTCCGTCGTAGAGTCCGGCGAATTCCGCCGGCCGCACCGCGCCGAGATTGAGATCCGTCACCAACACCGGGATGCCCGCCGTATGGAACCGCCGCAAAATCTCGTCCAGCAGATCGCGGTCTTCCATACGCCGAAAAGGCGACGTCTTCGTATAGCGAAGGCCGTCATCTTCGTGCTTGAGCACGATTTGAAACCCGGTCCAATACGAATAGCCCGACGGTTCGCCCGGATCGGGCTGCCTTCTTCCGCTGGCCGCGATCAGCGCCTGGCGGATACGCCCGCCGGAAATCCATTCGTCCAGCAGCTCGTCCGGCAGCAGCCACTCGCTGTCCCCGGACGCCTCGTCGCCCGTGTCCGCTTCCTCGGCGAACTTCCGCGGCAGCAGCGCCGCGCCCGCCGTCAAGACGGCGATCGCCGTCAACGCGCACGCCGGCATCCACAGCTGCCGCAGCCCGCAATAGACGGCGGCCGCGGCCAGCACCGCCGCAGCCGCGGCGACGAACCGTATCCGGGCAGGCCCGGCCTGCCGCCCGCGGCCCGAAATCTGTGCTTCGCCCGCGCGAGGTCCGTCCGATTCGCTGTCCTGCCCGCCGTGCTTCGCCTGCCCGTTATATTTTTCATGTCCGTGTTTTTGATGCCCGCTACGGTCCGACTGTCCGTTTCCGTTGCCGTTTCGCTCGATCCCGATCCCTCCCTGCCTGTTCCTCTGCCTTTTACCCAACGCCCTGATTGTACCGGTTTTGGGCGCCGGGCGAAACAGGCAAAATCGATCGAACAAGCGTTCCAAAAGCGATTGACGCAGCTCCCGGGGCCATGATATAGTGAACGCAAATCAGGATGAACGGCGCGGGGAAGCACCCTGCGGACAAGGTTTTCGAACCTTTCCGCAGGGTGCTTTTTTTGCGTTTTCGCCCGTTTAATCCGCCTATACGAGGAGCTGATTGTCCATGTTCGTTCGTCTGTCCGCCCGTTTCGAATGCCGCCTGCCCGTCCGTCTGTTCGCCCCGCTGCTTGTGCTGTGCCTGCTGCTTGCGCTTGCCGCGCCGCCCGAACGCGCCTTCGCTTCAAGCTCCGGCACCGCATGGGCTGCGGCGTTGTCGGCTCTCGATACGGCCTACGACGGGTATACGGCGCTTGAGACCGTCAACAAGCTGGAGAAAATGGAGATCCAGGCGCTGCGCAAAGACAGCGCAAGCCGGCTCAAGGCTGTCCACGACGCGATCCGGCGGATCGGCCGATCCGACACCGACCGGCTGCAAGCCCGGATCGCCGCGCTCAAGTCCAGGCATGCCCCGCTGCTCGAACAATACCGCGAACTGGGCCGGCAGGCCGCCGAAGCCCGCAAAAGCAAAAACAAAAAGCGGATCGACCTGCTCGACCTGAAGCGCAACAACCTGAAACCTTCCGTGCAGGCCGCCAGGCTGGAGATCCAAACAGCCCAGGAAGAGTTGGCTGCCGCCAAGAAGCAGGCCGCGGCCAAAGCCAAAATCGTCAAGGACGCGCTTGCGCCCGCCGCCGCATGCAAGAAACAGGTGACGGCGGAGAACAAGTCGATCGCCGCGTTTAACAAGACTCGGGCAGCCGCTTACAAACGGTATCGCTCCGCCGTCAAGCAGGGCAGCGCCATGACCGCGGCGGCGGAGTTGACGCTGATGTACGACCAGCTCGGCCGGATTCACGCTTCCCAGCAGCGCATCCTCGGCTGGGAAAAACAAATCGCCGCCGCGATCCGTATCGCGGCGGCGAAGCTTCCTTCATGATTATTCGAGAAAATCGGGAGCGGTGATCCGGGCGTGCTGCGTGCTTGATTGAGCTTGATTTAGAACGAAGCTTTCGCCACGTGCACGGCAACCTGCTGGATCTGGGCTTTGCTCAGCGCACCTTTTTCGGAGAAGATCGTCACGAAGCGATCGCCCAGCGGGAACGTCAGCATGTCTGTTCCGGCAGGCTTGTACCAGTTCCCTTTGATGCCGTTGGACAGCGTGACCGGCGTCAAGTCGTAACCGAACGAGTCGTCGCGCGGCGCGATCGCCACTTTCATCTTGTCGAACACGTACGTCACGGAGTCGCCGCCGGCCGCCACGCTGCGGAAGACGTCGCCTTTGACGGCCTGCATCGGCGCGTACGGCGTTGTGAAGCCGTCGAACGCCGCGAACGCTTTTTTGGCCGCCTGTTTCTGCGAGGCCGTATACGTGACGTTCACGAGACCGGCTGCCGAATCCGGCTTGACGACCGGTCCCGAACCGCTGCCGGACTTGCCGATCACGACCTTTTGCGCGGCCGCATCGTACGTAACCGGCACGTTCAGCGCTTCGCCGAGAGCCCGAACCGGCAAATAAGTCGTATCGCGATACACGATAGGATCGAGGCTGTTGCCCGAAGCGTCCTTGGGCGCGTAAGTCTGGCCGTTCACGACGAAGCCGAGGCCGTGATTGAGCTGGGCTTTGATCGTTTCGATATTCGCGGCGGCGTAAGCGCCTGCCGAAGCGGAAAGGGTCATGCCGGCTACCATTGCTGCTGCGATCCATTTTTTCGTATTCATATAAAGTGTCCTCCCGGGTTGCAGTCCTGCGGAGCGCTTGTCTCCGCCTCCGGACCGTATTGATGACGATGAATGATGAACTTGCTGCTCTCGATGTGTTCACTATACCGAAAGAATATCTCGAAAAAGCCAATGAATTGTATCCGGGAAGTAAACAATGCGGCAGAGTCGGCAGCAGACGGGCGGACTCCGTCCGGGTTTTTGAAGAACCGTGAACCGCTCTGCGACGCTCCGGCTGCCGTTATCTGTTTACAGGATACTATTCAAATTGCGACATTTTTCGACGATAATAAAGAGTCTGACGAACATTCTGGAGGTGGATCGATCTTGCACACGAATAAACGCAAAATATTCGGGCTGCGCGGCAAACTTTACCTGATTATTCTGGTGCCGCTTCTGGTCATCGGAATCCTTGTTGTCGTAATGACCCGGTCCGCAGTCGAACAGGCGGCGCTGGCTACCATGCAGGAAGATACGCAGCGGCTCGCCGAGAATACGGCCGCATGGCTGGGCACGCAATCGGCTGCGATTCAAACCATTTACGAAAAAGGCGAAGACAACGAAGCCTACCGCAAGCTCCGGGAAGAGCTTGCCAATCTGCGCAAGCAGTCGGGCGTTCTCTACGTGTATATGATGAACAAAACGGACGCGGGCTGGATTTATACGGTGGACGGCGCCGATTGGGACGACGAGAATTATTCGCCGTTCGGCACGGAAGTCGTATTCGATGCGGACGTCGGGGGACCGTTGTTGGCGGGCCAAACGGCCAATACCGCTGTCGTGCATAACGAGCTGTTCGGCAGTCTATTCTCCTCCTTTACCCCGATCTTCGATGCCGACGGCAAAGCGATCGGGTATCTCGGGGTCGACGTCTCGGCGAATACGCTGGCCGAGGTCACGTCGCTTACACTGTCGAACGCTTACCGCATCGTCATTCCGGTATTCGCGGGCGTGCTGCTGCTCTCCGTATTGATCATGCTGCTGGTCGTCAACCGCCTGCTCAAGCAGGTATCCGGCATCAAGCAGGGCTTGGAACAAGCCGCCGAAGGCAATCTGGACATCTCCGTGCCCCGGATTACCGGAGACCAGCTCGGCGATATCGCGACGCTGACCGAGCATATGACTTCGAGGGTAGCGGGCATGATCGAACAGATCAAGCAGGGCTCGCAGACGCTCGTTCAATCGGCGGGCCACGTTGAATCTTCTTCGGGCACGAACCGTATGCAGGCCGAAGAATTGACGCGGGCGATTCGCGAGATCGCTGCCGGATCGACGCAGCAGGCCGAACAGACGGAACAAGCTTCCCTGCTGACAGACCGGCTCGGCGGCATGATTGACGAAGTCGGTTCCTACGTCCGGGAGTTCACGGACATGTCCGTGCAGCTCGGTTCGGTGCAGGGCGAAGTCAGCCGCGAGCATGAAGCACTGCTGGCGAAGAGCCGCGACAATTCGCGGCGGACGGCCGACCTGACCGCCATGTCGCGCGAACTGGACGAGAAGTCCAGAATGGCGTCTTCGATCAGCGGACAGCTGAACAATATCGTCAAGCAGACCCAGATCCTGTCGCTCAACGCGACGATCGAAGCTTCCCGGGCGGGCGAAGCCGGCAAAGGCTTCGCTGTCGTCGCCGGCGAAATGGGCAATCTGGCCAGCCAATCCAAAGACTCCATTCAGGAGATCGAAAAGATTCTGTCGTCTTTCGTCGAGCAGGTCGGGCGGATGAACAAGCATTTCGAGACGAACCGCGTAAGCGCGCAGGAACAGGAAGCGCAAATTTCCGGCTGCCTGCAGACGTTCGGGGAAGTGCTGAGAATTTCCGGCCAGGTCGAGCATTTGGCGGGACGGCTCGACGAGCGGACGACCAGCATGCAGGACGCGCGCCGCGAAGTCGAGCAGCATATGAACGATATCGCCGCGGCTACCGAGCAGACGTCGGCCATGAGCGAAGAAGTATCGGCCAGCGCCGACGAGCAGCAGCGTTCCGCCGAAGAATTGAGCGGAATCGCGCAGCAGCTCGCCGAGCTGTCGAACAACCTGCAATCGGCAGCGGGACAATTCCGTACCCGACCGGCCGATTCGGCCGAACCGACGCAGGAACGTACGGCTTGAGCGCTTTACGAATACAGCGCCTTACGCAGAAAGCCCCGACGCCTGAAGGCGTCGGGGCTTTCTCTTTTTTGTCGCGCGGTCAGACGGCATCCTTGGCCGGTCGGACGACCAGTTCGTTCACGTCTACGCCCGCCGGCTGCGAGATCGCGCAGCGGATCGCTTCGGCGATCGCCTGCCGTCGCACGCGGACTGTACGTAAGCCGCACGGGAACGGACAAGCTGGGAATGCGCTCGCTGCCCGCGTCCGCCGCGGCGCACGGCGAACCTATCTGATCAGGCGTGCCGCAGCGCCGAAACCGAGATGACCTTATGCACATGCAGCATCAAATCGAGCATCTCGTCTTCCGGCAGCCGCGCGCCGCAGCGGCGTTCCAGATCCGCGCGGATCTCGCCGGCGCAGGCGTAACAATCCGGCATATGCCGGCGGATCAGCCCGCCGAGCGTTCCGTCCGTAGCCGAAGCGCGCGTCTCCGCGCGCAGGGCGCGGCGCACCGAAGTGCGCAGATGTTCCGCGAAGCGCCGGTACGTCAGCACCGACACGTCGGCCGCTCCGATGCCGAAGCGCCGCTCGATCGTCTCGAAAGCGTGTTCGAGCACAGCGAACAACAGCCGTCCTTCTTCGTTTGCTTCGGGGCGTTTGATCCAGTACGACGCTTCCCCGCTGCACTCTTCCTGCGCGACGACCGTATGTTCGTTAATGATTTGCGTGATTTTCATCGTTTTTCCCTCCTTGTTGGGGTCTGTCCGTTCTCCATGGGTCAAGCTTAAAGTGTGTCATCGATTTCAGGTCAACCGCTTTTTTCAAATCAAGTCCGAAGCAAGTCCGAAACAGGTTCAAAATCGATGCAAAAAAGCGGCAGCCCCGGTTGAACGGGACTGCCGCTTTTGACGAATAAGGGCCTTGCTTCTACCGCGCTCACTGTGCTCACCGCGTCTAAGATAACCGCTCCCCGCTCCGTCGGTCGAAACGGTCCGAACGGGCGGAACCAGCTAAGCCTCGGGCTTGGTCGCCACGATCATGAACCGGACGCCTTTTTGGAAGCCGTATTTCAAATGGTGCAGCGGCAGCTCCTTCGCGGACATATGATCGCGGCGAATCGTCACAGCCTCGAATCCGGCCTGCGCGAGCGCGCGCTCGTCTTCTTCCGGGCGCAGCACCTGCACGAACGGCAGATCGCTCAGCACGGTCCGTTTGCGGCTTTCGGGCTTGCGCAGGCGGCGCTCCGTCACCAGAATGAGCAGCCAGGAGAAGCCGTAGCGCATGCGGGCCGGCAGCGAATGGTCTTCTTCGTACAAATAGTTGCCGTCGAACACGATCAGTCTGCCGCCGGGCTTCAGCACCCGATGCCATTCGGCGTAAGCGCGGTACGGATCGGGCAGCGTCCAGACGACGTCCCGGCAGACGACCGCGTCGAAACTGCCGGACGGAATGGCCGACAAATCGGCCGCGTCCGCAAGCGATACCGGAACGTCGGGGAATCCGAACTCCGCCACGTTGCGCCTCGCCCGCTCTACCATGCCCGGCGAAGCATCGACCGCTTGGGGAAGATGGCCGAGCCGGGACAGCAGGATAGAGAAGAACCCCGGTCCGGTTCCGACGTCAAGCACCTGCTGGGCCGGGCGATCGCCCAACCCTTCCTGCAATCTTTTTTGCCAAAATGCGACTTCCCGGCGGCTCTTGAACTGCGTATGGATCACTTTGTCGTAGCCGTCGGCGCCGGACGTCCAATAGTTCGAGATCGCCTGCAGCTTGCTCATTCGGTCACGTCCAGCCGGTTCCACAAGATCGGTTCGAACGTCGTATGGCCCGCTTCCGCATGCTGCACCCTTTTGTTGACGGCGAACAGGTCATCCGGGAAATAAACGGCCGCATACATCGCCTGTTCGTCCAGCCTTGCGAAAATGTCGTCGTATGCGGTCTGCCGCGCGCTTTCGTCGGTCGAAGCGAGAGCCGTGTCGATCTGCTGCTCCAGAAGCTCGTCCGACCAGGCGACCGCCGGCGCTTCCTTCGTCGAATGGAACAGCGAAGACAGGAACGAGTGCGGATTATACGCGTCGTCGTATGTCCGGTAGATGATCATGTCGTACGCTTTGGTCGTCCACAGCGCGTCGTAATACGCGTTCGGCTCCAGCACCTGCAGCTCGGCCGCGATCCCGATCTGCTGCAGCTCCGACTGGATCAGCTCGGCCATCGGTTTCCATTCCGGGAAATCGGCCTGCTGCAGCACGAAGTTCAGCTTGAGCGGAACGCCGCCGCGGTCGAGCGTTCCGTCTTCGTCGCTGTCCTTGTAGCCCGCTTCGCGGAGCAGGCGCTTCGCTTCTTCCGGATCGAAGCCGTAGCCGCGGCTGTTCTTCTCCGTCACGTAAGGCACCGTCGGCGGGAACAACCCGCGCGCTTCGCTGCCGACGCCGCCCATCAGGTCGTCGACGACGCTTTTTTTGTCGATCGCCAGATTGATCGCTTTGCGTACGTTCAACTGCTGGAGATGCTCGTTTTTCCCGTTGTAGACGATAAAGTGCGAGCTGGTACCTGCCGACTTGAGCAGATTCAGCTTATCGTCGCTTTCGACCACGGGCAGGCTTTCGAGCGGCAGGCGGCCCATCTGTCCGCCGGCGAGGTCGACGCTGCTATTTTGCAGCGCGAGCACGCGCGACTGCGGATCGGGGATGACCTGAAGCGTGATTTTGGACAATTTCGGCGGTTCGCCCCAGTAATTGCGATTGCGGACCAGCACCGCTTCCTGATCCGTTTTGTAGCTGTCGGCCATCCAGGCTCCGGTTCCGATCGGCTTGACGAACTTGCCCTTGACGTCGCCCGCGGGCTCGACGGCGTTCGGACTCAGGATGCGTACCGGACGCGCGAATGTCAGCTCGGTGAGGATCGGGTAATAGGCCCGGTCGAACGTCATCTTCACCGTATATTCGTCCGGCGTCTCAAGCGAGGTCAGCGCCGAAGCAACGGACAGCGAATTGGACGGATCGTGAATCCAGCGCTCGAACGAGAACTTCACCGCGTCCGCGTTGAAGTCCGAACCGTCGGAGAATTTCACGCCCTCGCGCAGATGGAATATGTACGTTTTGCCGTCCGGCGAAATGTCCCACGATTCCGCGAGCGCCGGTTCGATCGCGCCCTGCGCGCCGTACCGGACCAGCCCGTCGTAGATCATCGCATGCACGTTCATCGACCCGTCGTATGCGCCCGCGTCCATGCGATCCAGCCCGACGTCGCCCGAGACGGCCACCGTGATCCTTTTCTCTTCTTGCTTGGCGGAATCGCTGCCGGCCGCCGAAGTCGCCGGCGCTCCGCCTCCGTTCGAGCAGCCCGCAAGCAGCGCCGCAGCCAGGATCACGCCCGTCATTCCTTTTTGCCACACTTTCGATTTATGCATGATTCCAACTCCCTTTTCTCTGTTTGCTTCTATGTAAAAGAATGTATCCGCCGCCTACGCTTCCCTTATCTGTTCCTCAATGCGGGATGCGACACCGGAATCGAATCCAGCAGCATCCGGGTGTACGGATGACGCTCGCCGAGCTGCAATTCCGCGGCCGGACACTGTTCGACGATCTCTCCCCGGCGCATGACCGAGACCCGGTCGCAAAACGTGCCGACAGCCGACAGATCGTGCGTGATGAACAAATAGGACAAGCCGAGCCGCTGCTTCAACCCGTCCAGCAGCCGCATCGCCTGCTTGCGCAGGCTGTAATCGAGGCTGGAGAACGGTTCGTCCAGAACAAGAATCTCCGGCTCGCACGCGATCGCCCTTGCGATGCCGACCCGCTGCTGCTGGCCGCCGCTAAGTTCGGACGGATAGCGGCGCAGATACTCCGATCCCAGACCGACGGACTCCAGCGTCTCGGCGATCCGGCTGACAACCGTTGCGCGTTCCAATCGGGCGCCGCGAAGCGGCTCGCCCACGATCTTCTCCACCGTAAAGGCCGGATTGAACGAAGCGAGGCTGTTCTGGAACACCGGCTGCATCCGGCTGCGCACTTCGCGCATCTGCCGAAAATTCCAATCCGTAATATCGGTTCCCCGATACCGGATACGGCCCGCGGTCGGCGGCTCCAGCTTCAGCAGCATGCGGGCCAGCGTGCTTTTGCCGCAGCCGCTCTCGCCGACGAGCGCCAGCGTCTCTCCCTGCCGCAGTTCGAGCGACAGGCCGCTAACCGCGGGCGGCGCGTTCAAGCGCGCTCCGCCGCGGTTCCAGCCGTTTCTTTTTTCGTAAACTTTGGTCAATTCGACCGCTTCCAGCACATTCATCGCCAAACGCTCCTCATAACCGGCTGTCCAGCAGTTCCTGCGTGTAGACATGCCGGGGATTGTCGAATACCTCTGCCGCTTCCCCATACTCGACGATCCGGCCGGCACGCATGACGTACAGATCGTCCGCCAGCTCGGCGACCACGCCGAGATCATGGGTGATGAGCAGAATGCCGACGTTGTCTTCCCGCCGTACCCGGTCAAGCTCGCGCAGAATGAACGCCTGCACGCTGACGTCGAGCGCCGTCGTCGGCTCGTCGGCGATCAGCAGCTTCGCGCCGGACACGAGCGCCAGCGCGATCATGATCCGCTGGCACATGCCGCCGCTCAGCTCGAACGCGTACGCCGACATGAGCCTCTCGGCGTCGTCCAGCCCGGCGCGCCGCAGCTGCTCGATCGCGATCCGGCGCGCTTCCGCCCGCTTCACGTTGGATCGGTGGCGCCGGATCGTCTCGGTTAATTGGCGTCCGATCGGAATGACCGGGTTGAGCGCCTGGACCGGGTCCTGAAAAATCATCGCCATCTCCCGGCCCCGGCTGGCTTGCAGCGATTTCTTCGACAGGCCGCGCAGATCGATTCCGCCGAGCCGGATCTCTCCGGCTTCGATTCGTCCCGGCGCGTCGATCAAGCCCATCACGGACAGCGCCGTTGCACTCTTGCCGCTGCCGCTCTCGCCGACAAGCGCCGTCACCCGGCCCGCTCTCACGGTCAAACTGACGTCGTTCACCGCCGCAAACGTCCGGTGTTCTCCCGGGAAAGTCGTCGTCAGGCTGCGGATCTCCAGCAGCGGAAGTGTCTGCGACACCGCTTCGACCGATAATCCGTTCACGTCCACCCTCCTTTTTCGTTCAAGCTCCGTCTGTTACATTCAAGCGCTGTCTTTGTCATTCAAGCTGCGTCTGCTGCATTCGACTCCGTTTTCAATCCGGCCGCCGCAGCCCTTCCGCCAGCAGGTTGAACCCCAGCACGGACAAGGCGATCGCAAGTCCCGGATACAGCATCAATTCCGGCACCGTCTGCATGTACGGACGGCTGTCGCTAAGCATGATGCCCCATTCCGGCGTCGGCGGCTGCGCCCCAAGCCCGAGAAACGACAATCCGGCCAGCGACAGCAGGATCGTGCCGAGCTCCATCGAAGCCAGCACGCCGATCGGCCTGGCCGCATTGCGCAAAATATGATCGAAAACGATCCGACCCGGCGACGAACCGGCCGCGCGGGCCGCCGTGATATAGTCGCGCTGCTTGAGCTGAAGCACCAGTCCCCGGATGATTCTCGCATATCCGGCCCACCACACCGCGGCGAACGCCAGCAGCAGATGCAGCGCCCCCGGACCGAGCAGCGCGGCGACCGCGAGCGAGAGAATCAGGCTTGGAAAAGCGAGCAGTACGTCGATGATCCGCATGATGAAGCGGTCGGTCCGGCCGCCCGCGTAGCCGGCCAGCAGGCCGACCGGGATACTGATAGCAAATACCGCGGCCAGAACGATCAGCGCGTGGAACAGCGACAGCCGCGTCCCATAGAGCAGGCGCGACAAGACGCAGCGGCCCAGATGATCCGTGCCGAGCGGATACCGCCAGGACGGATCAGCCAGCCGCGCACCCATCTCCACCGCCAGCGGATCGTTCGGCGCAAGCAGCGGCGCGAACGCGCCGGCTCCGAGCACGAGCAGCACGATGGCCGCTCCCGCCCAGACCGGCGCTTTTGAGGCCCATTTTGAAGCAGGCGGCCCGGCGGATTCTCCCGCTTCGATCGGCCTGCGTTGACTTCTGTCCATTCCGGTGTCCCAACCTCCGTTCATCCTGCCTGTTCATGCTGCCTGTCCTGTCCCTGTACATTTTGCGGATCTGCTTCCCGGTCTGCCGCGCTTGCGTTCAGCCCCGCCGAATTCTCGGGTCGAGCAGCCGGCAGCCCGCATCGACGAGCCGGTTGACCAGCATGACCGTAAGCGCGGTCAGCAGCACGTAGCCCTGAATCACGACGTAGTCTTTGGCGTAGATCGCTTCCACCGCGAACTTGCCGATGCCGGGCCACGCGAACACGGTCTCCACGATGACCGAACCGCCGAGCAGGCTGCCGATCTGCAGGCCGAGCAGCGTCAGGCTCGGCAGCACCGCGCTGCGCAGCGCATGCCCCGCGACGATCGATCCGGCGCTCAGGCCGCGGGCCCGGGCAGCCCGGATATACGGCTGGCGCAGCACGTCCAGCAGGCCGGTCCGAATCAGGCGGACGTAGAGGCCCGCCATGCCGAAGCCGAGCGTGAACGCCGGCAGCGCGACGCTGAACGGACCGTGCATGCCCGCGACCGGGAACCAGTCCAACTTCACGGCTCCGTACAGCAGGAGCAGCAGGCCGAGCCAATACGACGGCATCGAGACGCTGGCCAGCGAGACGGCGCGTCCGATCCGGTCCGGCAGCCGGTTCGGACGCAGCGCCGAAGCGACGCCGAGCGGCACGGCCAGCAGCGCGGCCGACAGCAGCGCGCATACGGCCAGCCAAGCCGTGGCCGGCAGCCGGCCGAGCAGTTCGCCCAGCACCGGGCGCCCGGTCATCAGCGAAACGCCGAAATCGAGCGTCACGATGCGGCCGAGCCAATGCGCGTACTGCAACGGGAGCGGCGCATCGAGCCCGAGCGATGCCCGCAGCGCTTCGACCGCGGCCCGCGTAGGTTGGATGCCGTCCGCCCGCAGCATGATCTCCGCCGGATCGCCCGGCGCGAGATGCATCAGGGCGAACGTAATGACGGATACGCCGAGCAGGGCAAAGCCCAGATGACCCGCCCGGGCCAGCGCCCGGTGCAGCGCAAAGCGAAGATCAACCTTCTTCACTTCCAGAACAGACCTTCACGGTCCAGTTCGAACTGCTCCAGCTGATCTTCGAAATCCATTCTCGGTTCGATCGAGCGGGCGGCGACCCATTCTTCGGGGCCCTCGCCCTGTTTGGCGTACACGCTCCAGGCTCCCCGTTCCAGGCGGAACTGGGCCAGGTCTTTGCCGGTCCAGCCTTCGCGCGGCGATTCGGGGCGTTCTTCCGTCAGCGTGACGCGGTCTGCTTCCAATCGGTACACGATGCGGACGGCCGTTCGCATGCTCGGCGGAATCTTCTCCGAAATATAGCCGCGCAGCAGCGCTTCGAGCCGTTTCGCTGTCCAGGTATCCATCAAGCTTCTCTCCTCTTTCCTTCGCATCGGCAGGCCCGAACCGGATAGTCCGACTGCCGCGTTATTTAATAGTAATTATTACGATTAATCAGAATATACGGCTTTGCAGCCATTCTGTCAAACGTAAAAAGTGTTGAATTCGGCGGGCATATGCTTTATTTTTGTATAAAGCAACGTTTTTTGCCCTAAAGAAACTTTTCGTCTCCCGCATGCGTCCGTATCCTTGAAACAGTCGTCCGATTCCTCTCGACCAGACACAAAGGAGAAGTGAGAATGAAATTTGGAAAACACGCATGGAAAAAGACGGCTGCCGCCTTGCTGGCCGTCGCTCTGCTGTTCGCCTTGATTCTGCCGGGCACGTATTCGTCCGCCGCGGCCGCCGGAGCCGGCACGAGTATCGTGCTGGACGGCCGGGCAATCGACGGAGCCGAGCCGCTCGTCGTCAAAGGGACGACGATGGTCCCGATCCGGGTCGTCTCGCAGCAGCTCGGCTACGACGTGAACTGGAACAAGGCGGCCGGCCGGATTACGATCGGCAGCGCCGTATCCCCGCTCGTGCTCACGCTCGGCAGCCTGACCGCAAGTTCGGGCGGCGGCGACGTCGCCCTGCAGCAGGCCCCGTTCGTGCAGGCCGACACGACCTACGTGCCGCTGCGGTTCGTAGGCTCGCAGTTGGGCCTGGGCGTCAAATGGGAACAGGCCAGCCGGACGGTCTATCTGCAAACGCAGCTTGAGCGTCCGTCGACCCCGCCGGTGCCGGCCGCTCCTCCGACCGTTCCGGCTGTGCCGAGCGCTCCTCCCGCCGTTCCGGCCGTGCCTGCGCAGCCTGCGGTCGATCCGGCGCCGGCGTCTCTCGCTTCGATCGACGGCATCAGCTTCAGCGATAACCGCCTGACGATCTCCGCCGCGTCGGCCGTGACGCCGACCGGCACCGTGCTGTCCGGTCCGGACCGCATCGTGGTCGACCTGCCGGGCAGTTATTTCGGCAGCGGCCTGCTCCAGAACGGCCCGCTGAAGCTCGGTCAGGTGGCTACGCTGCCGATCGGGAATTCTTCGGCCGTCAAGCAGGTACGCTACTCGCTCTACAGCGACAATCCTTCGACCGTGCGCGTCGTGCTCGACCTCAACCGGGCCGTCGGCTACAATCTGTACACGCAGGGCAGCCTCGTCATCGTCGATCTGAACGACGGCGGCGCCGCGCCTCCGATCGGCACGAACGGCAAAAAAGTCGTCGTGATCGATCCCGGACACGGCGATCAGGATTCGGGCGGTATCGGCATCACCGGTGTCAAAGAAAAGCATATGGTGCTCGAAGTCGGGCTCAAAGTCGCGGCCCTGCTCAAGCAGGACCCGCGGATCGACCTGATCATGACCCGCAGCGACGATACGTTCATCCCGCTGGACGGACGGGCCAAGATTGCCAACGACGCCGGCGCGGACGTGTTCCTGTCGATTCACGGCAACGCGGCATCGTCAAGCGCCGTCGGAACCGAGACGTTCTACGCCGACTCCGCGCGCAGCAAACTGCTGTCGGACACGATCCAACGGCATGTCCAGGCGGCGACAGGCTTCCGGGACCGCGGTTCCAAGCAGGCCAATTACGTCGTCATCCGCAAAACGAACATGCCGGCCGCGCTGCTGGAGATCGGTTTCCTGACCAACAGCGAGGAAGAGAAACTGATGGTGCAGGAAGACTTCCAGCAAAAAGTCGCGGAAGCGATCGTCGCCGGGCTCAAAGAGTATCTGGGCCTGAACTGAGCGGCGTGCCCGGTCATCGGATCGGCGAATCCAATAACTTGGAAAAAGCGGAAGCCCTTACGGGGGCTTCCGCTTTTTTGTCGATTCCGGTTGACTTTTTATGCGTAATCATTACTATTTATAAGATCATCCGGATCACATCCGTACAGACGGGAGACTTTTTATGACAGCCTTTTTGCCTTCCAATTGGCCTTCCAAGTCCGAACGGCATCGCCGTTTCGGCTCCACGGACGCTGTTCCGGGCCGCAAAGCGACCCGAAAAGAAGACATGACCGATCTGCAAAATCGCCGCGACGACTATTTGTTCGAAATTCAGCAGGTCGGTGTGACGGCGGTCAAACACCCGATTGTCCTGCGTTCTCCGCTGCCTCCGTATCACCAGACTTCGATTGCCGCGCTGGAACTGACGACCACGCTCGACTGGAGCAGCAAAGGTATCAATATGAGCCGCCTGACCGAACAGCTGAACGCTTACCGGGACATCGATTTCGTCTCCCGGCCGGAGACACTGCAGATCTTCGTCCGCGATCTGGCCCGTTCGATGGACCAGAGCGGAGCGGACGTCACGCTGGAATTTCCGTGGTTCTACGAACGCGCCGCTCCGTCTTCCGGCCGAATCGGCCTTGCTCATTCCGATCTGTTCGTGGAAGCGGTCTATCGGGAAGACGAGACGCCGGCGTTTCGGCTGAACGTGGGCCTTACGGTGTCCGTCACGACGCTGTGCCCCTGCTCCAAAGAAATCAGCGAATACAGCGCCCACAACCAGCGCGGCATCGTGCGGATTCGGGCCGAAGTGGACCCGGCGCAGCTGGACTTGAACTGGTGCGAAGTGCTGCTGAACGCGGCCGAATCGAACGCCAGCGCCTCCCTGCATCCCGTACTCAAACGGACGGACGAAAAAGCGGTCACCGAGCGCGCGTACGAAAATCCGCGCTTCGTCGAAGATCTGGCCCGGCTGACGGCGGCAGACCTTGCGGAATGCCCTTTTATCCGGCAGTTTACGGTAGAATGCCGCAACGAAGAATCGATCCATCAGCATGACGCGGTGGCGCGAATCCGCTACGCCAAACCGTAAGACCCGCGAACGTGAAGCCGCATCCCGGGCAGGGAAAGTGTGCTTGAACTTCCGTGCGCGGTTTGTCCCCACGCCAAAGAAGCAGCCGGATGGATCCGGCTGCTTCTTGGTCATGCCGCGCGACAAGGTCAGATCCGGGCGACCAGCAGCGCCAGCACCGCCGTCGTGGCCAGCGACGTCGACGCCTGCTTGCCGGCGAGCGATCCCGCGAACGCCCAGCCCAACTCGCGGCGCACCGTCCACAGCGTCACGAGGCAGGCAGTCAGCGTCGACGCCAGATAGACCAGGACGAACGTCTGACCCGCGCTCATCTCCCCAATAAAGCGGCCTTCGCCCTGATTGAGCACAAGCAGCCCGTCTTTGCGCAAGATCGAGAACAAGACGCCGCCCGCCGCTTCCGCCGGCAGGTTCAGCAGCCCCAGCAGAGGCGCCGCCCAGCGCGACAGCATGTTCATCGCCCCGCTCCACTGGAGCAGGGCGGCCGCGGCGCAGATGCCGATAAAGATCGGCATCGCCTGCAGCGCAAACTGCTTGACGACGGCGCGTACCCGCCAGCTGACGGCGCGCAGACCCGGACGCTGCAAAAAAGTCCGCGGCGCATACCCCGGCTCGGGCACGCCCGCCGCGCCGCGGTTCCAGATTCGCGTATGCAGCGCGCCGGCTCCGGCGAGCAGCGCGATATACGGCAGGAATAGCCACGGACGGCCCGCGGAACCGAAGATCGACAGCGAAGCGCCGATCTGGTAGCTGCATGCGGAGCCGAACGCGATCAGCGATACGCACGATTTGCGCGTGCAGGACCCGCACGCGCGGCTCTGGAATACGGCGACCACGTTGCAGCCGAACCCCGACAAGACCGGGATCAGGTCCCGGCCGCTGAGCCCGATCCGGCGCATCCACGGATCGAGCGCGTCGGTGATGCGGTCTTTGAGGCCGCTCTCTTCGGTGAGCGCCAGGCTGACGCCGAGCAGCAGCACGACGGGAAACGCCCACAAAAAAGAATACAGCCCGAGCGTCAGCACCCCGTAATCGCCGGCCGCGACCGCTTCGAGCAGCGGCGGCAGGCCGGCCAGACCGCTCTTGACCGGATCGATCGCGAAGCGCTCAAGGAGCGGCTGCAGGCCCGTCGACAGCAGGTACGCGAGCAGCACCGGCACCGCGAACAGCAGCAGCGCCGCGAGCCCGGCAAGCGGCGCACCCAAATGCGGCGAATCGAAGCCGATTACCTTGGGCCCCGCATCGGCCGGCGCGGCGCCGGGCGGCGGTACGGCGCAGGTCGGCTGCCGCCGCACAGGCGCGACTTCTTCCAGCGAGTGCAGCAGCCGCTGCTTCAGGTCCGGCGCCAGCGTGCGGGCATCGACGGCATGGACCGGAATGCCGAGCGTTCCGGCGTAATGCCGCTCCAATTCGTGCGCGCTGCCGGACACTTTGTCGGCAAAAGTCAGCACGAGCATCGCCGGGCGCTGCCCAAGCGGCACGGCTTCGAGCAGCAGAAGCAGTTCGAGCGCCGAATGGGTGCCGCGCACGACGAGCACGACTTTGTCGGCCGCGCCAAGTTCCGCCACCGCTTCCCGCGTCGTCCGGCTGTCGTCTCCGCTTTTGAGCCCGGGCAGGTCGACCAGTTCATGATCGAAGCCGAGCACAGCCCGGCGGGCTTGTACCGTCGAACCGCGAAAGTTCGCTTCCCCGCCGGTATCGTTCCCCGTCAACCCGCGAAACAACGCCGATTTGCCGGCCGATTCGAAGCCGATCAGAGCGACCGACCGGCGAGCAGCGGCGGGTCGGAGATGCCGGTTCAGCATGTGCAATCCTCCCCGCAGCAGGACAGATCGGTCAGCATCATCCCTTCGCGGCGGTATGGTTCGAGCGGCGCGAGGTCGACGCCGAGACGTTCGGCGATCTGACTTGCGACCACGGCGAAGCGCTGACGGAATTTGTAGATAAAACAGAAGATCAATCCTCCGTGCGCCACGCCCGGCCCCGCCAGAAACAGCCCCGGCACGCGGGTCGATTCGTCGTGCTCGCTCAGGCGGACGCGGCCGTCCGGTTCGTGCTCGAACAGCGCTTCGACCGTGCGCAGGCTGCCGGCGAATCCGGTCGCCAGAATCGGCGGCTGTTCGGTCGTCAGAAAATGGCTTTCCCCTTCGGCCGTCTCGCTGTAGATCAGGTAGCCGCCTTCTTCCTTGCGTTCGATCCAATGGACCTCATGGCCGGCCAACAGTCTGATTCGGCCGTCTTCGACCTGCCGAAGCCGGTCTTTGGTGAACGGGGACAGCGTCAGGCTCGGATCGCTGCTCCCTTTTTCCGTCCAGCGGCCGCTCCGGTCGATAATCGTGACCTTCCGGCCGCTGCGCGCCAGATGGATCGCCGCGTCCGCCCCGCTCTCGTAGCCGCCCACGATCACGAATTCGCCGCCCGGCAGCTGCGCCCACTCGCGGACCAGGCTGCTGTGGATCGCGTGTTCCGCGCCCGGAAAACCGGCCGTGTGCGGATATTGAAATTCGCCCGCAGCCCAGATCATATAGCGGCTGCGCAGCACTCCGCCGTCCGTCTCCACTTCGAATCCCCCGCCTTCGAGCGGACGCACCTGCCGCACGTCGACGCCGGTACGCACCGGCAGCTGCTTGTACGCGGCCAACGCTTCGAGATAATCCGCGTATTGCGGACCCGAAGGATGCTCGGTCCCGAGCGTATACGCCGGAGACGTCTTGAGCGACACCGAATTGAGATCGAGTATCCCGTACGCATTGCCGGTAAAAGAAGGCGTGATCATCCGCATTTCCGCCGGCCAGCAGCGAAACGAGGCCCCGATCTCGCTTCGGTCCAAAATGACGAACCGTTCAATATTCAAATCCCTAAGCACGCAGCCCACTCCGATCCCCGCCGCTCCCGCGCCTACCACAATACAATCGAAAACTTCCATGCTCTCCACCCCGAACTTTTTTAATAGTAATAATTACGATTAAAAAGAGCATACGTTTTTCCCCCGATTCTGTCAAACTCTCCCGTCCGCCGCCGCGCCTATTCCGGGGAGCATGAGAGCAATAATAAGGAGGTTCTTTCGGCGCAAGGGCTGGTACAATAAGAGCAGAACCGGTTCGAAAGCGGCTGCCGAACGCGGAAAAAGGAGGATCTACGTTGGAACAAGTCATCTCGCTGTCTTTCGAAGAAATGTGGGAAAAAATACTGGCCTGCGACGCGCGCTACGACGGGCTGTTCTTCACGGCGGTGAAGACGACCGGCATCTACTGCCGCCCTTCCTGCCGATCGCGCAAGCCCAAGAAGCGGAACGTGGACTTTTACCGCAGCCTGCCCGAATCCGAAGCGGCCGGCTACCGCCCGTGCAAGCGATGCCAGCCGGAAGTGGAACGGTCACCGTGGAACGACGTCGTGCTCCGGGCGCGGACATTTATCGTTGCCCGTTACCGGGAAAACCTGATCCTCAAAGACGTGGCCGACCATGTCGGATTGAGCGTCTATTACTTCGAACGGCTGTTCAAGCAGGAGACCGGGGAGACGCCGCGCACCTATCTGGAAAAAGTTCGCGTGGACCGCGCCGCCTACCTGCTGAAGCACAGCACCCTGTCGAATCTGGAAGTCGGGTACGCCTCCGGCTTCCATACGCCGTCCAATTTCTACCGCGCTTTTCGCCGGCTGCGGCAGTGCCCGCCCGGCCAATACCGGCTGGAAGACCGGCCGGTGCTTCGCGAAGCGCCGCGCGCACCAGCTGCGGGCAGCCGGCCGCGAAACGCAGCCATGGACGCGCCGGGAGTCGATACGCCGAAGGCGGACATGGCGAGAGCGGACATGGCGAGAAGAAGTGCGCCCGTGGCGGACGCGCCATGACGGGAGACGCGTCCATGTCCGCTGCTCCGATTCGGCCGGGCAGCGCGAAGCTGTCCGTTCCCCTGGAGCGTTCTGCCGCCGGCACGCTCGAACTTCCCGTATACGGCCCGTTTGACTGGCAGAAATGCCTCGCTTATCTGGGCCGATCGGACCTTGAGGTCATGCACCGGATTTCGGACGGCCGGTTGATCCAGCCGTTCGAATGGAACGGCAGCGCCGTGCTGCTGGAAATCGGCTGCGCAAGCGGGCCACCGCTGGCGGCGGAAGAGGTGGCGGGAGCTTTATCTGAAACGACCTCGGGAGCGGGGACCGAACCTGCCGCGGAGAAGCGGCTTGTCGTTGCTTTTCCGCACGGATGTCCCTCTCCCGGGCTGCGCCAAGCCGCTGCCGCTTACGTCCGCGACAAGTTCGGGCTCGGCGACGACCTTGAGCCGTTCTACGCCATGGCCCGGCGCGACCCGCTGCTGTCTCCGGTCGTCTCCGCGTATCGGGGATTGAGGCTGATCGGCCTGCCCGACCTGTTCGAAGCGCTGGTCTGGGCGATTATCGGCCAGCAGATCAACCTGACGTTCGCTTATCGGCTGAAGAAGCGCTTGGTCGAAGCGTACGGCGAAGCGCTGCCCAGCGCGGACAGAGCGGGCGAAGCGGGCAAACCGGACGAACCGTTCCGCCTGTTCCCGAAGCCGGCCGCGATCGCGGCGCTGAGCCCGGACGACCTGCGTCCGATGCAGTTCTCGGTCCGCAAAGCCGAATATGTCATCGGCGCCGCCCGACTGATCGAAGCCGGCGATCTGTCCAAAAGCGGACTGCTGGCTCTGGGCGAAGCCGAAGCGCGTGAAGCGCTGCTTCGTATTCGCGGCGTCGGCGCCTGGACGGCGGACTACGTCGGCATGAAAACGCTGCGCCGCGCTTCGGCGTTCCCGGCGGGAGACGCCGGGCTGCACCAGGCGCTGAAGCGCGGGCTCGGCCTGAGCCGCAGGCCGCTGCCGGCGGAGATCGCCGCCGCGGCCGCCCCGTGGCGCGGCCATGAAGCGTACGCGACTTTTTATTTGTGGCAGTCGCTGCTGACACCCGCACCAGACCAGATTCCGAATCCCATTCCCGATTCCCTGTCACATCCCATTTCGTAAGGAGGCTGTTCGTCCATGAGTAGAACCCAACCCGCTTTGGCGCCGCCGGCGTCCATGACTCTGCCGGCCGCCGCGGCCGTGCATCGCCTGACCTATCTATCGCCGCTCGGCGAGATCCGGATCGAAGGCACGGACGAAGCCGTGTCTTCGATCCTGTTCGCCAACACGGCCATGCCGGAAGGCTGGCCGGAGTCCAATCCGTTTGCGCACGCCCCGCTGCAGGGTGCGCAGTCCGATGCCGAAGACGCCGGCATCCCCGCCGCGCTGCGGCAGTGCCGTCTGCAGCTCGACGAATATTTCCGCGGCCAACGCAAGACGTTCGATTTCCCGTACGTGTTCGCCGGCACGCCGTTCCAACGCGCCGTCTGGGCGGAACTCGCCGCCGTGCCCTATGCGACGTCCCGGTCGTACAAAGACCTGGCGATCGCGGTCGGCAGCGAACGCGCCGTCCGCGCCGTCGGCTCGGCCAACGGCCGCAACAAACTGACGATCGTGCTGCCGTGCCATCGCATCATCGGCTCCGGCGGCAAGCTGACCGGCTACGCCGGCGGCCTGTGGCGCAAAGAATGGCTGCTGCGGCACGAAGCCAGATACGCCGACTGAAGCGAAGAGGCGGTCGTCGACCGCCTCTGTCCGTCCGCGCCGAAAAAGGCTGCCCCGGTCGCATATCGCGACTCCGGGGCAGCCTTTTCTTTTACCGCCAGACCGCTCGACTCCACATGACACCGCTCACGAAAGGGCAGCGTTCACGCCGGATCGGCGTTTCTGCGCGGCAGCAGCGGCTCGGTCGTCTCCGCCAGTCCGACCAGCCCGAGCAGCGTCAGCAAAATCTTCTGCACGCCGAGATGCGCAGCCGTCGGGTCGTAGTATTCGTTCAGCGTATGCGCGCCGCCGAAATCTCCGCCGCCGCCGAGCGTCACGGCCGGGATGCCGAGATGGATCGGGATGTTGGCGTCGGTGCTGCTGGCTCCTTCCAGAATCGGACGGAAGCCCATCGCAAGACCGGCTCCGGCCGCCGCCTGCACGATCTCGCTGTCGGACCGCTGGAAGCCCGCCGGGCGATCGCCGACGCGTTCGACGATCGTCGTAATCGCGTTCGGGCGCCGCCAGCGATCGTTCTCAGCCTGCGCCGCGCGGCGGACCAGCTCCAGCACGTCGGCTTCGAGCCGCTCCAGCCGCTCCTGCGAAGTCGAACGCATATCGACGACCATGCCCGCCGTCTCGGCGATCGTATTGACCGACGTGCCGCCTTCGATCACGCCGATATTGAACGTTGTTTTCGGTTCGTGCGGCACTTCCAGATCGGCGATCTTGCCTATCGCGCGGCCGAGGGCATGGATCGGGCTCGGCGTGCCGAAGCTGCCGAAGCTGTGCCCGCCCGGGCCGCGGAACACGATCTTGTAGCGCTTGCTGCCGGCCGCAAGATACGTGATCCGGTCCGGCGCGCCCGGCTCGATCGAGATGAATCCGTCGAGATCGTCGCGGGCGGCGAACAGCGCTTTGACGCCGCGCAGGTCGCCGAGCCCTTCTTCGCCGACGGTCGCGCCGATCACGAGGTCCCCTTCGGTGACCAGTCCGGCTTCGTTGAGCGCGCGCAGCAGCGTCAGCACGGACGCCAGCCCGCGGCCGTCGTCGGCGATGCCCGGCGCGTAGATACGGCTGCCTTCGCGCCGCGCTTTGACGACCGTCCCGCGCGGAAACACCGTGTCGAGATGCGCGCAGACGACGAGCGCCGGACCCGTGCCCCGGCCGCGCCGGACGCCGAACACGTTGCCGACTTCGTCGCTCTTGACCTGTTCAAGGCCCAGATCGGACAGTTTGCGGGCGAAAGCGCGCCCTTTCTTCCCTTCTTCGAACGTCGGCGCTTCGATCTCGGTCAGCTCAATCTGCTCGTCGGTCGTGCGGTCGTTGTCCGCTTCGAGAAACTCGAACGCGCGGCGGACCGCCGGATCTGCCGTCAGGCGTTCGAAGACGCGGGTCGTCGTGTCGGATAGGCGGACTTTGGAAGCTCCGGCGAGTTCGGTCATGACAGGAAATCCTCCTCTGCGGGTACATGGATTAAGGCTTGCGCCGTTTATTTGTAGAACTTGCCGTACAGCCGACTTCTCCTTCATTCTTTCCTCGTTAAGCATTAATTCCCATGTTATCATAAGCCGATTCCGAACGTAACCTTGTTTTCGCTATCCGGCTGCCTCTATAATAAACGATTAAAAACAGAAAACGAGGTGGGCCACCATGACCAACGATCTGCTCGGCGCGCTCAAACTGCTCAAGGAAAAGAAATGGATCGACCTGACCCATACGTTCGGACCGGACTCTCCGCGCTTCGCGGCGTTCGAGCCGGCGCAGTTCGAGACGCTGTTCACGCACGACGACGGCTTTTTCGCCCAGCGTTTCCACTTCCCCGGCCAGTACGGCACGCATCTCGACGCTCCGATCCATTTCGTGCGGGACGCGCGTTATCTCGACGAACTGGAACTGAAAGAGCTGGTGCTGCCGCTGATCGTGATCGACAAATCGGCCGAAGCGGCGGCGGATGCCGATTATACGCTGAGCGCGGCAGACATCGAAGCGTTCGAAGCGCAGCACGGCCGCATTCCGCCTGGCAGCTTCGTCGCCCTGCGCACCGATTGGAGCAAGCGATGGCCGAGCCAGGCCGCGTTCGAGAACAAGGATGCGGACGGCCGCAGCCATGCGCCGGGCTGGTCGGTCGAAGCACTGGAACTGCTGCTTCGGCAGCGCGGCGTTCAGGCCGTCGGCCACGAGACGTTCGACACGGACTCCGCCGCGGATTATGCCCGCAACGGCGCGCTGCTCGGCGAATATTACGTGCTGGACCAAGATGTGTATCAGGTCGAGCTGCTGAACAATCTGGACCTTGTGCCGCCTACGGGCGCGGTCATCTTCAATATCGTGCCCAAAGCGGAAAAAGCGTCGGGGTTCCCGGTACGGTCTTTTGCCATCCTGCCCTGAGCGGAAGCTGGGGTCATCCCGCATATTCGAATACCTGAATGTCCGAACACCTGAACGTCCGAATATCGGAATGCCGAAATACCGAAAAGCAGCCGCTCGTCCTTACGGACCCGGCTGCTTTTGCGCTGCTGCTGTTTTCTTTTTCCCGTCATGCGTCCGTTTTGACTCGTTATGGTCCTTGGATCAGCGTGTAATCGCCCTCTGTTCCCGCTTCGAGAGCAGGCAGCTCCACTTTTTTCCCTTTCAGATACTTGTCGAAAAAGGCCACCGTATAGACACGGATCACTTCATGCGCTCCGCGCGCGTCCAGACCGGATGCGGCCGACAGCAGCGGCGAATACAGAGGCGCGTCGGAGAAGCTGGCATGGTCGGTATTTTGGAGCGTCAACCTGTAATTGCCGCCGGCCGCCGCCTGGGCCTGACGTTCCAGCAGTTCGCCGACGGTAGCGTCGTATTCGGACCGGGAAGCGCCGATTTGCGCCAACGCTTCGTCGCTCATGGCCTCCGCACGGAATGTGCGGTCCGCGCTCATGAGCATAAACGGTCGGTCGAAGCCCTGCGGTGCGCGCAGCGACCCGTACAAGCCGCCGTCCATGTCGATGCCGGCCCGCAGCCGGTCGTCGCCCAGCAGCAGCAGCTGCGCCGCAGCCGCGCCGCCAAGCGAATACCCGACGATGCCCGCCCGCTCCAGATCGAGCCGACCGCCGAAGCGCTCCGCCGCTCCGGCGGTGTCGCTCTGCCCGGCGGAGCGGTCCGCTGCGGCACTAGAAGACATCAACCCAGCCTGCGCTTCCCCAGGCTCCCCGCGTCCGTTCCCCGTTCCAGTTCTTCCGTCCAGCTCTTCCAGCCGATCCAGCACGAACTTCACGTCCGGCACCCAGACGTCGTCCGTCAGCCGGTCGAACGCCCCGTTGTCGAGCGTCGTTCCCGCATCGGCGTAGAACGGCATCACTTCTCCGTCCGGGAAAACGGTCGCGTTCGTGCCGCCGGCGTGCTCAATCCCGACGACGATATACCCCTGCGAAGCAAGCTGTTCGGTCAGGAACGTGCTTTGGCCGCTCCAGCCGCGGTTGCCGTGCGAATACACGATGACGGGATACCGCGCCTGCGCGCCGGACAGCGGCGCATGTTCGAGTGCGCGCGTGCGTACCAGCCGCATACTGTCGAACAGCAGCGCCGGCACGCCTTCGTGTCCGCCCAGCGCCTGCGCGAATAGATGCGGATGCTGCAGGTACGGCGCCGCCGGGCCGGAAGCTTTTGCCTCAGCCGGGTACCAGAACTGCACCAACAGCTTCCGCCGCTTGCCGGCCTCGTCCGCGTGCACCTGCCTGCGCGAGACGTCCGTCCAGACATACGTCGCCGTGCCTACGCGGTAAGGCCCCGCAAGCGGCTCGAACGCGAACACCGGCAGCGCGATCGGCAGCAGAATCGCTCCCGCCGCATACAGCAGCGCCGCCGCGCCGATCGACAGCCGGATCCTTTTGCGCCGACGACGACGAATCCTGCGGAAGCTTAATAACGGCAGCAGAATCATGGCATAGAGCGGGATCATTTCCCATCTCGGTCCTTCAAGCCCCAGATGCAGCAGCAGCACGATCCCCGAGCCCGCGGCTGCCACGATGTTCGCCGCTGCCGTGCGCAGGCGCCCGGACAGAAGCAGCAGCAGGATGATCCCGTTCACTGCCGTCAGCATCATCTCGCCTTCTCGCATGGACAGCCTCCTTTTCTTTTATGACACAATCGTATTATAAACATAAATCTTTAATTAACACAATCGTATTATAAAAAGAATGCAGGAGGCCCGCCTCGAAGCGCGCTGCCGCCCGGACTGTTCCGCTCGGCGGATTCGGCGTATAATGGGAGTCGGGTCCTCCCGCGAAAGGAGGTGAACTACCCGATGAACATGAATCCGAAAGCAGCGCTCCACATGCTGGTCGGCATCCCCGGCAGCGGCAAAAGCGTCTACGCCCGACAGCTGGCTAGCGCGGTCCGGGGCGTCATCGTCTCGACGGACGCGGTCCGGCTGAAGCTGTTCGGCGGCGAAACGCGGCAAAAAAACACCTACGTCATTTTTGACGAGGCGTTCCGGGAGATTGAAGCGGCTTTGGCGGCGGGGCGCACGGTCATCTTCGATGCGACCAACGTCGATCGCGACCGGCGCGCGAAGTTTCTGAAGCGATTTGCCGATGAACGCGTCGAGTGCCATGTGCTCGATACGCTGTACGAGACAGCGCAGCGGCGCATCTCGGGCCGCAAGCGCAAGCTCGACGACAAGATTCTGGCCAAATACGCGAAGAATCTGCAGTTTCCGCTGCCCGGCGAAGGCTTCGCCGAAGTGCGTCTCGTGCATATGCCGGACGCGGAAGCGCTGTACGGACAAGCTGTGGCGCTGCCCGATGATGGCGCGAACGTCCCAAGCGGCTCGCAATCGCAGGGCGAAGAGCTGCGTGTCAAGCTGGAAACGCTGCTGCGGCAGGAAGCCGGCCATGACGAACTGTTTGCCGAACTGTCGGCTGTCCCGTCGTTTGCCCGCATGCTCGGCTACGATCAGGGCAATCCGTATCACAGCCGCACGCTGTCCCAGCATACGTACGCGGTGCTGGAATACGTGAACGCTTTTTACGGCGAAGAAGACCGGCTCGAGATGCAGTGGACGGCGCTGCTGCACGACATCGGCAAACCGTTCTGCCAAGTGTGGAAAGAAGCCCGCGGACATTATTCGTACTTCGGGCACGAGCACGTATCCGCTTCGATCGGCTGCCATCTGCTGAAAGCGCTCGGATACGGCGACGACTTCGTGCTCGACGTGACCGCGCGGATCGAGACCCATATGGAGATTCTGCACGGCGGAGACGCCGGCGCTTCGAATCTCTACCATCTGTTGGGCGGCGAAATGCTGGCCCGCATGTACTTGTTCGCGGAAGCCGATACGTTCGGCAAATAATCGCGGCCGCGAACCTTATCGCATGACCAAGCACAACGAAGCGAGGCGATTCCATGAAAATCAAATATCCGAAAACGATGCATCTGCCCTGGTCCAGAAGCTACACGGACGACGACAAAATATTGCGGGACACGGCGCATTTTATCGGACAGGAAGTGGTCGTAACGGAGAAAATGGACGGGGAAAACACGACGATGTACCCGGACCTTATCCATGCCCGTTCGCTTGACAGCAAAGACCACTCGTCCAGGCATTACGTCAAGACGCTGCACGGAAGCCTTCGTCACCTTATTCCGGCAGGCTGGCGGTTATGCGGGGAAAATACGTACGCGAAGCATTCGATCAAATACGAAGCGCTGCCGGGGTATTTCATGCTTTTCTCCGTCTGGAACGAACACAATGTCTGCCTGTCGTGGGACGATACGGAGCGGCTCGCGAACGAGCTTCGCATCCCGACCGTGCCGGTGCTGTACCGGGGAATCTGGGACGAGCAGGCAGTCAGACGCTGCCACACCGGTCTGTCGAACTGCGGCGGCGAACAGGAAGGATACGTCGTGCGCGCAGCGAATTCTTTTGCCTATGATCAGTTCAAAAGCAGCCTGGCCAAATTCGTGCGCCAAAACCACGTCCGGACAGACGAGCACTGGCTGAGCCGCCCCGTCGAACCGAACGAATTGTCGAAGCCGACGCGGTAAATCCGCGGCTGCACTCCTGATCCCGTAGTTCAACTTATCTCTAGCCTTTTTGAAAGGAGCGAGTCCCATGTAATCCCGAGCGAACGCACATCCCAATCTTCAGCCCTGCCTGTCCCTACATCACCCGAATCCGGTTCGCCCCCGCCAGTCCCCGCAGTTCCAACTGCAATCGATCTTTTTCTTCGTCCGGCACTTCCATTTCTACCCCGTAGTAATGACGTCCTTCTTCTTCCTTGTTCCATTTCAACAGTCCTTCGAAATGCAGCGGCTGCTCGTTCAGCACGAAATCGAGCGCGACGCGAATCCGATTTTTTCCGACGGGAATTTCCAGCGGCAGCGAGACGAGGCAGCCCGAGCGGCTGATATCGTGCATCTGCGCGAAGACCGGCTTTTTCGGCGCGGACGTGAAATTCAGGCTGACGATATACAATTCGAACTCGATCGGCTTGTCCAATACATAACGAAACGGCGCTTTTCTGCGATTGCCGGCCATATTCAAACCTCCATTTTTTCCCAAGTATTGTTTTCCTTTTCATCGGCTGGCGGCTTTGGAAAATGAAGAGGGATACAGCTGCGCCTTTTTGTGTAAGCGTTCTCTTAAATGTGCACACAAAAAAAGAGAGCCTATTCCGCGCTCTCCCATTTTTGCTTGATTCGTTCGTAACGCTCCTCGCTTTTGCCGTGGAATACCGCCCCGATCAGAAACGACGCAATCATCAGAATAAGCGTCATCCGGCCGATCGTGCCCAGCGACTGGTCGAGCAGCGTCCGCAGCAGATTCGTCCCGTCCGTTAGATACAGCAGCAGCGTAAAAGCCATCAGGCCGACGAAAAAGGTACTGAACACGCGTCCGCTCTCCGACAGCGTTCCCCGCCAGAAGCCCGGAGGTCCGTTCTCCTCGCGCTTGCGTACGAACCGCTCGCGGCTTGTCTCCTCAGTGCGTATTTTGACCAGAGAAACGATCAATCCGACGACATTGCTGACGATGATAAAAATCAGGGTGTCATTGGGTCCGGGGTTCAATACGATAAAAAAGATCAAAATGAACGAGTAACCCCCGATCGTCCAAGCCATATCGCGTTTTTGCTCGGTTCTCATTTTACTCATTCCATCCCCTCCTTATATTTCCATGTTAACACAGTGATACGCATAAAAAAAAGGACCTTTCGGTCCTTCAGTCCGGCCTGCATCAACACCGGCTTTTCATCTGCTCCCGATATTCCGACGGCGTGCTGCCTATTTTTTTGCGGAACACCTGGGAAAAATGGCGCACGTCGGGGTAGCCGACCCGTTCGGCGATATCGCCGACTTTCAGTTCGGATTCGCCGAGCATCTCCATCGCGCGATCCAGGCGAATCTGCGTGACGTAATCTTTGAAGCCCTGCCCGGTCTTCTGCTTGAACAGCTGGCTGAAGTAAGCCGCGTTCAGGTAGACGACGGAAGCGACTTTCTCCAGCGACAGTTCCGACGCGTAGCGCGCTTTGATGTACTGCAGCGCGACTTCGACAGCCTGTTCGCCCCCGCTCGCGTAATGGTCGTACACCTGATATTCGGACGTCTCGCGCATGAGACGCACTTCGTCCGGCACCCGCGAAGGATCTTCGATCCGGCCGGAAGCGAGCAGCTGGAACGGCTTTTTGAGATAGCGCTTGAGGCAGCCGCGCAGTTCTTCGTTCAGCGCGGAGAGGCTGCTTCGCTCCAGCTTGACGAGGCCAAGCAGGCTTTTGGCGTCGATACTCGCGACGAAGCCCCGGCCGAACGAGCCGATCAGTTCGTTCATCACGTTTTCCACAATAAAATGTTCCAGTTTGGTGTCCGCGTCGCTCTCCACATGGACCATCAGCAGATGGAAATCGGGATACGCTTCGGTGAAGGAAGCCAGATCGATTCCGCCGAGGTCGAGGCCCGACGCCCATCTGGCGAAGACGGCTTCGCGCAGGAAGCGCAGGTTCTGCTTGAGCAGCTGGCTTTCTTTGGCGCGCACGTTGCTTTCCTCGATTTCGTCGCCCATCTTTTTGATCAGCTCGACGAGAATGTCTTTGCCGATCGGCTTGAGCAGATAATCCCGCGCGCCGAGCCGCACCGCTTTTTTGGCATATTCGAATTCGGAGTACGCGGAGATAACGACCCATTTGGCATCCGGGTGCAGCGTGCGGGACACTTCCATCAGTTCCAGCCCGTTCATGCCCGGCATGAGCACGTCGGTCAGGACCAGGTCGATCAGGTCGCTTTTGAGCCGCTCGACCGCATCGATCGGACCTTCGGCGAGAATCACTTTGTGCTGCGGAAAAGTTCGCTGGATCGTACGCTGGATTCCGCTGCGGATAATCGGTTCGTCGTCCACGACGAGTATGTTCATACCAAGCCCTCCTCGCCCGGTAACGGAAAGGTCACCCGGACCTTTGTCCCGCTTCCCGGGATGCTGTGGATCGTAATGCCATAAGCGTCGCCGTATGTCAGGCGGATACGGCGCTGCACGTTGAGCAGCCCGATACCGATGCGTCCGCCTTCGACGTGCCGTTCGGCCGCGGACGGATCGTCCAGCAGCCGCTGCAGCCGCCCAAGCGTCGCCGCTTCGATACCCGTTCCGTTGTCTTCCACCACGATATGCAGGCAGTCGACATCCGCTTCGGAATAAAGATGCAGTGTGCCGCCTTCGCGCAGCGGTTCGAGTCCGTATTTGACCGCGTTCTCGACGATCGGCTGCAGGATCATCTTCGGTACGGGCGCATCCAGCCACCGTTCTTCCACGTCGATCTGCGTCAGCACGCGGCGGCCCAGCCGCGTCTCGATGATCGTCAGGTACGACTTGAGCTGTTCCAGCTCAAGCCGCAGCCGCACTTTCGCGCCTTCTTCCCAGTCGCTGCTGTAGCGGAACATTTTGGACAGCGCCAGAATGACGCCTTCCAGCCGGTCGTCTTCGCGTTCGTCGAGCATCCAGTAGATCATATCCAGCGTGTTGAACAGGAAATGCGGATTGACCTGCGATTGCAGCGCCTGAAGCTGGGCATTCTTCTCGCTGAGCGAAGCCTGCTTGATCCCTTCGATCAGCCCGTCCATCTCCCGCACCATCCGGTTGAACGAACCGACGAGCACGTTGATCTCCTGATAGGACTCGATATGCACCTGCCCTTTGAAATTGCCTGTCTCGACCTGCTTCATCTCGCGGGCCAGCCGCTTGAACGGCAGGGAGAACGAACGCGAGACGATCGTCGACAAGATCGTCGCCGCCACGATCAGCGCCACGATGACCGTCAGCAGAAACTGCTGCGTCTCGCGCAGTTCCAGCTTGAGGTCGTTTTGCGGCGAAGCGCGCAGAATCGTCCAGCCGGTCTTCTCCACCTCCGCCGCGGTCAACAGCCAGTCGCCGCCTTCGTAGGAACGGATCCTGCCGGATTCGAGCCGGCCGGGCCAGTTGGCCGGAACGGACTTCCACGCTTCGCGTTCGGTTCCCGCCCGGATGATGTCCGTGCCCGCCGCATCCCGTATCGCCACCTGCGTATTTTGCCCGAGGCTCGCGTTCGACACCGCCGACGAGATCGCTTCGGCTTCTACCTCGATCAGCACGTAGCCGACCGATTGCAGCCCTTCCAGCTCGAACGCCTGGCGGCCGAACGCGAACACGGGCCGGTCTGTCCAGCCGCTCATGAGCGACTTCGGATAGACGCCGAGCCAGCGAATATCGCCTGTGGAGCGGCGCAGCTCCGCGAACCACGGCTTGTCCGGGTACGTCTGGACGGAAGCGCCGGTCGAACGCACGAAGCTGTATACTTTGCCGCTGTCCGCCAGCACGTGGATGCCCACGATGTCGCTGCGCGAATAGAAGATGGCGCCGAGAATATCGGTAATCCGCCGTTCCGCCTGGATCTGGGCGCTCGAACCGGTATCGGGATACGACTGGCGCAGCAGCCGCATCAATTCGCCGTTGCTGTTGAGCGTCTTGGTGACGCTATCATAACCGTCCAGCAGCTGCTCGAACAGGGAGACCGTCTGGGACATGTTTTTTTCGGCCAGCGTTCCGACCTGCTCCCGAACCTGCTCGGTCGCCCGCTGGTAATAGACGAGGCTGACGATCAGCAGAAGCCCGAGCAGGCTGAACAGGAACACCGGAAACAGCCGGCCGTAAATCGTGTTTAGTCGTTTCTGTACGCGTCTCATGCCTTCATCTTAACCCTTAACCGCACCTGCCACCATGCCTTTGGTAATTTTTTCTGCAAGCAGGAAGTAGACCAGAATGACCGGCAGGGCGGCCAGTACGAGGAATGCTCCGATCGCGCCGTAATTGACCGAATATTGGCTGACGAAGCTGTAGACGCCGAACGGCAGCGTCTTCAACCGTTCCGACGAGATGAACGTCGCGGCGAGGATATACTCGTTCCAGACGTTGATGAACGTCAGGATGCAGACGGTCATCATCGGCGGGATCGACACCGGCAGGATGATGCTGCGGAAGATGCGGAACGCGCCGGCGCCGTCCATAATCGCGGACTCTTCGATCTCGTGCGGAATGGTGCGCAGGAATCCGCTGAGGATGAAGACGGCGATCGGCATCTGGAACGCGACGTACGGCAGGATAAGCGCCAGATGGGTATTGAGCACATGCAGGTTTTTGAAAATGATCATCAGCGGCAGCAGCGTCCCCTGCATCGGAATCATCATCCCGAGCAGGAACAGCAGCATGACGAACTGGCCGTATTTCCAGCGGAAACGGCTGATCGCGAACGCCGCCAGCGAAGCGAGCAGCAGGACGCAGATCATCGTCGTGACGGTGACGAACAAGCTGTTGCCGAGATAGCGGAAATAGCTGCCGCCTTCGATCGCGCCCTGGTAATTGCTCCACTGCCATTCGGCCGGAAGGGTGAAGAAGCTGCCCGACAAAATCTCTTCGTTCGTCTTGAGGGAATAGATCAGCAGCCACAGCAGCGGATAGAGCTGCGTGACGAGCAGCACGCCGAAGAACAGGTACGCGATAAGCGTCTTCGGCGAGATACGCCGGCTGCGGACTTTGAGCGCGGGCTTCGAACCCGCGGAACTTGCGAACTGGCTCATGGACGGAGCCCCCTTTCTACGTATACCGTTTTTCCAGACGCGTGAACAGCAGATTGATCAGGATCGTGGCGATCAGGCAGACGGTGATCAGGACGTTGGCGATCGAGCTGCCGTAGCCGTACTGCATCGTCAGGAACGACATATTGTACATGTGGCTGGCGAGCACTTCGGTCGCGTGCGCCGGGCCGCCGCCCGTCATGACCATGATCAGGTCGAACGACTGCAGCGATCCGATAAACGACAGGACGATCGAGATCTTCAGGATCGGCAGCACCATCGGCAGCGTGATGTAACGGTCCGCCTTGAAGCCGTCCGCGCCGTCGATCTTGGCCGCTTCGTAAATCTCGCCCGGGATGTTCTGGATGCCCGTGAACTGAATCAGGATATGATACCCGAGATACTGCCACAGCGAGACGAGAATGATCGCGTAGATGGCGATCTTCGGCTCGGTCAGCCACGAATGGGTCCACGATTCCAGTCCGACGCTCGTCAGAATCTGGTTGATCATGCCGCCCATCGAAGCCGGGTTGTACACCGTTTTCCACAGCTGGCCGATGATGGCGACAGACAGGATGACCGGCAGGAAATAGCTGGACACGAGGAAGTTCGGGCGCCGGACGAAGCGGGTGATCAGGATTGCGACCAACAAAGCGATCGGCACCTGCACGAGCATCGAGAAGCCGGCCAGCGTGAAAGTGCGGCGCAGCGAAGGCCAGAATACGGGATCGTTCGTAAACATTTTGACGTAGTTATCGAGCCCGACAAAAGTCGATTGGCCGATTCCGTTCCAATCCAGCAGTCCGCTGTACAGCGAGACGAGAATCGGGACGAACACGAGACCGACATAGACGATCAGACACGGCAGAATAAAAGCCGCGATCGTCCAGCGGGAGACTTTCAATACGTTCATGCGAAAGTTCGCCTCCTCGGGGAGCAGCCGACGAAGAGAAGGGGACCGCAGGTCCCCTTCTCGTTTTCCGCCTGCTTGCCGTTATTTTTTGTTTTGTTCGTAGGCGGCCTGCAGCTCTTTGGCTACCGCGGCAGCGTCTTTTTGTTCGACGAACAGACTCTGCGTACCCGACAGGTGAACCTGAGTCGTTGCCGGATTCATCGTGTTGTCGAACGCCAGGTCTCCGCCTTTGACCTTCTTGAACAGGTCCAGTACGTTCATCGCCATCTCGGAGTAACCGGCGGCTTTGAAGTCGCCGTCCACGTTCTGGGCGATCCCGACCGCGCCTTTGGCTTCAAACGCTTCTTTGGGGAAGTTCAGCATGAAGTAGTTGAGGAAAGCTTTCGTTTCTTCCAGATGCTCGCTGTCTTTGGAGATCGCGAACGCGCTGCCCGGTGCCAGCATGAATTCGTCCGGGTTGCCTTTGCCGCCGACGGTCGGGAACTGGAAGACACCGACGTTGCCGTCTTTGCTCACTTCGGCGGTCTCGATGCCGCCTGTTGCCCAGCTGCCCATGAAGTACATGGCCGCGGTACCTGTCTTGAACAGGTTCTCGCCCGCGTTATAGTCGAACGAAGTCGCTCCGTCCTGGAACGCGCCTGCGTCAACGAGCTGTTGGAACGCCGAGATCGCTTCGACATAAGCCGGATCTTCGAACGTTTTTTTGCCGTCGAGCACGTCCTGCAGGAAGCCCGGTCCGCCGTTCGTTCTCAGCAGGATGTTCATGAAGAGGAACGAGCCGGTCCAGCTGTCTTTTTCGCCGATAACCATAGGCTGGATGCCTTTGGTTTTGAGCGTCTTGATCGCTTCGACCATCTCTTCGAACGTCGTCGGCACTTCCACGCCGCCTTGTTCCATCAGCTTCTTGTTATAGTACACGACGCCGATGTTGTTGCCGTCCGGCAGCGCGTACAGATTGTCGTCGAACGTGTAGTAATCGAGAATGCCGGATTGGAACGTGTCTTTGAGTCCGTTCTCTTCGACCATGTCGTTGAGCGGGGCGAACAGGTCGGCATCGACGAACGGCTGCATCTGCGCGGCCGGGTTGACGACCGTGATGTCCGGCACTTCCTTGGAAGCGGCCTGCGTTTTGAGCTTCAGCTTCTGCTGGTCCGTGTTGAGCGAATCGAGTTCGATCGTCACGTTCGGATTGTCGCTCTCGTACTGCTCGACGATCTTTTTCATCATCTGGTTTTTCGGGTCGCTTGCGTCCGGATAGATGTTCTGGAACGTGATCGTCACTTTCTCGCCGGCCGGTGCGCTGTCCGTTTTGGCCGGATCGGCCGCCGCATCCCCGCCCGCCGCGTTGTTTGCCGTCGTTCCTCCTCCGCCGCCGCACGCGCTGAGGCTGACTGCCAGCATCCCCGTCATTGCCAGGCCGAACCATTTCGTTTTTCTCTTTGTCACGCTATTTCCTCCCCTTGATTCGTAGTCTGTTTCTTCTTGCTAAAGTCATTATGGCTTTTTCTGTAAACGCATACAATGGAAATTATTCAGGGGTGATGTTTGTTTTTTCGTGATGCCCCTTCGACTTGCCGTGTAAAAGAAAAGACGAATCTCATATCCCGGATGCGCAAAAAGTGGTAAAATGGTTCGGTCGGTCTCTGCCTTGCATCGCGTCTTCGCGGTGCATCGTCGCACCGGTGATCCGTATGCGAAAGGAAACGTGATTCCCTTGTCCAAAAAAGTTCCACCTGCCGCGGAAACCCCGGACTCCGGCCTCCCCGCGTCTTCTTCCCTCAAAAAATCGGTGACCTTCCTCGAAGCGATGGCGATCGTCGTCGGCATGATTATCGGTTCCGGCCTGTTCCTGAAGCCGGGCATCGTGCTCGCCAGCGCCGGCTCGCCCTGGATGAGTCTGCTGGCCTGGGTCGCGGGCGGCATCATCACGCTCGCTTCCGCGCTGTCCGTCGCGGAGATCGCCGCCGCGATTCCGAAAGCGGGCGGCTTGTACGCCTACCTCGAAGAGCTGTACGGCGAGACGGTCGGCTTCCTGCTCGGCTGGGTGCAGGCGGTCATCTCGTATCCCGCTTCGGTGGCGGCGCTCGCGATCGCTTTCGCTTCGTACTCGGGCTACTTCCTGCCGATGAACGATCTTCAGCAAAAAGCGCTCGCGGTCGGCATCCTGCTGTTCATTCTGGGCATGAACGTCATCTCGACCACGTACGGCGGCGTGATTCAACTGCTGGCGACCGCGGGCAAGCTCGTTCCGGTCGTCGGCATCGTCGCGTTCGGGCTGCTGTCGGGCAGCCAGCCGGGCTTCGCCGGCGTCTCCGGCCTGGCGGCGGAAGCGGCGGGAGCCGCCGGCTTCGGCGCCGCCATCCTCGGCACGCTGTGGGCTTACGACGGCTGGATCGGCGTCACGAATATGGCCGGCGAGATGAAGAACCCGGCGAAGACGCTGCCCAAAGTCATCCTGATCGGCGTCTCGTTCGTCATCGTCGTCTACGTGCTGTTCAATCTCGCGATCTTCCGCGCGCTGTCGTTCGAGCAGATCGTCTCCTCGCCGACGCCGGGCGCCGACGCGGCCGAAGCGCTGCTCGGCAGCGGGGGCGGCGCGTTCATCACCGCCGGCATCATCGTCTCCGTGCTTGGCGCGCTGAACGGCTACCTGATGACCGCGGCCCGCGTGCCGCAGGCGATGGGCGAACGCGGCATCGCGCCGTTCTCGCCTTTTCTGCGGCGCATTCATCCGCGCTTCGGCACGCCGGCGAACGCCCTGATCTTCCAGGCCGCGCTCGCGATTCTCTACATTTTCTCGGGCACGTTCAACACGCTGACCGATCTGCTCGTGTTCGTGCTGTGGATCTTTTTCACGGCGGGCGTGTTCGGAGTGTTCCTGCTGCGCCGCCGCATCCCCGCGCAGCCCGGGCGCTACCGGGTGCCGCTGTATCCGCTGACCCCGATGATCGGGATCGCCGGCGGCCTGTACATTTTGGGCAGCACGCTGCTCGACAGTCCCGGCCGTTCGCTGATCGGGATCGGCATCACGCTGATCGGACTGCCGGTGTTCTATTATATGAAGAGAAACCGCACGTGACGCCTGATCGCCTACAGCATGAATTGTCCGTATCCACCTCCTGTCCGCTCCAAAGCATGCAAAAGGCCCGACCGCGAGGTCGGACCTTTTTCGTGTTTTGGCGCTCTTTTCCCGGACTGCCTTCCTATCCGCCCCGATCCGCAGGTCCTGCCCGCGCCTGTTAACTTTGACCCCCGCTTGACCGTCCGTTGACTTCCCGCAAACAAGCCGAAGGTATACTGGCACTATCTAGACCCGCACGCTACCCTATCGATGAGGAAAGAAGGACAAGCCATGGGAATCCATCGTTACTTCCGCTCGCTCGACGGGCTGGAACGCATTATCCGCTGCCCCGGCAAATTCAAGTTCGAACAGCACAGCGTGGCCGCGCACTCCTGGAAAGTGGTGCAGTACGCCAAGACGCTCGCCGATATCGAAGAACAGCACGGTGCCGTGATCGACTGGAAAAAGCTGTACGAAATTACGAGCAGCCACGACTACGGCGAAATTTTTATCGGAGACATCAAAACCCCGGTCAAGCATTCTTCCCCGGAACTCCGCCAGCTGATCCAGCAGGTCGAAGAAGGCATGATCGCGCATTTTATCGAGGAAAATATTCCGGAAGACTTCAAGCCGACGTTCCGCAGACAGCTGCGCGAAGGCAAGGACGATTCGATCGAAGGGCTGATTCTCGAAGTCGCGGACAAAATGGATCAGGTGTACGAAGCGTTCGCCGAACTGCAAAAAGGCAATACGGAAAAAGAGTTCGTCGTCATGTACCGCAACGCGCTCGTCAAGATCAAACGGATCAAGCTGGCCTGCGTCGATTATTTCCTCGATCATATTTTGCCGGAAATGGTCAACGAAGAAACGCTCTCGCCGGTCGATATCAAGCGCATCACGGAAGAAGCGTTGGCCCTGTAAGGTACAATGCCAGCCGCAGCGGCACACTCACCCGGCGGCCGTTCACGGCACAGCAGCCATTCCCGGACAATCGTCCAGGGAATTTTTTGTCGTGGCGCCTGTCAGTCCAGCGGCAGGTCTTGCGACAGCTCGCGGAACTGCCGCAAATACGGCGTGACCTCGTCGGTGACGCCGAGCAGGTAGCGCAGCGACGCGAGGCGCCGCTTCTCTTCCGCGGGCGTCGACCCCTGGAAGAGCGAATAGTCGTGGCGGATCGAGCCTTTGCGATAGCGCACGTCGAACAGCGTCCCGCTGCGCCAATCGGCGAGCAGGCTGACGTTGCTGCCGAGCACGTCGAGCCGGAAGCCGGGGCTCCGGTACGAGAAGCTGTAATCCGGGTCGGCCTGGGCATGGACCACCTGGTAACCTTGATTCAATTTGTTCTGCGCAAACAGGCCGGTACGAATGCCGTTTGAGAACATGAGGCCGTCCGGAGCGTACACCTGCTCGGTCCATACGCCTCTGCCGTTCATCTCGTCGGCGCTCCATGTGCCGTTGTAGACGATTTTGTGCAGCCGGCCCGTGGCGGAATCGAGATACGTATTGACGTATTTGCCTGTGCCGCTGCGTTTGCCGGACTTGAACGTGCCGGAATAGCTCTTGCTTGGGCTCCATGCGAGCGTGCCGCGTCCGTGCGGCTGTCCGTTTCGGACTTCGCCGTAATAGCTTGCGCCGGACGGCAGCTTCAGCGCTTGCTTGGCGGAAGCCGCCTGCGCCGAAGGGGTAACCGCGGGCAGCGGGGCCAGACCGGCCAGCGGCACGGCTGCGACGAGCAGCAGCGTAAGCAGCTTTTTGTTGTTCATGGGTGTCGGATCTTCCTTTCGCTTTGGGCTTGAAATAGGGGATGAGCCGGGTTTGGACGGGACTCGTTTGGATATCGGAAAAAATCCGAAATCCCGATAGCGGTTCAAATTCCCCATAAGCGCATGAGACCCGCTGTTATCGCTCTTTTCGTCCGCGTTGGACGAAATAACTGCGTAGCAGCACCTATTTCCCTCTATTATTCTATTTTAGACGGAATAGCTGCGTAGGAGCAGTTATTTCCTCATATGCGCATCCCAAACTCCTTTTTTCCGCAAAATAAATGCTTCTACGCAGTTATTCACTTTCCTCCCGTCTTTTTGGCAAAATAATTGCTCTCACGCAGTTAATTCGATTCGCGTCCGGGCGTAATTCGATTGGTGCCCGGGCGTTTCGTGCATCCTGTTCATTCCTGTCGATTCCGCTCGTCCCTCTTCGTCCCTGTCGTCACCGTTCATCCTATCAATTCCATGCATGTCCATTCATCTCCGTCTATACTCGCTCATACTCTCTAGCACTCGCTCATACTCCTTCATGCCCGCCCAAGCGGCCGGGCTTTGCGCCAAGTCCACTTCGCATAGCGGCCCGCTTCGCACAGCCGGCCGCTAACGCCGGTCCGCCGAAGCTTTCAGCGCGCTGAGCGCGATCGCGGAAAATTCGAGCGGGTGGTCCAGCTGGGGCAGGTGGCCGCAGCCTTCCATCCGGATCAGCGACGAATGCAGGATCTTCTCGTGCGCGTACCGGCACAGCTTGCGGTTGAACGACGAATCCCATTCGCCCATCACGATGAGCACCGGGCAGCCGATCTCGCCCAGCCGCCAGCGCGATTGGCTCAGCAGCGGGCGCTCCATCGCGGGGCGGGAGGCGTAGCGTACCGCGCCGCCGAGATACATCTCCTTGAACCGCGCCCGCGCGCCGCGTTCGCGCGGCACGGTGTGGCGCCAGTAGCGGCTGCGCAGAAACCGGGCGGCTGCGCGTTCGATGCCTTCGCGCCGGACGCGGCGGGCATCGCCGAAGCGCTCCCAGACCATCTGCGGCGGCGGAATCGTGCCGTTCAGCCACGGCGAGACGAGCACGAGCTGCTCGACGTATTCCGGATGGGCCAGCGCAAAGTCGATCGCGATCGCGCCTCCGGTACATGCCCCGATGATCGAGGCGCGGCGCAGGCCGAAATAATCGAGGATCGCTTTGAGATCGAGATACGGGCTGAACGGTCCGGTGACAGCTTCGCTGCGTCCGTACCCGCGACGATCGTAGCGAATGACGGTGAAGCTTCGTGCCAGCACCCGCACCTGGTCGTCCCAGACGTCCAGATTGCAATGTTCGCCGTGCAGCAGCACGAGCGGACTGCCTTCGCCCTGCACCGAGATATGGAACCGGATGCCTCCGATCGTATGGATGCCCGTTCGATTCATGAATGACCCTCCGCCCTTCTTCGCCTGTTTGAATGCTCTCTTACCCGTTACCCGCCCTTGCTCTTTTCCGAATCTTCGATGCTTCTTCCCGGCGCTTTCCGCCCTTATGTAAATACTTGTTCCCTTTTTCGATAAATATGGTACACTTTCACGTATGCCAGAGGAAACTTCGCGCGTAACGGCGGGGAATGTCGGGCCTTCGCGTTCTTTTTTTATTTTTTCCGGAAAAATTTGAAACGAAATCGCCCGCTTCCCGTAGTACCGACAGGCAAGTGTAACTACCAACATATCACCCCGAAAGGATTGTAACGGAAATGGAAATGGGCTACAGTCATTTGTTCGAAATGAGCACCTTCCTCGAAGCGTTCGGCACGCTCCAGGGTTGGGGCTTCATTTTGTCGCTGATCGTCATCGAAGGACTGTTGTCGGCCGATAACGCGCTTGTTCTCGCCGCCATCGTCAACAAGCTTCCCGAGAAGCAGAGAAAAAAAGCGCTGCTTTACGGATTATGGGGCGCTTACGTATTCCGGATCATCGCAATCGGAGTCGGCATCTATCTGGTCCAGATCGCCTGGGTCAAATATATCGGCGCCGCGTACCTGCTCTGGATCGCCATCAAGCATTTCTGGGATAAAGCCAGAGCCAAGGACGGCGACGACGACGAGAACGAAGAAGAATCGGGCCTGCAGAAAATGCTTGCCAAGACGGGCCTCAGCCTGTTCGTACGCACGATCATCACCGTCGAAATGATGGACATCGCGTTCTCGATCGACTCGATCCTGGCCGCGTTCGCCGTCTCGCCGAACCCGTGGATCCTGATCGCCGGCGGTCTGCTCGGTATCCTGATGATGCGTCTGGTCGCTACTTTCATTCTCAAGCTCATGGACAAAATTCCGGAACTTGAAAATGCGGCTTTCGTCCTGATCTTCATTATCGGCGTCAAGATGATTCTCGACACAGCCGACATCTACCATATGGGACATGCGACGTTCTTTATCATTTTGATAGCCGTATTCGCGATCACGTTCTTGATCAACCGGATTCGCGTCAGCAAAAACGCCGCGCATTAAGCGGTCTTTCCTTTTTCCGATTTCATACCAAAAGGCCCCTCCCGTCGTTGACGGGATAGGGCCTTTTTCGTGTCGGCGTTGCGCCGCGGTCGGAAAAACCGGCGAATTACAAGGCGGCAGGCGCAGCCGGTACGCGCAGAGGCTTGAGCGCTCCGCTCCACGCGAGGACTTGATCGAGCATACCGTTCAGGTTCACGAGATGCAGGTCGGCGGGCTTGAACACCGAGCCGTTCTCGAAGTCGGTGAACAGCGACAGCGCCGGATGGACGCGGACGTCGGCTACCGACAATTCGCCCAAAATGCCGCGCAGATGTTCGGCTGCGCGTGCGCCGCCTACGGAACCGTAGCTCACGATGCCGGCCGCTTTGTTGTTCCACGCTTCGCGGGCGTAGTCCAGCGCGTTCTTGAGCGAAGCCGACAGGCTGTGGTTATACTCCTGAACGATAAAGACGAATCCGTCCAGCTCGGCCAGCTTGGCGTTCCAGGCTGCGGCGCCTTCGGCCGCGTCGGCTTCGCCCAGCAGCGGCAGATGGTAATCCGCGATGTCCACGATCTGATAATTCGCGTCTCCGCGTTCGTTCGCGATCTGCTGTACCCATTCGCCCACCTGCGGGCTCAGACGACCTTGACGCGTGCTTCCCAAAATGATGCCGATATTCAACTTTTCCATGATTGATTCCTCCATAAGGTTGATTTGGTAGATTGATTTGGATTGCTTATTTGGCTTAACGAATTTCTTTAGCTTTAGCTTTACATTTATCTTTAACTAACTTTTTGTTATAAACGAATCATAGCACAGCCTTTTTCACTAAGCAATAGTTTTTACTTACTTTTTTATATATAATTATTTTTCACGTAAAATAGCACAAAAAAACCGGACCAGTCCCCAAGGACCATTCCGGTTTTTGATTTGTTCGTTTGTGTGTTTGTGCGTTCGTCTGTTCTAAGCGTCCAGTCGGAAACGGTTCAGTTCCCGCTGCATTTCTTCGCGCACCTGAAGCAGCTCTTTGACTTTGCCGCCGATCTCCTCGAACGAACGCTTCTGTTCGTCGGTGGACGCGGTAATCTCTTCGCTGCCGGCGGCCGACTGCTCGGTCACGGCGCTGATATTCTCGATCGCCTGCTGCACCTGCATGCTCAGGCGGCGCGACTGTTCCATGTCGTCGGACAGCTTGCCGACGCTGCCGGCGATCTGCCGCACTTTGCCGCTGATCGCGCCGAACGACCGCTCCGTCGTCGCGGAAGCTTCTTCCTGCTGCCGGAACAGGTCCAGGCTCTGGCCGACCGAACCTTTGACCCGCTGCATCGAAGCGGCGATCTCTTCCACGGCGGTAAAAATCTCACGGGCGGCCGAATCGGACTGGTCCGCCAGCTTGTTCACTTCGCCCGCCACTACGGCGAAGCCTCTGCCCGCTTCGCCGGCACGCGCCGCTTCGATCGAAGCGTTGAGCGACAGCAGCGTCGTCTGCTTGGCGATCTGGGCCACATGCTCCGTCATGAGCGTGATCCGGCCGGCATTTTGCTCAAGCTCGCGCACCGTCTGCTCGACTTCCGCCATCGCGGAACGGTTCACGCTCGTGATGCGCAGCTGTTCGCGCATGACCGCTTCGCCGTGCTCGACGAAGTTCAGCGCTTCTTCGGTAGCGGTCGAAGACTGGACGGTCTCTTCCAGATTCACCTCGAAATTGCGCTGCATGCCGTCGACCACTTCTACCGTGTGGCCGAGGTCTTCCGCGATGCGCTGGCTGCCGATCGCAAGTTCCTCGGTGGACGTCGCCACCTGGGAGACGATCTCCTGCATTTTGTCGTTCTGCCCGTCGAGTTCAGTAGCGACGCGATCCAGCACGCCTCCGCTGTTCTCGATCGAGCGGACGATGCCGCGCAGATTGTCGACCATGACGCCGAACGCGTTGTTCAGTTCGTCCAGTTCGTCGCGGCCTGTCGATTTTTCCAGATGCAGGCTCAGGTCCCCGTCCGCGATCCGTACGGCCGCGTCTTTCATCGTGCGGGTACGCCGGGCCAGCTTGCGGGCGAATCGGGCGTTGAACCAACCGAGCGCGATCAGCAGCACCACCGCACCCGCGAGCGCGATCTGCCACGTCAGCTGGATACTGGCCGTCAGATCGGCGGTGTACGTCTCGTAACGCTGCTTCGTCAGCACGTCCAGCCGGTACGCGTCGTTCTGGATACCCTGAATACGCGCGGCCTGGCGCTTCGCTTCCGGACTGTTCTGGCTGCCGATCGCCTGCAGCGATTGCTCCGACAATTCCGCGAACTTCTCGTCGATCGAAGTCAACCAGCTCAGCTGTTCCGGCGTATCGAGGCTGCTGCCTTCGCTGTCGGTCAGTTCGCCGAGCGTCGATTCGACCGTTGCGATATGTCCGGTCACTTCGGCTTTGTTGCTCTCGGTCATCGAGAACGAGTAACCGTCGAGCGACTGGCTCAACTGTTCCAGATCCGCGTTCAGCTGCTGCACATTCAGCATGTCCGGCACGAGCGTCCGGTTCTGGGAATTGATCTGAAGCAGCTGCACGATAATATAGGCGACGAGCGCCAAGGAAGCCACGAGCGAGATCATGGCGTTGAAGAGCAGTTTACCCTGTAATTTCATGACTGTTTCCTCCGTCCGGTTTTAGGGAAGCTGAATGGCGATGTTGCCCGAGATCAGGCTTTTCGTCAGCTCTTCGATCTTCGCTTGCTGCTGGGGCGTCAGGGTGACGGCTCGAATCGGCGCGATGCCTACGCCTTCTTCCTTGAGGCCGAACACCATATCTTTTTGCGGAAAAGTGCCTTTGTTGTCGTTAAACGTGCCGACCGCGGCAAAAATGGCGTTGTCGACGTTTTTGACCATCGACGTGATGACCGCTTTTTCCGCGATGAAGAACTGGTCCGTATCGACGCCGATCGCATACTTGCCTTGACGCTCCGCTTCCTGCAGCGCGCCGACTCCCGTCAGTCCGGCTGCCGCATAGACGACGTCGATCCCGTCTTTTTGCATCATGGAAGACGCGATCGTCGAACCGAGCTTCGAGTCGCCGAAGTCGCCGGCATAGACCGATTTGACGCTTGCCGCCGGATTCGCCGCTTTGACGCCCTGCTCGTAGCCGACCTGGAACTTTTTGAGCAGGTCCGATTCAACGCCGCCGAGAAATCCGACTTTGCCGCTTTTGGAAGCCATGCCCGCCACGACGCCGGCGAGGTAACTGCCTTCTTCTTCCTTGAACGTGAGCGAAGCGACGTTCGGCAGCTCCGACGTATCGTCGACGATCAGAAACTGCTTGTCGGGATGCGCTTTGGCGGCCGCTTCCAGACTTTCTTTGATCATGTATCCGAGGCCGATAATCAAGTCGTTGTCTTGCTCGATCAACTGCTTGAACGCCTCGTCGTAACTGCCTGCCCGATCAATCTCGCGATAATCGAACAAAATGCCCTGATCGTCGCGCGCTTTGACCAATCCGCGGAAAGCGGCGTCGCTGTAAGACTGGTCGCCGAGACCGACGTCGGACAATACGACGCCGACTTCCGGGCGTTCCGCGGCCGAAGCCGTCGGCGTTTCTTGGGAACCGCATGCCGAGAGCAGCAGCAGCGAAGCCAATGCGGAAATCCAGGTCAGATGCTTGGCTAATTTGACTTTTTGCATATTTACACCCCATTAAATGGTCTACAACTCTTCTTCATTTATCGCCCGAAATGCGCTAACTTGTTAGAACAAATTCAGGCAAAAACCGATTTTATTTAGCCGGGCGAAGCATTAAAGCCGAAAAAGACACCGAAACCGTCTTAAAAGGAAATTTAAGGGATCTCATCACGGCTTTTTCAGATAATCAGGTCTGATGACAAACTCCGTTTTGGATTTGCGGCCGCTTTGTCCGATATAATGGAGACCAACCGAACCGAAGAAAGAAGGAGATCCCATGACTTTGCCTCATCTGTGCCTGCCGGCCCCTTCCGGCCCTTATGCCGTCGGCTTCCTGGACGGCACGTTTGTGTCGACCGTACCCGGCGCCGCCGCCGAAGAAATCAGCTTCCGCTGCTTCTATCCGGCCCGGTCCGAATTCGGCCGTCCCGCGCCTTACTACCCCGATCCGCAAATGGCCGATATGCAGGCGAGCCTGCCGATGTTCGAACCGTTCGGCGCGCTGCTGCACGAAATGGCGGTCATGCCGACGCACGGATTTGCGCAGGCGCCCGTCGCGGACCTTGACGGCGAGCGCTTCCCCGTGCTGGTCTATTCGCACGGCTACATGTCCTTTGCGCTGTCGAACCTGATCCAGCACGAAGAACTGGCCAGCCGCGGCTACGTCGTCTTCGCGATGTCGCATCCGGGCGACGCGTTCTGCACCGTGCTTCGCGACGGCAGCCGGGTCGGAATCAATCCGGACACCGTCCGGCGCGCGACCGAAGACAATATGCGCTTCATGCAGGAGATCGGCAAAAGCGACCCCGATTCGCTGACGACCGAAGAAATTTCGGCGTATCTGCGCACCGCGCACGAACTCGGCGCACGGGTCGAAGCATGGGCGCGGCATACGATCGACGCATTCGACGAAATCGAAAAGATGGCAAGCGATCCGCATTCTCCCCTGCACGGCAAACTGGATCTGCGCGGGTTCGGCCTGTTCGGCCATTCGCTGGGCGGCGCTTCGTCGCTGCATACGGCGCTGCTCGACGAGCGGGTGCTCGCCGCCGTCAATCTCGACGGCTGGCAGTACGGCGCCGGCCTGCTGGAGCGGACGATGCCGGTGCCGGGTCTGGTCATGGCCACCGGGGAGCACCACCTGCCGGGCAATTTCCGGACGGACGATACGAACCTGACGTATGCCGTCGTCTCGGGCAGCACGCACTGGTTCTTCTGCGACATGGCCGTTCTGGCCGAAGCGCCGCTCAAAACGATCGAACCTTCGGTCACGATCGACGGCTCCGTCATGGCGCAGCTGACGTCCGACCTGCTGCTGGCGTTTTTCGACCGGCATGTGCGCGGCCGATCCGAAGCTTCGCTCGAAGCAGCGGCAGATCGCTATCCGCAGAACGTGCGGATCAAGCATCCGGTCTAGGCCGGACAGATTGCCCGTTTATTCGACAGAGATGTCGGCCGATAAACCCGCTTGGACGTCATAACCATTCTTTGTCCCTACACAATCCGACATTTTCCCCTATAATAATGAGCAGTAAGCCACTTAACGCGTCTTGGAATGTATGGGACACTTGAGAGATGAATATCGACGGACTGCACAATCGCAGCGGGAACAGACAAAAGGGAGAGACGCAAGATGGATATCTTGAAGCGCAATCATGTGACGGTCATCGGAAGCGGCAGCCGTACCCTCGTATTCGGGCATGGCTTTGGCTGCGACCAGAAAATGTGGAGGTTGGTCGCGCCGCGGTTTGCCGACCGGTATCGCGTCGTGCTGTTCGATTACGTCGGGTCCGGACGTTCCGACCTCGACCAGTACGATCCGGTCAAGTACGGCGAACTGCACGGCTATGCCGACGATCTGCTGGACGTCATGGAGGCGCTTGAGTTAAAGGATGCCGTATTCGTCGGCCATTCGGTCAGCAGTATGATCGGGGCGCTCGCTTCGATCCGCAGACCCGAATATTTCGGCCAACTTATCATGGTCGGGCCTTCCCCTCGCTATCTCAATGATCTTCCGGACTATTACGGAGGCTTCGACCGCGAAGACATCGAGGAGCTGCTGGAGATGATGCAGCTCAATTTCAGCGGCTGGGCCAGCCATATGGCGCCGGCCGCGATGAAAAACGCGGAACGGGCGGAGCTGGCCGAAGAACTCGAACAGCAGTTCGCGTCCCGGGACCCGCGGATCGCCCGGCAGTTTGCCGAAGTGACGTTTTACTGCGACTGCCGGGATATGCTGAGTCAGGTCACGGTGCCTACGCTCATTCTCCAGTGTGCGGAAGACAGCATCGCTCCGCTCGAAGTCGGCGATTTCCTGCATCGCCGTCTGGCCGGCAGCACGCTGAATCATATGACGGCCAAAGGCCATTATCCGCAGCTCAGCCAACCGGACGAAACGTTTTCTTGCATCGACGAATACCTGACCGTTCTCTGAGGACAGCGGAAGAAAGGCAGACCCATTATGGATAGTCATCTGGATCGCGTGCCCGGCGGATATTTCTCGATCTCCGAATCGGGATTCGTGCAATCGGTCAATCGGAATTTTCTCGATATGCTCGGCCTGGGCAGCGCCGAAGAACTGGTCGGACAGCACCTCGAATCGGTCCTGTCCATCACCAACAAAATGTTTTTCCATACGTACTTCTACCCGCAGATCCAGCTCTACGGCCGGGTGGACGAAATGTACTTTTCTTTCCGCGCGGCGGACAAACAGAAAGTGCCGGTCCTGCTCAATGCCATGCGCCGGGAACAGGGCGGCGAAGTGACGATCGACTGTATCGCGCTGCTTATGCGCAAGCGTCTGGAATACGAGAAAGACACGCTGCGCAGCAAGCGCGAGCTCGAAGACCTGTACACGGAGACCCGCGCGCTGAACGGCCGGCTGGAGACGCTGCACGCCGAATACGAGCGGAAGCAGCAGGAACTGATGGAGATGAACGATCGCCTGGAGACGCTGGCTTCGACCGATCCGCTGACGGGTCTGCACAACCGGCGCTTTTTCCAGTCGTGTCTGCGCAGCGAATGGACCGGCAGCCTGAACGGCGGCGGCTCCCTGTCCCTGTTGATCCTCGATATCGACCATTTCAAAAAAATTAACGACACGTACGGGCATCCGGTCGGCGACTTCGTGCTGACCGAGCTTGCCCGCCTGCTGCGCGAACAATCGGGTCCGCAGGACATATGCGCCCGGTTCGGCGGCGAAGAATTCGTCGTGCTGCTGCCCGGCCGGGGCCGCTCCGAAGCGGTCGCCGCGGCGGAGCATATTCGCGGCCTGATCGAAGCCACGGCTTTCGGCCCGCATCGCATTACGGTCAGCATCGGCGTCGAGACGACAGCGGCCGGCTCGGCGGAATCCGGTTCGGCGGAAGACGGCGAGACCGAAGATTCGCTGCTGGACCGGGCCGACCTGGCGCTGTACGCCTCCAAGACCGGCGGCCGCAACCGGGTGACGCATGCCCGGGACCTGCCGCCGGGCGCGTGACAGGGCAGTCTTCGACCGCTGTCCGATCGAAGACGGAGCTTGCGACTCTCCCTGCACGAACAGTCTTTTCTTTGATTCAAGAAATTTTCGTGTACGAACCCGATTCCCGCATACCGAGGAGCCGATGCGCATGGAGAACTGGAACCGACCGGCCTGGAGCCGGTTGACCGCTGAAGAGAAGACGCGGCAGATGGACCTGCTGCGTACAAGACTGCCCGAAGGGTTTGAATGGATCGGCCTCGAAACCTTCGAGCGATTCGGCCTATCGACGGAGACCGGCCTGTTTGCGTGCGAGGACACGGAGTTTGTGTTCGTGCCCGGCGATACGGTGACGCTCGGTTGGGACGCGGTGCCGGACACGGCGAAGCCGCTTTCCGGCACGCACCGGCAGATGCTGCATCTGCTGCAGGAGTTCGGCGTGCCGCCGGAAGAGACCGAAGCGCAGATACGGGCCTGGGTATCGCCCGTGCGCCGGACGGAGATTCGTCCGATGCTGGTCGAACGCCGCTGCGTGTCCGCGGCGTGGAACGAATGGCCGATTGGGGAGTTGGACCCGGCGGAAGACGCCGACATGCTGGAAGCCGTCGAAGCTTTCCGGCAGTCCGCGCACAGCAGCCTTGAATCGGATCAAGCTTATCTGCTTGAACGCGAACACGATTCGATCCGGCTGTATGCGTTCGACGACAGCGAACATTTCGAAGAATGGTCCGCCGGCAATATCGGCGCCGGCTTCGACCTTCCGAACGAAGACGAATGGGAATATCTGTACGGATCGGGCAGCCGGACGTTTTTCCCGTGGGGCGACGATATCGACCCGTCGATGCGGCTGCGGCATCTGCATTCCGCCGCTTCCGGCGCGTACGACCTGGAACGGCCGAACGGATTCGGCCTGTGCTTTCCGGGCGATCCGTACAAAAAAGAGCTGGTGCGCACGCCGGGCGGATGGACGGGCAAAGGCGGGGACGGCGGCTCGAACATCCACGGCGGATTCGGCCCGTTCGCGTCTTACCTGCCGACCGGAACTTTTTTCCGCGATCCGTTCGAACGTGAGCTGGACTGGAACGAATGGCTGAGCTCCCTCGTGTTCCGGCGGATCGTCAGGCTATAGCTGGCGCGCCGGATCGCGACAAAAAAAGACCGTCCGAGCTTCGCGAAACGCGAAGTTCGGACGGTCTTTCCTTTGCTTTTTTCCGAAGACAAGGCCGTATCAATAAGCTTGCAGCCCTGCCGGGTCCGGGTTAGCTGCGGGCTGACACCGCGGGAATATCGGCCTGTCTGCCGGCTTCTTCATCGCGCGCCGTGCCGAGTTCCTGTTCGTTCTGATGAAGTTCTTTGAGCATATTCCGGTAAATGTACGCTTCTTGACGGTTCAGCCCGTCGCGGTTCTCTTTCAAAATCCAGTTCTCCATGGTCTTTTTCAGAATCTCGCTTTTGCGTTCCAATACTTCCGTATAACTCATTGATCTTCATCCTTTCGCGCTTGGATTTCCGACGCCGCATGAATGCCTGAACATCTCATCCGACGTAACGTTTATCATTATACGGGAAAGGGGAAGCAGACCCAACGCGGCTCTGCCGGACTGACGCAGGCCGAGAACTTCTGACCCGCGCGGAGGGACATTCAGCCTGCCCGTCCGTACAAGTGCGGCCGAATGCTCCCTATTGCGGCCGATCCCGGACGTGCGGAACGTTGTTCGCCTTACGACTGCCCTGCTTCCGCCTGCTCCAACTCGCGCATCAATTTCATGATCTGCCGCGTCGTATTGACGTTGCGCACCGTCATCCGCGCGTACAGGGCGGAGCCGACCAGCTTGTTCATGCCGCTGCGCCCGGCGTCGGCCCGGTCGACCGCGAACAGCACCGCGCGCGGGGCGAACCGCAGCTCCCCTACGCCCGGCGTAAGCGGCAGAGCGGCCGGAAGCGAGTCCTCGTCAACCTCGTCCCAGAGAAAAAACACGTCGCTTTTCATCTCGCCGTCGTTGCTCCACGTCTCGGGCAGCACGTCGAAGATCGCCTGCATCTCTTCCAGACTGTGGATCAGCACGCGGATACGCAGCCCGAAGACGGATTCGATTACCGTTTCCAGCAGCGGTCCCAATTCCGCCTGCGGCCGATCGGCGTCGGCGAACACGATATTGCCGGAATTGATATACGTCTTGACGCGCCGCATGCCGGCCGACTCGAACGCGGCCTGCAGCTCTTTCATGTTCACCTTATTGTTGCCGCCTACGTTGATTCCGCGCAGCAGGGCTGTATAGATCATGGCGTTCTCTCCTTTTGGATTCATCTTACCGCTTGCGAAGTTTTTTGGGCAGTCTGAAAAAGAAAAAAAGCCCGCTGCAATCGCGGGCTGTCGAAAAATCGGTGTGATTAAGCGGGCATCCGTTCGCCGGAGAGACGGGTGCGCGCGGCCGGTGCGCCGACCAGCGGCAGATCGGCCGGAGCTTCGTCGTGCGAATCCGCTACCAGTTCGTTCAGGCCGACGATCAGCCCTTCCAGTTCCCGGAAGCTGGCTACCATCTGGCGGGTGAGGTTCCGCTGTTCTTCCATGCCCGCCAAAATTTCTTCCGAAGCGGCGCTGGACTGCTCGGTCAGGCTCGAAATTTCCGTCACTTCGCCGACGACGCGGCTGGACGAATCTTTCATGATTACGGAGCTGCTCTGCATGTTCGAAGCCTGCAGCAGCACTTCCCGCGAACTGTCGTTGATCGTCCGGAACGCTTCTTCCGCCGTATGCACCACTTCGCGGCCTTCTTCAAGCGAAAGCTGCATGCGGTCGAACCGATCGGTCAGCTCGCGCGTGCGGCCCTGCAGTTTGGACAGAATCGAAGCGATGTCTGTCGCCGATTTGCCGGAGTGCTCGGCCAGCTTGCGCACTTCGTCGGACACGACGGCAAAGCCTTTGCCGTGTTCGCCCGCGCGCGCCGCTTCGATCGCGGCGTTGAGCGCCAGCAGGTTCGTCTGCCGGGCAATGTCCGAAATACCGTTCAGGATCTCGGTCATCGATTCGCTTTCCTTGTTGAAGTTCTGCATGTCGGCGGCTGTCGTCTTCATCGCCTCGTACAGGTCGTCCATCTGCGTGTTGAGCAGGTCCATCTTCGAACTGCCGATTTCCGTGCTGCCGGCCATATCCGACGAGATGCCTTTCATCTGCTGCGAATACGAAGCCACGTCCTGGATATGCCCGTCCGTCATCGCCAGCGATTCGGAAATTTCCGCGACGTTTGCCGCCTGCAGCTCGACGCCGCGCGCCACTTCGCCGAAGCCGAGCGTGATCTCGTCGGAGACCGAGACGGTGTCGTTGACTTTGCGCTTCAATTCTTCCGTATATTCGGTCAGCCCTTCCACCGATTCGCGTACGCGATTCAGCATGGACTCGACGCGCACCTGCGATTTCTCCACTTCTTCCCGGCGCTTCTCGCTGCTCAGGAACAGCTTCTTGTTGACGCTCGACAGCGTGATCAGAATGATGCCGGCTACCGCGAACATGCTCAGGTTGACGAGATCGTTGAACAGCACCGTCGTATCCGCCGCGGGCTTGAGCAGCATGTGCACGACGTAATACGCAAGCACGACGCCAAACGAGATATTATAGTGCCTGACATTCGGATACAGCAGCAGCGGCAGCAGAATCAGGATGCCCTGAATGATGCTGATTTGCTCCAGACTGATTACGATCGCGCTGAGAATAACCCATGCGGTCACGACCCACGGAACGATGCGAATTCCTTTTTTGAAAATGTTGGCCAGCGTAACCCCGATCGGCAAAATCATCGAGACCAGAACGACCGTCAAAAATTCCGGCACGACAATCGCCAGCGTCGCGCTGATCGAGAGAATTGCCCACATCATGTAGCTCACTAATTTGTTGCGTTTCCAGAGGATAACATCTTTACGATCCATTCCCGACCCCGTCCTTTTCGTTGTTTCATGTTGCGGTGCATCCCGTTGATGTAGAACGCTGTCGGTGAACGGCATTTCTTAATCGCACGCTTGTACGTACCGCTTTATAGATATCGGACAAAGCAGGCAAGAGATTAAGCGATATTTTTATTTTTTTAGGCTCTATTTTCTGTTTCAAAATCGATTTAGCCCTCTATTGCGTTAAGGCACTGTAATGCTATAGTAAGAGAGCCTATTAACAGGGGAATTACAGACTTTTGACATCGGGCGCGTACGGTAAATCTTTTTGAGAGGGGTTCGTAGACGGCGTCGGCCGGCAAGCATTGACTCAAAAAGAACGATGATCGACAAGGAGGCACACGCCCATGATTCGCATGAAAACCCTCGTATCCACCTCGCTCCTCGCTATTTTGCTCACCGCATCGATTCCGCACGCCCGCGGCGCCGCTCCCGTTTCCAAAACGGATATTCAAGGCACCTGGGCAGAAAACCAAATCTCCAATTGGATCGACCGGGGATACGTCACCGGGTACGACGACGGCAGCTTCAAGCCGGACAATACGATCTCCCGCGCCGAGTTCGTCGCCCTGATCAACCGTTCGTACGGCTTCACCGAAACGACGCCGATCGCTTTCCGTGACATTCCCGCTTCCGGCTGGATACATGAAGAAGTAGCCAAAGCGGTCAAAGCGGGTTACGTCACCGGCTATTCGAACGGCACGTTCGGCGCGAACAAACCGATCAGCCGGCAGGAAGCCGCGGTGGTCGTCACCCGGCTGTTGAAGCTCGAAGACGCGGACAGTCCGCCTATCGGCTTGGCCGACGCCGGTTCGATCGACGCCTGGGCCCGCGATTCCGTCGCCACGGTCGTCGCCAACGGCATCATCCGCGGCTATACCGCGCAGAGCGGATTCAAGCCCCGTCAGCCTCTGACACGCGCGGAAGCGGTCGTCGTCTTGTACCGCTCCGTTGTCGTAAAAGAAAGCCTGGCCGATTCGCCGACCACGCCTCCCGGCCCGACGATCCCTGTCGAACCTCCGATGCCGACCGCTCCGCCCCTGCCTCCGACCCCGATTCCTTCCGTGCCGAACCCGAACCCTGCGCCGCCGATCTTGCCCGAACCGACTTTCCCGTCGTCGCCTTCGACGCCTTCGACGCCTTCGACGCCTTCGACGCCGCCCGTTATCGACCGAACGGCTCCTGCGCTGTCCGGCGTCAAGACGGGACTTCTCCCGCTCGGGGATAACGTGCAGGCCGTCAGCAGCGAGACAGGGACGTTGTACCTCGTTCCCGTGACGACAACGGCTTCGCTCGCGAACTTGAACGAAGCCGTCGAAGCCCGGCTCGGCGTGAAAACGTCCGCAGCCGCCGGTACAAACGCGAGCCTTCCGACCGGAAGCTTGGCCCTCGGCCGATACGCCGTATACGCGGTGGACGCTTCCGGCAACGTCTCGGCGGCTTCCGACGAGATCATCCTCGGCCAAAAGCAGTTGGCCGTCGCGGGGCCGACAGGTCTGAGCGCGCCCAAAAGCTATGACGGCACGGCTTCGGCGTCCGTAACGGTCGGTGCGCTGATCGGCGTCATCGGAACCGATGCGGTGACCGTCACCGCTTCGGCCGCTTACGACGACGCTTCGGTCGGCGCCGGCAAAACGGTCACGGTGACCTACGCGTTAAGCGGAGCCGATGCGGGGCGTTACGCCGCTCCGGTGCCTTATCGCACCGACAAGGGCATCATCGCTCCCGCCCCGCTGAAGATCGACAAGCCGAATGTGTCGGTCGTCGAGTCTTCCGCCGGAAACTCGGAGATCCGGGTGACGGCCGGCGCTCTGGCCGGAACGATTGCGGGCGAGACGGTCACGGTGAGCGCGGAAGCGCTCTACGACCTTTCCGCCGCCGGCAAAGCAAGACCGCTTGCGATCGTGTACAACATAGCGGGAGCCGACGCGGCCAACTACGCCGCGCCCGCTGCGGACACCGGCTATGTCGTCTATGTCCAATCGCACCCGGACATGGGCACGATCCTCGACGTGATCGCCGCGTCCAAAATGTACGACGGCAGCCCATTGACCGACGTCTGGGCCGGGTCCCGCGCAGGCGGGCCGGGCGGAGGCGGCATCTATCCGGGCGACGACGCGACCGTCGTAGGGCAGGGCACTTACGCCGATGCGCAGGTCGGAACCGGCAAAACGCTCACCGTCTCGTACACGGTGAGCGGCGTGGATGGTCCCAACTATGATCCCCCGGCTTCTTTCGTTCTCGATTCGGGCGCCATTACCGCGCGGCCGTTAACGATTTCCGCGCCCGTCTTGACGGCCAAGCCGTACGACGGCACGCTGACGGCCGTCGTCGCGCCGGGCACGTTGACGAACGTGGTCGCCGGAGACGAAGTATTCGTCCAAGCGTCCGCCACTTACGCCGATCCGCAGGTCGGAACCGGCAAAGCGGTCACCGTCGTCTACACGCTGAGCGGCAAAGACGCCGGCAATTACGCAGCCCCGGCCAGCCTGACCGTAAATACGGGCGAAATTTTGCCCGGAGCCTGATCTCTGCGGCAAGCGTAGCGCTTCGCCCGCCCGCCGTACGACGCACGACCGCACATCGCACATCGCACATCGCAAAACGCACATCGCAAAACGCACATCGCAAAACGCACATCGCAAAACGCACATCGCAAAACGCCGTCCCCTGCCGGGACGGCGTTTTTCGTGTGCGTTCTGCGGCGCGGCTCCGCTGCGCGATTGCAGCGACCGCGGCCATTTCTCCGCTGCGCCAAGGCGGCCGCTAGCTGCGCCATTTCGCCCCCTATAACCGTTACGCGCCGCTGACTCCGGTCAGCTTCACGGACAGCTCCCACAACCGCTCCGCTTCCTGCGGATCGACCGCGTACGCCTTCACGCCGACGCGCTCGCCGCTCGCCGGCACCGGTTCGGCAATATCGCAGTCTTCGCAGTAGACGCCGCCTTTGCCTTCGAGCTGCGGCGAAGTCGCGGCCCAGACCTGGGTCGCCGCGCCTTGTTCCGGCGTTTTGAAGCCCGGATTGATGCCGTTGCCGTCTTCGTCGACCCATTGCAGCGCGACCATCTCTTCCCGGCTGAGGTGGCGCTGAAGCGGCGTCAGGATACCGCCCGGATGGGCCGCGAACGCACGCACGCCCTGCCGCGCGCCGCGCCGGTCCAGTTCAACCGCGAACAGCGAATTGGCCGTTTTGGATTGGCCGTACGCTTCGAACTTGTGGTAATTGCCTTCGAAGTTCACATTGTCCCAACGAATCGGCGAGAAATGGTGGCCGGTCGACGAAGTCGCCACGACCCGCGCGCCTTCGCCTGCCGTCAGCAGCGGCCACAGCCGGTTGATCAGCGCGAAATGGCCCAGATGATTCGTCGCGAACTGCAGCTCCCACCCCGGACCGACCCGCGTCTCCGGACTCGCCATTACACCGGCGTTCAAGATCGCCAGATCGATACTGCGGCCGTCTGCCAGCATGCGGTCCGCAAAAGCTTCGACGCTGTCCAGATCCGACAGATCGAGGCGGTCCACTTCCACGTTCTCGACGCCTTCCAGCGCTTCCCGGGCGGCTTCCGGCCGGCGGGCCGGCACGATGACCCGCGCTCCGGCGCGTACGAGCGCTCGGGTCGTTTCGAGGCCGAGACCCGAATAACCGCCCGTGACGAGCGCCAGTTTGCCCGACAGGTCGATCCCGCGCAGCACTTCTTCCGCCGTGCTTCGCAGACCGAAGCCCGAGTTCAATTTGTGCTGCGGCGTCTGCACATACAGCTGTTCCATAGTGAATCTCTCCTTTTCGTTTGGCTGTCTCCGAACGTTGCTTCGTTCACTGTACACCTTGGAGTTCACTCTAAGTCAAGTGCGCTGCGTCAATCGCCGGGCCGGGGCGGCTTGCGCTCAATCGGTGTCCGCCAATTGGATGTCTTCTCCCCGAAGCTGCCGCATCCGAATATTGTCCGTTCCCCATGCACACATCACTTCGACGATCCGGTTGGCGGTTACGCCGTATTCGGTCAGGCGGTACTCTACCCGGGGCGGCATCTGCTCGTAGGCTTTGCGCTCGACCAGGCCGTCCTGCTCCAACTCGCGCAGCTGTTGAATCAACACTTTTTCCGAGATGCCCGGAATGCCGCGGCGCAGCTCGCCCGTTCGCTTCACGCCGGTCATGAGCAGACAAATCAGCAGCGCTTTCCATTTGCCGCCGATGATCTCAAGCGTGGCTTCGATGCCCTGGTTATAGGTTTTCATGATCGCTTCCCTTTCCGTTTCGGTAACTGCGCAGGTGCTAAAAGCCTATTTTGACACAACAATTTGTCCGCGTACAGTACGCACTTCCAGGTAAGCTTCTTACTTCATTGTGCGTATTTGCGCGGGAAGCCATTCGGTGCATAATAAGCCGGAGATCGTGGGACGCAAGCTCTGCGATCCTTACAAAAGCACGCAAAAGGAGAATCAATCATGCCGCGTACACTCGTTATTTTGGCTCACCCGAATCTGGAATCGTCCCGCGTCAACCGACGCTGGCAGCAGGAACTTCTGCTTCATCCCCGGCAGATCGAAGTGCACGACCTGTATGCCGAATATCCCGACGGACGAATCGACGTTCGCCGGGAACAGGAGCACCTGGAGCGGCACGACCGCGTCATTTTGCAATTTCCGCTCTACTGGTACAGCTATCCTCCGCTTTTGAAAAAATGGTTCGACGACGTGTTCGCGCACGGCTGGGCTTACGGATCGGGCGTCGACCGGCTTCGGGGCAAAAGATTCGGCACCGCGATTTCGATCGGCGACAAGCGGCTGAACTATTCGCCGGGCGGCGGCGTTTCGTTTACGGTCGACGAGATTCTGGCCCCGTTCAAGGCGAGCCTTCGCCACGTCGGCGCGGTCGAGCTGCCCGGCTTCGCGCTGTTCGGCGCTTCGTTTCAGGCGAGCGACGAGGAAGTGGAACGCAGCGCGCAGGCCTATATCCGGCACGTATTGGGCTAGACGCCTCCGGCTTTTTTCGGAAAACGGACTTTGACCCCTGCTATAAAAAAAGGTCAAAGTCCGTCTTGTAAAAGAGATTCGGAAAAAAGCATCCCAAAGGAGAACCCCATGTCCACACAACGCAAGATTCTGTTAACCGCCGCCCTGCTGTATGCGTGCGCCATCATTTATTTCATGTTTTTCGCTTTCGGTCGAGTCGATAATGCCGCGAACGGCGATCGCTATACGTTTATTTTCGCGCCCGGCAATTTCTTCAAGCTTCCGGACCCTGCCGACCTGATCCATCCTTCCGTGATGGACCTCGTCAGCGTGGGCAATATCGCCGCGTTTATTCCTGCCGGCCTGCTCGCTCCGCGGCTTCGCCCGCTCTCTTTCGCTCGGTTCCTGATCGGGTTCCTGCTGTCCATTCTCGTGCTGGAGACCGTGCAGGCGCTCACTTTTTTGGGCAGTTTCGATATGTACGACGTGCTCAAAAATACGTTGGGCGCGGCGATCGGCTTCGGGGCGCACAAGATGGGACGCCGCGCTCCGACCGCCTGGCGCCGCTTGTTCGTGACGGGCGCGTCGATCGCCGCGATGCTGATCGTCGTATGGGGAATCGGCAGCGGCATCGACAAAGCGTCGACCAAACATCCCGGTCCGCCGACCGCTTTGAACGAGTGGCAGGACAGTGACGGGCAGGCGTCGGCCGGAATGCCGCCTTACGCTTTCGAAATCGGCGGCCGCACGATTACGCCCCAATTCCGCGTGTACGATGCCGGCGACGAGGAAGTCCGGACGTATCGGTACAAGTTAACGGGCCAAGAACTCTGGTTCGCTTTGCAGTACGGAATTCCCGATGAATCGGAGTTTCACGGCCGTATAAGCCTTTCCGTCGACGGACATGAAATTTTCTACAGTTCCGACCAGGATCAGCCGCATGAACCTTCCTCGTTCAAGTGGTATTTCGACCAAGCGCACGAGCTGACGCTGACGATCGAGGGGCAGCAAAAAGCCTGGGACATCACCTATCAGGAAATGCGCTATTTTTGGGAATAAGAAGCCTGCGTGTCACTTCGATTCAGCGCTGCGCTCCCCGATCACCTGCTCGGTGCCCAGCAGAATCAAGTTCAACCCGAAGTCGAAAGCGCCGGACGTTCCCATGACCTCGAACATCCCGCTTTTGTACAGCCGGCGAAACAGTCCCGCTTCCGATTCGCCCATCGTATCGAGCAGCCCGTCGATCTGCCCTTTCGGTTCCGGCGCGCCTTCTTCCGCAAGCGCCGCTATGTTCCGCCGATGCTGATCGTTGTCCAGCACGAAATAATAGACATAGTTGGCCAGCGTCAGGATGACCTGGAATTTCTCTTCTTCCGCGAGCGGCGTCTCCTCGACGCAGAACAGCATCCGGTTCGTGAAGCGGATCGTGTCCGGTTCGTGCGGCAGCGTCATCATCATGAGCTGCGCCGAGCACGGGTACCGGCCGAGCACGCTTCGCATCGTGAGCGCAAGTCCGGTCAGCTGTTTTTTCCAGTCTCCGCCCGGCTCGAATTCGTCCACGATCGTTTTGGAGATTTGATTGGCCATTCGCTGGTACAGATCCTGTTTGCTTTTAAAATGCCAATAGATGGACGGAGCCTGGATGCCCAGGCGTTCGGCCAGTTTGCGCATGCTGAATTTTTCGATCTCGCCCCCGCGCAAAAGTTCCCAGGAAGCTTCCAAAATTTTGTCTTCCGAAATTTGCGGCTGCTGCTTTTTCATTCCGTTCCGCCTTTCTGCGTCCATTTTCATCTAACACTGTAAGTTTGTTGTTTACAATCCTGTATCCCCATGATATCATCTAACACTGTAAGGTACAAACTAACGCCGTTAGATTGTTTCTCGCCGGTTAGATTTTCCCCAAATACACGAAGAGAGTTGGGATCGTCATGGATGCAGAAAACCTCCATTATTTTGAAAAAGCACCGATCACGAAAGCCGTTGCGCACTTTGCCGTACCGATGATGCTCGGCATGTCCATGAGCGTCATCTATTCGATCCTGAACGCCTATTTCCTCGGCACGCTGCACGACACGGCGATGCTGACCGCGCTTGCGCTGACACTGCCCTTATTTGCACTGATCATGGCGCTGGGCAACCTGATCGGCATGGGCGCAGGTACGTTTATCTCCCGCCTGCTCGGCGAGAAAAAGTACGACCAGATCAAGCACGTCTCCGCGTTCGCCGTTTACGGCAGCCTGCTGCTCGGACTGATCGTGATCGCTGTCGGTCTTCCGCTGATCGATCCGATCGTGCACGGTCTGGGCGCGACGCCCGGTTCTTTTGGCTTCACCAAAGACTACGTCACGGTCATGCTGATCGGCGCGCCGGTCGTCGTGCTCTGTTTTACGCTGGAAAATATCGTGCGCTCGGAAGGCGCCGCCGTCACTTCCATGGTCGGCATGATCCTGAGCGTCATCGTGAATATCACGCTCGACGCGCTGGCCGTCTTCGTGCTGCATGCCGGCGTTATCGGCGTGGCGTCCGCGACCGTCGTCGCCAACCTGGTTGCATGCGTGTTCTACCTGTTCCATATGGGAGTCAAAAGCCCGTTTCTGACGATCTCCGTCAAATGGTTCAAAGCGACGCGGGAAATCGTCGGCAATGTGCTGAAAATCGGCATTCCGGTCTTTATCATGAGCGTGTTTCTGGGAGCCATGTCGCTGCTGCTGAATCATTTCCTGATCGAATACGGCGACCGGGCGACCGCGGCTTACGGCCTCTCGTCGCGCCTATTGCAGTTCCCCGAGTTTATCCTGATGGGGCTGTGCGAAGGCGTCGTGCCCCTGATCGCGTTCTCGTTCACCGCCAACCGGCTGCGCATGAAGCAGGCGATCGGCTTCACCGTCAAAGCGATCGCCCTGCTGGCCGCGCTGTTCGGCCTCGTCGTCTATCTGACGTCCGATCACCTGATCGGCTGGTTCACCCGCGATCCGCAGCTGATCGAGATGGGCAGCTACATCCTCCGGGTGACGTTCCTGTCGCTGTTCGTCTCGGGAGCGACCGCCCTGTTCACGGGCATCTTCCAGGCGACCGGCCAGGGAACCGCCGCGCTGGTCATGTCCGTCATTCAGGGCGTCACGCTCATTCCCGTACTGTTCGTCGCGAACGCCGCATACGGCTTCCACGGTGTAGTCTGGTCGCTCGTGATCGCGGACGTCGTCGCTTTTGCCGTCGGCGGCATCCTGCTGTGGATGCTGCGCGGCAGGCTGCAGCCGGAGCTGGATTTCGCCGGGTAAACCGGGGCCGGGAGTGAGGGAAGGTGGGAAGGTGGCGGAATTTGCGGAGCGATGGCGGTAGCGGTAGCGGGAGCCCTACTCTAACGAACCCTCATCCCGCTATTTGCCTCCCAGGCCGCTTTTCTCCAAATTCAACGAATCGTCATCACGCTATTTGCTCCAAAACGGCTCAAACCGACCGGATCACGGCCAATAAGGCTATGACGATTCGTTAGATTTTCAAAAAAGCGAAAAAGCGGCAAATAGCCATCATACGGTTCGTTACGCGCCAAAACAGGCCGGCTTGTCCATCGACAAGCCGGCCTGTTCCATGTCCATACCTTCCAAGCAGGCGCCTACGCCAGGCAACCCAGCGTGCAGCTTATCCATCAGCTTGTCCATCGCCGGCCAATGAACCGATACGCCGCCCAAGTGGGCCGCTGCCCAAGCAAGCCGCTCCTGCTCAGGGCCGACTGCGCCGCGTCTTCCTCCGTGTCCGCTTGCCAGAAGCAATCGCGCCGCCTGTTCCCCGCTCGAAGTATCTCAGCACAATCAGCAGCATCTCGCAGAGCGCTTTCCACAGCGTGACCAGAATGATCAAAGCAGCGCCGCCCATCATCAAACCCAGGATCCAGCCGGGTTTCTCGCCTACCCGATAAAAATCGTCCTGCCGAAAAACCGTGCCCAGAACCGGATGCGCCAAAGCGAAATGCTCCCCGAATCGATAAGAAGCGTACAAAATAGGCAGCGTGCCCGCATAGAACAAGGTGCGGATCAGTTCTACAGCCGACTTGCGCCCGAATTCGAAAAACTTGTCTTTCATGCTTCACTTTCCTTCCGAATGATTTTTGGCGGACGGCGCTTGCTTCTGCGTCATCAAATCTCAGATCCAATTCCGAACCTCAAACATATAATGCAATTCTTTTAATTTTTCAAAAGAATTCTCATCCATCTCACAAACAACCAAAATCAATGGACGGTTTTCTTCAGGAATTTTGGCTTGGATTCTCGCATGAATATCAAACCCGTCTTTTAGAACCTTATAAAAGAATGCATTGAAAGGTTTTGGAATATAACCAAGCCTCAATTTTTCCCTATGATCTAACACGACTTCTACAGCTTCTCTATCCTTCTCATTTGACGCATCCCACTGCACGCTGATTGGATCATCGATATGGTAATCCTGTACTTCATCTTTAGTATGAGACCAACCTGCAATATCAACATTCAGTAAAGCAACATTAGAGTTGGATGCATAGATAATAGGCGCAATAAAAGAGATTTGGTCAGTTGCAAGTCGTCCTTGTGTAATGCACAAGTATTCCCATTCAACGTTTGAAGAATTAATTTTGTGGCTTTTTAAAAATCTTTTAAAATCATTTCGATCGGTATTAGGAATTCTTCTTTCGAATGAAGAAAAAAGTTTATTGCTTTGATAAATGGTCTCGACGTCGCTCAAGCCCACAAAAGGTACGAATCCTTCTTTGACTGCTTGTTTATAAATTTCGTGGTTGTAATAAAAGAAATATTGCTCATCCTTTAATTCAAGCGTTCCTACTGCATAATTCGCTTTATTCCTTGGACTTTTCCAAACTAGCAGTAATTTATGATAAGTATGTTTTTCCGGCATATTAGAGCTCCTTTAAGATAAGATCTCTCCTCTTCTTTAGAACAGTAGAGACAAACCTTTTTCTTACTTCGTCCATTACAAGGGTCGGTACCTGATTCACTATCGACTCTATCTGACTATCCGTCAATATCTTCAAGTCTTTTATGTAGGTTACGATCTGGGGATTTATACTTTTTACATTTTTAAACAGTTCAAAGGCATTTAGCTTTTCAACTTTTTCTGAGTTTCCCCATTTAATTAAAGAAGATGCTTTTCGCCCAAATAAATAGGAATTAAACATTTTAGAATCTTTAAACATAAGCTCTACCTTACGCAAAGGCAGCTCTCTCCCTAAACTTGAAGAGTTATCGTATAGAGGGGCCATTCTCACCTCTTTGGTAAGTTCGTTTCTAATCATCCCAAAATTATCTTGGTGACGATCTGTATTGCCGACTAAAGTATCAAAAATGATCATTCTGTGCAAATACTCCAACTCTCCATACTGTAAAAAAAGACGCTCAAGCAAATCATAGCTGTAAACCTCGGTTTCTCCTCGCAAAGTCTTTCTATCGTAGCTCGGATCGATCTCCATGATCATATCCGCGCCTTCGATCAGACTTTCTTTTTCTTCAATCAAAAACGATGTACATAATGCTCCGTAAAGCTCTTTTCCTTCAAGCTTTCCTGTATTAATACCATAATAATTTATAGATTCTTCACTTAATTCTAAGCGAGCTATATTACACTCATGTATATCTAACCCTATAGTTTTTCCCAATTCCGAACAAATCTTTTCTGACCACATTTCTCCTGTATGCTCTCCGGCAATTTTCCAATTATCATTAGTAAGAGAAACCGGCAGCTTAAAAAGATGGAGCTTTCTAGTTTGAGGATTTCTGTACCAACGTTTTTCCTTTGATCCGGAAACATAGATTTCTTCATTCTCCCAAGAAGAGATATCAATAATCGGGTACATGGTAGAGTTCTCCTAAACGTTTAGTCTAAATCTATCATCGTTCTCTTCACTATAATCCAATTCCATACAATTCATACAGGTAGTCAAGTCTCCAATAATTAACGTCTCTTCAGGATAATTGATTTGAGTTCCTTTACAATTATTTTAACATAACAACTTTGAATTAGGAACAAACGTTCTGATCCTCATACAAAAAACTCGCGTTGGACGCGGGTTTATCTTTTTATCTTATCTAATTGTAAAACCAAACCATTTTAAATCTCTTTCGCGCTTTTGCACGTGCCGTTTTCCTTCAATTCTAGTTTTCAGGCTACCCGTATCATGACGAAAAAAACGACCTCGTTTTCTGCTCTCCTGCAGATCGCGAGGTCGTGTTCGGCTTTACGGCTGCGAATCTTCTGTAGTCACAAGCTTCAAAGGTGCCGGAATGGAGGCCTCCACTTCCTTGCCTTGAAGCACGTCGCGCGCGGCGTTCACGGCCAGTTGGCCGATCAGATCCGGCTGCTGGGCCACGGTCGCGGTCAGTTTGCCGTTCCGGATCGAGGTCAGCGCATCGTCGTTTCCGTCGAAGCCGACGACCGGAATATCTTTGCCCGAGCTTTGGATGGCTTCGATCGCGCCGAGCGCCATTTCGTCGTTATGCGCGAATACGGCCTGCACGCCCGGATTGCCTTGCAGCAGATTTTCCATGACGGTCAGTCCTTTGGTACGGTCGAAATCGGCTGCCTGACTGGCGATCACGTCGAGCTGCACATCGGCAATCTCGTGGAAGCCGCGTCCCCGTTCACGGGTCGCGGACGCGCCCGGCACGCCTTGCAGCTCGATCACTTTAGCACCTTTGCCAAGCTGCTGCACCAGATACTCGGCCGCCATTTGCCCGCCTTTGGCATTGTCGGAGGCGACAAGGGCCTTCACGTCGCCTTGATCGGCGGAACGGTCAAGCGCGATAACCGGAATATCCAGCACGTTGGCTGCCTGCACCGCGGAAGAGATCGCGGCCGAGTCGGTCGGATTCACCAGCAGCGCGTTCACGCCCTGCTGCAGCAGATCGTCTACGTCGTTGCTTTGTTTGGCCGAATCGTTTTGCGCATCGACGACGATCACTTCGATCCCCAGCTTTTGCGCTTCCGCCGTTACGCCGTCTTTGAGCGAGACGAAGAACGGATTGTTCAAGGTCGAGATCGACAATCCGATTTTGATCTTGCCGGAGTCGGATGCCTGATTGGTTCTGGCCCATGCCGGCGGCTGCATGGAGCAGCCGCCGAGCATCAAGACAACCAGTAAAGCGACGAGCGTAGTCGTTAATTTTTTCATAAGGCCACCTTCTTTCTGTTTTAAGCCGACCGCTTGCGGTCGATCAGTACGGCAATCAGGATCACGACGCCTTTGACCACCATCTGGAAAAACGAGGAGACGCCGAGCAGATTCAAACCGTTGTTCAGCGTGGCGATAATCAGCGCGCCGATCAGCGTACCGACGATCCATCCGCGTCCGCCCGTCAGGCTGGTTCCGCCCAGTACGACCGCCGCGATCGCATCCAGTTCGTACGATTGTCCGGCCGTAGGCTGCGCGGAATTCAGACGGGACATCAGGATGGCGCCCGCCAAGGCGGACAGCAGACCGGCCAGGCTGTAGATCATGATCTTGACGCGGTGTACTTTAATGCCCGATACGATGGCCGCTTTTTCGTTGCCGCCGATCGCGTACGTTTTGCGGCCGAAAGCCGTTTTATGCAAAATCGTCCAGAGGATCGCGAATACGATCATCATGGTGATCGCCGGAACCGGAATCCCCAAGAAATAACCGCGGCCGAACAATTGGAACGAGAGATCGTCGCCCAGACCCGTGATCGGATTTCCGTTGGTGTAGACGAGCGTCAAGCCCCGGAAAACGGTCATCGTGGCAAGCGTCGCGATAAACGGAGCCATTTTGCCTTTTGTGATCAACAGGCCGTTCACCGCCCCCATGATCGCGCCGGCGATACAGCCGATCAGAATCGCGAAGATCGGATCGACGCCGGCCAGCATCAGATTGGCTACGAACGCGCTGGATAAGGCCAGGATCGATCCGACCGAAAGGTCGATGCCGCCGGTCAAAATGACGAAGGTCATGCCGAACGCGATCAGCGCGTTAATCGCCACCTGGCGAAACAGATTCAAAATATTAAGCGGTTCCAAAAATGCCGGGTTCAATATCGACACGATCACAACCAAAATGATAAACCCGAGCAATGGACCGAGTTTTTGCGTAACCTCCGATAATTTGAAGCGTTTGCCGGAGTCGGCTGCGGAAGCTGATTTTTGCATCTTATTGTCCTCCTGTCGCTAAAGTCATAATATTTTCCTGCGTCGCTTCGCTGCCCGCAAGCTCGCCGCCGATATGGCCTTCATGCACCACGATGATCCGATCGCTCATGCCCAGTACCTCGGGAAGCTCGGAGGACACCATAATGATCGCCACGCCGCGGTCCGTCAGCTCGTTGATCAACTGATAGATTTCACGCTTGGCGCCCACGTCCACACCGCGCGTCGGTTCGTCGAGAATAAGCAGACTCGGTCCGATGCCGATCCATTTGGCGATGACGACCTTTTGTTGGTTGCCTCCCGACAGGCTGCTGGCCGGCGTCTCGGCAGACTGCGTTTTGACCTGCAATCGCTTGATCAGCGTATCCACGAACTCGCGCTCTTTGCGCGATGAGATAAAGCCTTTGGACGTAAAACTGAACAGGTTCGGCAGCGCCATGTTTTCGCGAATCGAGAAGTCGAGCACAAGACCTTCGTCTTTGCGGTCTTCGGTAATGAAGCCGATTCCATGCCGTACTGCGTCTTCCGGGCGGCGGATATTGATCTTTTTGCCCCGCAGTACGATCTGGCCGCCGTCGAGCTTGTCGAGACCGAAGATCGCCCGCATGATTTCCGTGCGCCCCGCGCCCATCAGACCCGAAAAGCCGACGACTTCCCCGGCCCGGACGTTGAAGCTGATATTTTCGAACAATCCGCGTCGCGTCGCGTTTTTCACTTCCAGTATGACGTCGCCGGGCTTCGGATTCCGCTTCGGATAACGCTCGGTCAGTTCGCGTCCGACCATCTTGCGAACGACTTCGTCAAAGTTCGTCGCCGGGATCTCTTGCGTATCCACCGTAATGCCGTCGCGCATCACGGTGATCCGGTCGCAGATCGCGAAGATCTCTTCCATTCGGTGCGAAATGTATACGACGGACACGCCTTCGGCTCTCAGCGAACGAATGATTTCGAACAGCTTGACGATCTCGCGTTCGGTCAATGCCGCTGTCGGCTCGTCCATGATGATGACTTTGGCCTCCGTCATCAACGCTTTGGCAATTTCGATCATCTGCTGCTGTCCGACCGAACAAGCACCGGCTTCCTTGTTCAGCGGCAGGTCGACGGACAAGCGCTGAAGCTGCTCACGGGCAAGGCGTTTCATTTTTCGCGTATCCAGCAGTCCGTACGGCAGGTTCAGTTCCCGGCCTATAAACAGATTCTCGAGCACGCTCATTTCCGGCCAAATATTCAGTTCTTGGTGAATAAACGTGATGCCGTGTTTTTCGGCTTCGCCGGGATTCGGGAAATATGTTTCTTTTCCGTCGACCGTAATATGGCCTTCGTCCAGCGCGTGCAGCCCAACCAAGATATTCATCAATGTTGATTTGCCCGCGCCGTTCTCGCCCATCAGCGCATGCACTTCGCCTGCCCTGAGTTCGAAATCGACACCTTTCAATACCTGGTTCGTACCGAAAGCTTTATGAATGCCCTGCATTTCGATATGCATGCGGCTTCCTCCTATTCTTCGTTTCCAAAACAAACGCCGGCGTATAAAATACAGTTGGCATAAGGCTTGGCTTCGCCGGTACGGATAATGGCTTTGGCGCCCGCGGTCAGCTTCTTGAACGTTTCGTGACGGCATGATTCGATCGACGATGCTTCAAAAGTCTCGTGCATGAACGCGTAAGCCGCTTCGTTTTGCCCGATCATCTCTTCTGCGATCATGACGTTCTCGATCTCCATATCGGCAGCCACCATTTCAACCACCTGCTCGAAACCGGGAACGCCGTAGGTCAACGCCAGGTCGATCTTGGGCACGCCCGGCGGCACCGGAAGGCCGAGGTCGGCGATGACGATATAATCGGTATGCCCCAGATCAGACAAGACTTTGGAGATATGACTGTTCAGTATGCCGTGTTTTTTCATGCCAGCGCCTCCTCCACTTCGGCACGCTTCGGCATGCCGCCCTGCGCCCCGAAGCGCGTGACGGACAACGAAGCTGCACGATTGGCGAAGCGCAAGCTGTCTGCGATACTTTTCCCTTCGGCCAAAGCGACCGCAAATGCCGCATTGAACGTATCGCCCGCCCCCGTCGTATCGACGGCTTTGACCGGATAAGAAGGCACGACCGCTTCTTCTTGTCCGTCGAAATAACGGGCGCCGCGGCTTCCTTCCGTCACGATCAGGCGATTCGGATATTTCCGCAAACTTTCGCCGAGCTCCGCTCCGTCGAACAACAGGCTCGCTTCGTGCTCGTTCGGGGTCAAATAGGCGCTGTTGTCGATGACTTCCGCTTCCACAGGGCGAGCAGGCGCGGGATTCAGCAGCAAAGGAACGCCGGACTGCTTGCAAATGCGGCTGACCAGCAGCACGGTCTCGGCCGGAATCTCCTGCTGAATCAGTACGATGTCGGCCTGTTCGATCACTGCGCGCGCTTTCTCCACATATTCGGGCGTTACGTGGCGGTTGGCCGCTTCGACGACGATGATGCTGTTATCGCCTTCCGCCAAAATGATATGCGCTGTTCCGCTTTCACAATGTGTAACCGGTTCCACATTGTCTGTACAAACCCCGTTTTGTTTCAGATTGTCCAAAATGGTCTGCCCCAGCGAATCGTCGCCGACCCGTCCGATCATGGAAACGTCCGCGCCCAGCCTTGCCGCGGCTACCGCCTGGTTGGCTCCTTTTCCGCCCGGTACCGTTTTGAAGCTTTCTCCAAGCACCGTCTCCCCGGCCCCCGGCCGTCTGGAAGACGTCACGACCAGATCCATCGAACAACTTCCGACCACGACGACGCGCGGCTGTTTTTTCGTATATGCGCTCATGCTTATTCCCGCCTTTTTTCTGGATTTTTTCGTGTACTGCCCCGCTCGACAAACTCGACCGGCATCTGGATATTTTGCTGCTCCACCGGTTGTCCTTCGATCAATCGGATCATTAACTCTGCCGCTTTGTAGCCCATATCGTAAGCGGGTTGGCGGATCGTCGACAGCGGCGGGGACAACAGTCCGATCAGCGGAATATCGTCAAAGCCGATAATCTGCACTTCTTCCGGTACCTTTTTCCCTAATCGGAGCGCTTCGTGCAGTACGGCGATCGCCGCCATATCGTTGCTGGCGATTACCCCGTCCGTATCGGGAAAAGCAGCGAACAGCTCTTTCGCTTTTTCCTCCGCCTCTGTCAGCGCAAACGACGCGGTCCGAATCACTTCGAAGGCAATTCCCGTATCCTGAAGCACTTCGACGGCTCCCTGAAAACGATCCTGCGCCGGACGGATATGCGCCGGGCCTTGAAGTACGGCGATTCGGCGGCTGCCCCGCTTGATGATCTGCTGCGCAGCGATCCGGCCGCCTTCCCGACCGTCCGCGTACACGGCCGGACGGTCGCTGGAGATCCGATCCAAAAAGACGACCGGTATATTCAAACGGCGATACGATTCCATGCCCGGAAAATTGGTGGACGAGATAATGCCGACCGCGTTATTTTGCACAAAAGTCTGGATATAATCGTGTTCTTTTTGTTCGCTCTCGTCGCTATTGCCGAAGATCAGACGGAATCCGCTCTCCTGCATCCGGTCTTCCACGCCTCGGGCAAGCTGCGGGAAATACGGGTTCGTAATATCCGGCAGCAGCAATCCGATCAATTTCGATTTGCGCTTGTACAGGGAACGGGCCACCTCGTTGGGCGTATAATTCAGCTCTTGAATTGCCTTTTCCACCATACGGCGCGTATCTTCGTGCACATAACCAGTTTCGTTGAGTACCCGCGATACGGTAGCGACCGATACACCTACGTGTTTTGCGACATCTTTTATCGTGACCATACTTTTCACCTCGAATGAGTAACCGGTTACACATAAAATATCACACCTTTAAACCGCTTTCAAGATTTATCGAATTTATTTACACCTTGTGGGTATAATTCCGTTCCAAGACCGAAATTCCGTACGTGCCGTCGCCACCGGATGATCCCCCGTACGAGATCCAGTCGCTCCGGCTTCCGGCATACCATTCGGCCCCAGAAGCGGATCGTATGTGCGTCGGTGCAGGAGACGACTGCGTGTGAAGCGAGTTCTTTTTCATATAAAAATCAGGCGTTGGTGTCGGTCATGGCCGGAAGATGGATCTCTTTGACGCAGGCGGCCGGGGATAAACCGATCAGGCAGCTTGCCAAATCGATCACGTCCTGCAACGGAATACGAGTCCCTCCATAAGCCTCCAATGCGCGTTCCCGCCCCTCTGCATACGGAATCTCGGCAGCCAACTCGCCCGGATTGATGCAGGTGACGGCGATCCGGTCCTGACGCAAATGCTCGCGCAGCGCTTCACCGATGCCGCGGATCGCGAATTTCGAAGCGACGAAGGTTACTTGGGCATTGTTCGCGTTGCTCAATCCCGCCGTCGAGCCGATCAGGATGATCTTGCCGGAATCGGCCCGACGCAGATTCGGCAGAAGGCCCTGCAGGCATACGATCGCGGAAGTGATATTGGTCTGAATCATGCGGCTGATATGCTCGGATTCGTCTCGATCGAACGTGTAGTGATCTTCGAAACCTTCCCTCTCCCAGATTCCCAAATTGTATACGACCACGTCCAGCCGCGCTTGTTGAATATGCCCGAAAATAATAGGGGCGGCGTCCGCTTCGGACAGGTCGGCCGGAATCCAGATTCGTTCGACGCCGTCTTGCAGCTCAAGGCTGGATGGACGGCTCCGCGATACCAACCACATGGTATCCCCCGCCTTGGGCAAGCCTCTTGCAAAAGCATCTCCGAGTCCTTGGCTGGCTCCGAAGATGAGGTGACTTTTCATGATCGATTCTCTCCTTATATGCGCTTTTTGATGTGTTTGTGCCGTTCGATTAATATCCGTTCACTTAGTAAGCATATGACACCCGCTAGAAATTGTAATGAAGATTTCATTAAAAGCGGAAAAGCGGATACTGAATCAGCAAGCGGCGACCAAATACCGCAGCACCGGAATCGGAATGATCGTTATGCAGGAAATTGTAGTCGCAGCGATGAACATACAAAAAAGCCCGCGTCCGCCGCGGGCTTCCTTTTCAAACCCAACCCTATCCTTTCAAACCAACTTAAACTTCTTCCCCCGTCGCGATCGGATTGTCGCCGTACGAGATCCAATCGCTCCAGCTTCCGGCATACAGCCGCACGCTCTTGAAGCCGGCCTGTTCCAGTGCCAGCACATTCGGGCAGGCGCTTACACCGGAGCCGCAGTACACGACGATCTCGGCGTCCCGGTCGATGCCTTCGAAGTGCTGCGCCAGCTCCTCCGCGTTCTTGTACGTGCCGTCTTCCTTCAATAGATCTTTCCAGAAGAAGTTGACGGCTCCCGGGATATGGCCGCCGACCTGATCCATCGTCTCGTTCTGGCCGAGGTAGCGGTCGTGCGCGCGGGAATCGATCAGGACAGGGGTGAAAAAGACCCGCGGATCGACGGCGGCCGGAATCTCGATATCCTGCACCGGCACTTCGCTGCGCTCGGCCGCCATTTCTTCGTGTACGCTCTCGACGATCCGTTCGGCCTTGAGCGTGCCGACGATGCGCTGCACTTCGTTCACGTCGGTCAGCAGATGATGCTGCACGTTCGGCGTGAACGTCGCGGGCACGCGGACGGCCTGCTTGTCGTCGACCGGGAAACCGGCCTGCTGCCACTGCGAGAATCCGCCGTCCAGCACGGTCACGTTCTCGTGTCCGAGCCAGCGCAGCATCCACCACAGCCGTGCCGCATTCATGCCGCCTTCGTCGTCGTAAGCGACGACGCGCGTGTCGTTGCCGATGCCGAGCTTCGCGAGTCTCGCCGCGAAATCTTCCGGTTCCGGCAGCGGATGGCGCCCTCCGTGATCGCCGGCCGGTGCGGACAGATCCTGCTTGAGATCCAGATGCACGGCTCCCGGAATATGTTCCTGTTCGTACGCGGCCCGCCCCGCTTCGGGTTGTCCGAGCGTAAAGCGGCAGTCCACGATCGTCTGCTCCGGCTCGTAGAGTCTCGCCAGCAGCCATTTGTTCGATACGATATTTTGCATATTGATGGTCTCCTCTCCACAGGCAGCGCTTTTTTACTCAGAATAGCACCTTGCCGGTATGAAAGCCAACGCCAACATGAAAGCCAACGTCAAATCGAGCTGGGAAAATTTGTCCGAAGTTTGTCGATTTAATTAACCCAAACGTGGTGCTGCATGGTTACGAAAGGTTATGGTATAGTAACAAGTAATACATTCAGGGAGGAGGCAGCAGACTTGGGAAGGCGCTGAACCACAACTTTTCGTTGATCACCGTTTCTTGGACCTGTCTCTTTCGAACGGAATTCACACGAAAGAGGCGAGTCTGTCGTTAAAATTTCACTGGAGGTGAATCCCTCGTACGAGGGAACTTATTGGACCTAATGACAATCGTCAATTTATTGATTCTGGCCGTCCTGCTCGCGCTCACCGCATTCTTCGTCGCTTCGGAGTTCGCGGTCGTCAAGGTACGCATCTCGAGGCTCGACCAACTGATCACGGCGGGCAACAAAAAAGCCGTCAAGGCTAAAAAAGTGGCCCAGGACCTCGACTACTACCTGTCCGCGTGCCAGCTCGGCATCACCGTTACGGCGCTCGGACTCGGCGCGATCGGCAAACCGGCCGTCGAGCTGCTGCTGTACCCGGTCTTCGACTGGCTCAACGTCTCGGCTTCCGCTTCGTCGGTCGCTTCGTACGCTATCGCCTTTTTCCTCGTGACGTTCCTGCACGTGGTCGTGGGCGAGATGGCGCCGAAGACGCTGGCGATCCAGTTTGCCGAGAAGATGACGCTGCTGCTGGCCCCGTCGCTGTACGTCTTCGGCCGGGTCATGTATCCGTTCATCTGGTCGCTTAACGGAACGTCCCGCCTGCTGCTGCGCGCTTTCGGCGTCAAGCCGTCCGGCCACGAGGAGATTTACTCCGAGGACGAACTGAAGATCATCATGACGCAGAGCTATCAGGGCGGCGAGATCAATGAAACGAAGCTGTCCTACATGGAAAACGTCTTTTCGTTCGACGAGCGCGTGGCGCGCGACATCATGGTGCCGCGGACGCAGCTCGTGACGATCGACAAGGATATGGAATACGCGGAATTGATTGCGGTTCTCGACGAGAACAACTACACCCGGTACCCGGTGACCGAAGACGGCAGCAAAGACCGGATCATCGGCGTCGTCAACGCCAAAAAGATGCTTCCGCACATTATCGCCGGACGCGCGCGCAGGCTCGAAGAGTTTATCCGCCGCATCCCGAACGTATCGGAAGCGACGTCGATCCAGGAAACGATGCTCAAGATGCAGCAGGAACGTATGCACATCGCGCTCGTCGTCGACGAATACGGCGGCACCGCGGGCGTCGTCACGATGGAAGACGTCATGGAAGAGCTGGTCGGCGAGATCCGGGACGAGTTCGACGCGGACGAGATCTCCGAGATCCGCCAGTCCGGCGAACGCGAATACGTGATCAGCGGACGGGTGCTGCTCGACGAGCTGGAGAAGCGCTTCGGCGTAACGTTCGACGAACGCAGCGACACCGACACGATCGGCGGCTGGATCCAGCACCGCAAAGGCACGTCGGCCGCCGAAGGCGAGAAGCTGATCGACAACGATCATGTGTGGACCATCACGGAAAAAGACGACCTGCAAATCAAACGGGTACGGCTGAACTATACCGAACAGTAAAGTTTTCGCCGGTCAGGCTTGTTCCGGCAGCGCCGCTCGGCCGCTTTACCCGATTCCCGGTTTCCAAATCCTAATTTCATGGAGGTGAATCCCTCGCAAGAGGGAATTTATTGGACGGATCAATTGCGTTAAACTTGTTTTTGGTGGCCGTATTTATCGGCCTGACCGCCTTTTTCGTCGGTGCTGAATTTGCCATATTGAAAGTGCGCATGTCGAGGCTCGACCAACTGGTCGCGGACGGCAACAAGAAAGCGGTCATGGCGAAGAAAGTCGCCCAGGACCTCGACTATTACCTGTCCGCCTGCCAGCTCGGCATTACGATTACCGCTCTCGTGCTCGGCGCGCTCGGGGAACCGACCGTCGAGAAGATGCTGCATCCGGTCTTCGATCATTTCGAAGTTCCGGCCGCAGCCGCGACTGTGCTGTCGTATACGATCGCGCTTGCGCTCGTGACGTTCCTGCACGTCGTGCTCGGGGAACTCGCGCCCAAGACGCTGGCGATCCAGTTCGCCGAGAAGATGACGCTCATGCTCGCTCCGTGGCTGTACCGCTTCGGACGCATGACCGCTCCTTTTATCCGCCTGCTTAACGGTTCCGCGACGCTGCTGCTTCGGTTGTTCGGCGTCAAGCCGGCCGGCCACGAATCGGTGCACTCGGAAGAAGAACTGAAATGGCTCGTCGAACAAAGTTACGAGAGCGGCGAGATCAACAAAACGGAACAGCAGTACCTCAACAACATTTTCGCTTTCGACGACCGTACGCTGCGCGAAATCATGATTCCTTCGGACAAGATCGTCAAGATCGCGAAGGAAGTGCCGCAGAGCGAACTGATCGAGAAATTGAGCGAACACGAATATACCCGTTATCCGGTCACGAACGGCAACCCGGACGTGTTTATCGGCTTCCTGCACAGCAAGGAAGTGCTGACCGCTATCGCGGCGGGACGGGACGGCCGGATCGAAGGCTTTATCCACAAGCTGCCGCAGTTCACGGAGACCGCCACGCTGCGCGAAGTCATGCTCAGCATGCAGGCGAACCGCGTGCATATGGCGTCCGTGTCGGACGCGGGCGGCCGCACGATCGGCCTCGTGACGATGGAAGACATTCTGGAAGAGATCGTCGGCGATATTCGCGACGAAGCGGACGGCGTGCGTCTGCCGCTCGCTCCGCTGTAACCGGCCTACAGGACCGCCGGTTCGACGATTCGGCGGCTTCCGGCCGGCCGTGCAGCAGATTCATCCAGCAAGCCCCGGCTGCCGCTTTGCGGCAGAACGGGGCTTTTTGCACGTCCGAACGCTGTCTTTTCCCGACAAATCTCGTTTTTCCGCCGATTTTTGTTCCGCTTGACCGTGAATGTGGGTAATAAAGCTATTGAGGTTCATCGGCTTTGTTGTTGCGAACGTCACGCTTCCGGCAAGTTTGACTTTAGCCCTCCGGAAGCCCTATGATTTTTACAGGACTTTATAAATGGGTAACTACCGGTTCAAGCATTCCATCCCCCGAGGAGGTCAATCTTTATGATCGCAAAGGACACGATTGCAAAAGAATGGAATTCCGAAGAAGTGACGCAGATGCTCGAAGAGCATCGCGCTTTCTACGATACCGACCGTACGCGCAGCTACAAATTCCGGATTCGCCGGCTGGAGAAACTCAAAGCCGCTATCCAGCGGTACGAGCCCGCGCTGATCGAAGCGCTGCACGCGGATCTCGGCAAGCCCGCGTTCGAAGCCTACACGACGGAAATCGGCTTCGTGCTGAACAGCATTTCCGAGATCAGCAAAGAGCTGTATCGCTGGTCCAAGCCGCAGCGCGTCGCGACGCCGATCACGCTCGCCGGCGCCAGCAGCTTCGTCATCAACGAACCCTACGGCACCGTGCTGATCATCGGACCGTTCAACTATCCGTTCCAGCTCGTCATGGAACCGCTCGTCGGCGCGATCGCGGCCGGCAACTGCGCGGTCATCAAGATGTCCGACAGCACGCCTAACGTCTCGCTCGTCGTGAAGCAGCTGCTCGCCGACGTGTTCGAAGACCATTACGTCCGCGTCATCGACGGCGGCAAAGACACGGTCAACGCGCTGATCAACTCGCCGTTCGACTATATCTTCTTCACGGGCAGCACGGAAGTCGGCCGTATCGTCGCCCAGGCGGCGGCCAAGCAGCTCATTCCGGTCACGCTGGAACTGGGCGGCAAAAGCCCGGCTATCGTTGACAAGCAGGCCGATCTGCGCATGGCAGCCAAGCGCATCGTCTGGGGCAAGCTCGTCAATGCCGGCCAGACGTGCATCGCGCCGGATTACGTGCTCGTGCACGAGAGCAAGAAGATCCAGCTGCTGATTGCGCTCAAGAACGCGATTCGCGAGTTCCTCGGCGAAGACATGGCGAGCAGCCCGGACTTCGGCCGTATCATCAATCATCGCCACTTCGACCGTCTAACCGACATCCTGGAAAAAGACAAAGACAAGATCGTCTTCGGCGGCAGCGGCGACCGGGATACGAAGTTTATCGAACCGACGCTGCTGGATATCGATTCGTGGGATGCGGCCAGCATGCAGGAAGAACTGTTCGGACCGCTTCTGCCCGTGCTGACGTATACGGACCTGAACGACGCGATTCGCCAGGTCAACGCGCATCCGCGTCCGCTCTCGCTGTACCTGTTCACGACCGACGAGGAAGTGCAGGACCGCGTACTCGAAAAAGTACCGTTCGGCGGCGGCTGCATCAACGATACGCTGCTGCATGTATCGAACCCGCATCTGCCGTTCGGCGGAACCGGGGCATCGGGCACGGGCTCGTATCACGGCCTGCACAGCCTGCGCACGTTCTCGCACCAGAAGAGTATCCTGAAGCGCCCTTCGGCCGAAAGCGGCACGACGCTGTTCTTCCCGCCTTACGGCGAAGAGCAAATGCAGCTGGCCAAAAAAATGCTCAAATAATTCGAACCGTTGACGGATCGAATCTCCGCTTCAACCGAACGGTTCCTCTCGATCCGAACGGTTCGTCATAACCGAACCGTTCCTGCCCCGGAAATCCCCGCGGCAGGAACGGTTTTTTTGCGCTGCAACCTTTCCCGGCGGCTGCGCGTCTGAGGCAGTAAGAAAGATTATCGCAGCGGATGTTATCCAAGCCGGTCTCCTAAGCGCCGTCCGCCACCTTGAGGAGGAACAGAAAATGAACAAAAAAAGCATGACTTCCGTATTGGCCGTCTCCGTGCTCTCCCTGTCGCTTGGCGGTCAGCTGTTTGCCGCAGGCGCCGGCTTCGGCGACCTGAACGGCGTGAGCGGACAAGCGAAGATCGACGCGCTCAAAACCGAAGGATTGGTCAAAGGCGTAAGCACGGCTTCCTTCCAGCCCAAGTCGGTGCTCAACTACGCCCAGGGCATCCAGTTTATCGCCGGCGGTCTGCAGCTCAGCCTCGCGGCGATCTCGTTCGAAGCCGGCAAAGTGCCGACGGCGCACGATCTGTTCCCGGCCGTCGCGGACGACGCCTGGTACGCGGAAGCGTTCGTCAACGCCCACTTCAACGGCGTGAAGCTGCCGGAATCCGTCGATCCCGCCGCGCCGATGACGAAGGAGACGTATATCCATTACTTGATGCAGGCCGTCGAGACGTCCGGCAACCTGCCGCTGATCAACATCAAGCCGCAGCCGATCGGCGACGAAGACCAGCTGACCCCGGAATACCAGGGTTCGATCCAGCGTGCGCTCTCGCGCGGCATTCTCAAATTGAACGCCGACGGCACCCTGAATCCCAAAGCCAAAATCACCCGCGCCGAAGCCGCCGTGCTGCTGTATGACACGATCGATTTTTTGAAAAATACATCAAAAACCCCGGCCTCCGCCCCGGACATGCCGGCCAATCCGGAACCGCCGGCCAAGTAAGTCGGCTGCCTGCTTGAGCAAGGCGGCTGCCCCGAATACCTGACCTCGAACAAAGCGCCGAGCAGCGTTCACGCCCTGCCCGATCTATCGTTATTTCCCCGCATTTCTACCCTGCATGCACAAGAAACCCGGCTCTCCTTGAAGGAGAACCGGGTTTCTTGGCGACTTCGCCGCTAACGGCTCTTTTTGACCCTGTCATCGGCTTGCGACGATTCCGATCCGATACCGCTTACAGTTCGCCCACTTCTTCGAGCGCTTCTTTTAACTGGGCGTCGAGCCGCTCCCGGAACGCGTTCCAGCCGGCCTCGTCCGCGCCGAGCGCTTCGGGACCGTAGTCGTCGGCAATCCGGATACGCACATGGCGGTCATTGACTTCGCCGAGACGCTTCTGTACGCTTTTGAAATGTTCGGCGTCTTCCGCCTGCTTGTCGCCGAGCGCAAACGCCGCCGCTTCCGCCGTATACCGGCAGCGCTTGGCCGCAATCCGTACCTGATGCAGCGCATCCAGCGCTTCGTCGCTGTACACACCCGCGCGATCCGCTGTCACCTGGTACACATGCCGCCGTTTGCGGTAATCGTCTTTCAGTTCGCGCACACCGCCCATAACGTCCGCGCGCGCGGCCAGTTCCGGCAGGTCTTCTTTTAGAAACATCTTCCACTGGCGATCCAGCTTCCCGTTCACGATCTTCGGCAGTTTGGCGCTGAGCTTTTTGCGTTGGCTGCGCCGTTCTTCTTTTTCCAGCTTGGCCATCCGTTTGAACAGTCTGGACTCGTCGCCTCGCCCGGCTTCCTTCGCTTCCTGCCGCAGCTGCTTGAACTCGCCGATCAGCACGTCCGCGTCCCGCACGCGGCCGAAGCGCTTCTGCGCTTTTTTGATCGGGCGGTACAGCCCGCTCTCGTCGTCGGGGTCAAGCACCGGCAGCAGCGTCAGCAGCTTGCGCGCGCTCACCCTCGCCTGATGCACGTCTTCGACGTCGTAATCTTTGAGCGCGGCCCGGCTGCGTTTGCGGAATTCCGTGTACAGTTCGTCCAGCGCGTCCCGCCACTGTTCGATCAGCTCCGGCGTATCCTCCTGCATCGTCAATACGTATGATTCCCGTTCATTGCTCATCTGCTTCGCACTCCTTCTCGGTAGATTCCCTCTGCCTGCTTCGATGCTGTCTATCCGTATCATTACCCGAAACAAAGCCCCCCGTCTGCCGGGAGGCTTTGTTTTTGACGAATATTTTCACACCGGGGCGCGGCAGAAAAGGATAGCCCGCCGAACCGGTTTATTTTTCGCGAATGACGATCTTGCCGACGGCGTGGTGACTTTCGCTTTTGGTATGCGCGTCACGGACGCCTTCTTCGCTCAACCAGTAGGTCGAATCGATGACCGGCTTCAATTTGCCCTGCTTGATCAGCTCGGCCAGCTTCTCCAGCTGTTCGCCTTTGGGTTCCATCATGAAATGGGCCGTATGGATGCCGAGGTCTTTCGCCAGATTTTCGTCCGGCTTTTCGAGGATCGAGACGAGATAGCCGCCCGGTTTGAGCACTTTGAAGCTTTTGTGCTGAATATCTCCGCCCATCGTGTCGAGCACCATATCGTAATCCGAGAGCACTTCGGAGAAGTCCTCCTGCGTATAGTCGATGACATGGTCCACGCCGAGCGACTTCAGCAGTTCGGCGTTTTTGCCGCTTGCGGTCGAAGCCACTTCCGCGCCCAGCGCTTTGGCGATCTGGATCGCAAGCGTGCCGACGCCGCCGGCGCCCGCATGGATCAGCACTTTGTCGCCCGCCTTCACTTTGCCGTGATCGACCAGTGCCTGCCAGGCCGTGAGGCCGGCCAACGGAATCGACGCCGCTTCTTCATAGCTCAGATTGTCCGGCTTTTTCACGACGACGTCCGCGTCTACCGCGACGTACTGCGCATAGGTGCCGAACACGCGCGGCCGGGCAAATACCGCATCGCGCGGCTTGAAGCGGCTGACGTTGTCTCCGACTTCCTTGACGATGCCCGCGACGTCTCCGCCGAGTACGAGCGGGAATGGACCGGCTGCCGCGCCCATCGCGCCTTCCCTGATTTTGGTGTCGACCGGGTTCACCGACGTCGCATACAGTTTGATCAGGATCTGGTTCGCATCGATCTTCGGTTCGGGTACGTTCCGTTCTTGCAGTTTGTCGGGTCCACCAAACTCGTCAATTACGATTGCTTTCAAATTTCATCCTCACCTTTCTGTAACAGGGTTGCCTTGCTTCCCATGCTATTACCCCTGCTGCCTTGCCCAGACCCTTTTTGTATGAAAAAACCCTCCTTCCGATACGGAAGAAGGGTTCGAACGGGCTTGTTTCAGCGCTGTCAAGTCGCAAACGACGGTCCCGGGAACCGGGTCATAAGCCGGGTCGGTGACTTCAAAAAGAAACCTTTCGTCCCGCTACGCGTCCCTGCGGCGTTCCAAAACGCGAATATCGTACGGCGCCAGCTCAAGCTGCGTACCGACCGGTTCGCCGCCGTCCAGATCGCTGTAAGAACGGCTGTCGAGCGGGAACGACACGGCGTCCGGCGTGTAGTTCTGCACGAATACGAAGTCGCTCTCGCCGTCGGTCCGCAGATGCGCCGACGTGCCCGGCGGCAGCGGCACGTCCAGCGTGCGGAAAATGCCCGAGCGGCGGACGAGCGCCGTATAGAAATCGTCGTGGAACGTCCCGCCGGTGCGGGCCGCCATATAATACGCTTCGCCTTCGCCGAGACGGTTGACGGTCAGCGCCGGACGTCCCGCGTAGAAGTCGGATGTGTACTCCGCCAGGCTCTCCGCGCTTTCCAGATGGATCAGGTCGCACAGTTCGGAAATTTCATAATCCCCGGACAGTCCGAGCTCGCCGCTGCCGTTCAGGCGAAGACGGTTCCGGTCGCGGTCGTGCAGCCCTTCCAGTTCTTCGGACCAGATGCCGAGCACCTTGCGCAGCGGACCCGGGAATCCGCCGAGGAAGCACAGATCCGTCTCGTTCACGATGCCGGACCAGTAGGTCACGACGAGCGTGCCGCCCTGTTCGACAAACCGTTCCAGACGCTCGCCCACGCCTTCGCGCACCATGTACAGCATCGGGGCGACGATCAATTTGTACTTGGCAAAATCGGCATCCATGCTGATCACGTCCGTCGGCACGCCAAGCTTCCACAGCGCTTCGTGGTGGCTCTGCACGGTCTGCTCGTACTTGACGCCCATATTGCGCGGTCCCTGCGAATCATTAACCGCCCAGCGGTTCTCCCAGTCGAAGATAATCGCCGTTTCGGCCGGCACCGACGTGCCGACGATCCGGTCCATGCCTTCAAGCGCCGACCCGACATCCGTCACGTCGCGGAACACGCGGGTATGTTCATGCCCGGCGTGATCGACGACCGCCCCGTGCAGCTTCTCGCTCGACCCGCGGCTTTTGCGCCATTGGAAATACTGCACGCTGTCCGAGCCGTGCGCGACGGCCTGCAGCGACGAGAGCCGATGCACGCCCGGACGCTTCAGCTTGCTGACGTCCTGCCAGTTGGTGAGGCTCGGCGTGCTCTCCATGAGCAGGAACGGACGGCCGCCCTTGATCGAGCGGACGATATCGTGCATCATGGCGATCTTCGCCGCCTGCTTCGATTCCGTATCGGCGTCATGCCACGTCGGATAACTGTCCCACGACAGGAAATCGAGCGCATCCGCGAACTGCCAGTAGTCCAGCCCTTCGTAAAATTCCATAAAATTGGTCGTCACCGGCAGCTTGGGATTGATCTCCCGCAGCGGCACCGTTTCGTGCTTGACGAAATCGACGGTGCGCTTGGTGACGAACCGGCGCCAATCGAGGTTCATCGCATGCACCTGCTTCTCCCCGTGCGGAGCCGGCGATTCGACCTGCGACCAGTCTGTCACGCTGTGGCTCCAGAACGTCGTCCACCAGGCGTGGTTCAGCTCGTCGAGCGTGCCGTACTTCTCCTGAACGAACTTGCGGAACTCGGCCTGGCACAGCTCGCAGTGGCAGTCGCCGCCGAATTCGTTCGAAATATGCCAGCCGATAACCGCGGGATGTTCCGAATACCGTTCGGCCAGCTTGCGGTTGATGATCGACGTCTTCTCGCGGTACACGGGCGAGGTCGGACAGTGGTTATGCCGGAACCCGAACAGGTTGCGTACACGGTTCTCTTCGGTGCGCAGCACCTCGGGGTACTTCTGCGCCATCCAGGCCGGCCGCGCCGCGCTCGGCGTCGCCAGCAGCGCGTAGATGCCGTTCGCCGCGAAGCGGTCCAGCACCTGATCGAGCCAGTCGAACGTGAACACCCCTTCTTCCGGTTCCAGCATCGCCCACGAGAAAATGCCGACGGACATGACGTTGCATTTGGCCAGCTTCATCAGGCGGATATCTTCTTCCAGCACTTCCGGGTAGCGGAGCCACTGCTCCGGGTTGTAGTCGGCTCCGTGCAGCATGTGAGGGACTTTGTCGCTCACGGGCGGGTAAACGTAGGTCACTTGGAGTCACTCTCCTTCACTTGGATAAAAAATTTCTGGATAACGGCTGAAAAGCTTCAGCTCTCGGCGGTGGAGGTAGCGGCGGTTGGGCTTCGCTGCGGAGAGCAATGGAGATAGGTAAAGGCTGTTTCATCCATCTTACGCTATTCTTGCTGGATATGGAGAGCAACGAATCGAACCGATTTTCGGGAAAAATAGGTGCCTGGTTAGAATTGTTGACTTTTGGTGCACACTTCAAAGTTTTGAGCGAGCTTTTTGCGGAAAAGTTGACGTAAAGGCAACATTTTGTACGTTTGCCTGCCAATAAGGCTGGAATCGAGCGAAAATGCTGACTTAAAGTCAACATTCGGCGAAAAAAGTCCTCCATCGTCCGAGAATATTGACTTTTGGTGCACATTTCACGACCAGCGAGGCGGACAAAACCCTTCGCCCCGCAGCGCGCCAACGTGCACATGCATCGCATACGCATACGCCCCGTCTTTTCCAACCCAATCTGACGAACCCGTCAAAAGACACAAGCCGGATTCAGCCTTTTACCGAGCCGACCGTCATGCCTTTGACGAAATACTTTTGCAGGAACGGATACACGATCAGGATCGGCGCGCTGCCGATAAAGATCTGCGCCGCTTTGACGGTCGTCTGCGAGATCAGTTCCATCTCTTTCGGATTCACGCTCATGGAACTCATGTCCTGCTGGATGATGACCGTCTGCAGGAACGTGGCGAGCGGGAAATCTTTGGCGTTGTTGAGATACAGCAGGCCGTCGAACCACGAGTTCCAGTGGAACACCATGCTGAACAGCGCGACGGTCGCGATCGAAGGCAGCGAGATCGGCAGGAAAATGCGGAACAGCGTGCGGAAATGGCCGGCTCCGTCGATCAGCGCCGCTTCTTCGAGTTCTTTTGGAATGCCGCGGAAAAAGTTCAGCATCAAGATGACGAGGAACGTGTTCACCGCACCCGGCAGGACGAGCACCCAGAACGAGTTGATCAGGCCGAGTTTTTGGATCACGATATAAAAAGGAACCAGGCCGCCGCTGAAGATCATGCTGAACACGAAGATCCACGAGTAGACGTTGCGGCCCCGGAACACGCTGTTTTCTTTGGACAGGGCGTAGGAGGCGAGGAACGTAATAAGCAGCGTGATCGCCGTGCCGATAACCGTGCGCATGACCGACACCCAGAGCGAATGCAGGAACAGCGGGTTGGCGGCCGTTTTTTTGTACGCTTCGAGCGAAAAGCCGACCGGCCAAAGTCCGACCAGATTGGCGTCGGCCGCCGCTTTGGTGCTGAACGAGACGGCCAGTACGTGCACGAGCGGGATGATGCACAAGACGGCGAGAAATACGAGAAAGCACGTATTGAAAATGCTGAAGACGCGGTAACCTGTCGTTTTATGATACATGGGATTCCCTCTTTCCCCGGAAGCGGGCCGCGCGGCTGCGCGGCGTCCGGATTAGAAAATGCGATACCCGGCCCATTTGTAAGCGAGACGGTACGAGATCAGGATCAGGACCATGCTGATGATCGACTTGAACAATCCGACCGCGGTGCCGAAGCCCATTTCCCCGTTGAGGATGGCGGTCCGGTAGACGAACGTGTCGATGATGTCGCCTTTTTCGTACACGAGCGGGTTGTACAGGTTGAAGATCTGATCGAAGCCGGCGTTCAGCACGTTGCCGAGCGCAAGCGTGCCGACGACCATCAGGATCGGAATGAGCGAAGGAATCGTAATATGCAGCGTCTGCTTCAGGCGGGTCGCGCCGTCGATCTCGGCCGCTTCGTACTGCGACGGATCGATGCCGGCAAGTGCCGCGAGGAAGATGATCGTGCTGTAGCCGAACTCTTTCCAGATGTCCGAGACGATGACCGTGAAGCGGAACCAATCATTGTCGCCGAGAAAAAAGTAAGGACCGAGACCGAAAAAGCCGAGCGCCCGGTTGACCAGGCCGCCGGTGGCGAGCAGGTCGATCAGTATGCCGCCGAGGATAACCCACGACAGAAAGTGGGGCAGGTACACCAGTGTCTGAATGCCCCGCTGAAGCGCCGTTTTGCGTACTTCGTTCAACAAAATCGCGAACAGGAACGGAACGATCAGGTTGAAGACCAATTTCAAGATGGCGATAAACAGTGTATTCCAGATCACCTGCACGCTGTCTTCGCGCTCGAACAGGTAGTGGAAGTTGTCCAGTCCGACCCAGTCCGAGCCGCCGATGCCGAGCCAGGGCTTGTAATCCTGGAATGCCATGACGATACCGCCCATCGGGATGTAACTGAAAATAATAAGGAAGATCATCGCCGGCAGGAGCATGACGTGAAACGGCCAGGTTTTTTTTAATGTTTTCAAACGATTCTCCTCCTTCGACTGAAAAAGGGCATGGGAAAGCAAAGGCCGCAGGGCTATCCCCCTGCCGCCTTCAATTTCCGCGTATGCCGCGCACCGGCGAGAAGCCGATTCCGGCCCGCTTCCCTGTTCGGGGGCTGCGGACCGGACCCGGATTCGGGCGGTTTACTGTTTGACTTCGTCGTACCAGGCGTTGACTTCCTGCGTGATCTGGTCGCCGCCGCCCGCTTTCCACGTGCTGACGAACTCGTCGAACGCATCGGCCGTTTTTTTGCCGTAGATGATTTCGTTGAACGTTTGGTTTTCCATTTTGTTGAGATAATCCATTTTGCTTTTCATCGTTTCGGTCGTCGGACCGGTGAACAGGTTTTTGCGCGAAATGTCGTCCTGCTTCAACAGCACCTGCGCCGCTGCCGGCGTCTCCGGACCGTAGTTGACGGCCACGTCTTTCTCAAGCTTGGTCTTCGGCTCGCTGCCTTCGGCCAGACTTTGCAGAGCTTTCATCTGCGCGTCCGGAATCCGGGCGCCGTCGCGAACGAGCAGGTAGCGAACGACGTTGACGTAACCGCCGTCGATCTCTTCGATCGGCAGCTGCTTGCCGTTGGCGTCGAGCTGGTAATCGTAGCCGGCGAACAAGCCGTTATCGTACGGGCTGCCCGGCTCGGGATTCGCGTAGTTGTCGAACAGGTAGTTCTGGTACGTGAAGAAAGCTTCGGGATGCTCCATGCCTTTTTTGATCAGCGTGACGCCGTTCGTGAACTGCGTGCCGTGGCGCATCGCTTGTCCGTCCGGACCGGACGGAATTTCGATTGGCGCCCAGACCGCGCCCGGCGCGTTTTTGACCGTGTCTTTGAGCGGCCAGCCGCTCATCCAGTACGGTCCCGGAATGATGCCCGCTGTGCCGGCAACCGCCGGTTCCGCCGTCTTGTTCTCGTCCCACAGCGCCGCTTCCTGCGGGATATAGCCTTTGGCCAGCCAGTCGCCAAGCTTCTGCAGGCCTTCCTTCATGCCCGGTTCGGTCGAACCGTACACCAGCTTGCCGTCCGCTCCGGCGTTCCACTGCTGAGGCAGCGTGCCGTAAGCGCCGAAGATCCAGGACGGATCGCCCATCCACGTGTTCATCGACGTCTTGAAGCCGATGCTCAGCGGAACGACCTGATCCGGCGACAGTCCGTCCGGGTTTTGGTTTTTGAACGCGTCCATCACTTTTTCCATTTCGTCGATCGTTTTCGGAGCTTTGAGGTTCAGCTTGTCCAGCCAATCCTGGCGAATCCAGAGCAGGTAATCGTGGTTGTAGGCGTAATCGAGTACCGGAATGCCCATTTTCTTGCCGTCGCGCATGTAGGCGTTCCAGACGTTCGGGTCCTGGTTGACCGCTTCTTTCCACGTGTCGGACGCGTATTTGTCGAACAGCGGACCGACTTCTTCGTACATGCCGGAATCGATCAGGTCCTGCGCAATCTGGTTGTCGGCGGTGCCGATCGTCAGCAGGTCGGGCATGTCCTGTCCCGAAGACATCGCCAGGCGCAGCTTCGTGCCGAAAGCGCCGTTCGTATCGGTTACCGACCAGAGCGATTTGATATCGATGCCGAACTGCTCTTTGGCCCATTTGGTCGCCACGCTATTTTCGATCGTTTCGCCGTTTTTGAAAGTCAGTGCCGGATCGACGCCCCAGGCGGTCGTGATCGTAACCGGCGGATCGTATTTCTCTTTGTATACGTTCTCAAGGTTCGGCGCGGCGCCTGCCGCGCTGTCTTCCGCTTTGCCTCCGCCGGAGCATCCCGCCAGCGTCGTGGCCAGCATCGCGCCGGCCGCCAGCAGCGGCAGCCATCTTTTGCCGGATATCGCTTTCATGTTGTTTCCCCCTCGTGTCGTCTGCCTTGCTTCTTTATTATAGGGCGGACGAAGAAAGCGGCCTATGTCGCGTTCGCAACATTCCTGCACCTTTGGAAAGGAATGACGGGTTCGCGGGCGGGCGAGTAAGCGGGCAGGGGGCGGGCGGGAACCCCGCGCCGCGCGTTTTGGATGTCGGACCTCCACAGGACGCCGCCAAGCCCAAACGATGCGCAAACCAAAAAAAGAAGCGGCTCGGCCGCTTCTTTTCTGCTTGTTCAGCTTAATTCCCTGAACTCGTTCGGGGTCATGCCGTACTGCTTCTTGAACATCTTGCTAAAATACTGCGGGTTCTGATACCCCAGCTCGCCGGTAATCTCGTAAATCTTTTTGGACGTATGCTTCAACAGATGCGCGGCGCGCTCCATCCGCATCCGGATAATGTAATCGCCGAGCGCTTCGCCGGTCTCGGCTTTGTAGATCTTGGACAGGTACACCGGATGCAGGTACACCTGGTCGGCAAGCGTCTTGACGGACAGGTCGCCGTCGAGACCGGCGCCGACCAGATGGCGAATCCGGCCGGCCACTTTGCTTCGGCCCTGGCCTTCGCCGCCGCCGTGCGACATCTGCTCGGCCAGGCCGTCCAGCAGGCGCATACCCCAGCTGCGCAGCCGCTGCGGATGCTGCACGAGTCCGCGCGCAAGGACCGGGTCGAAGCCTTCTTCGCCGCCGAGTTCCCCGACGGGCTGGCCTTCGCGGTGCGAGATGAACAGGAACGCATTCGTCATCCACAAATAGATCTCGTACATCGGCGGGCCGGCAAGGCCGGCCTGCTCCGCCGCGTCGAAGACGCCGCCCATCTTCGCTTTGGCTTCGTCCCACTGGTGGGACTCCAGCAGATGCAGCAGCGTCGGCGGCGCATACATCGCCTCGGCGATCGCTCCGCGCCCGTCCCCCGCCGGCGATACGGCGGAATGCGACACCGCCTGGCCCGATGCCGCGGCGCGCGCATCGGTATAGACGGTGCGCCCGCCCGTGCCCGCGGCGTAGAGCGAACCGAGCGTCCGCCGATAAGCGGCGGTCGGCGCTCCTCCGCCGAGTTCGAACACGGTCGAGACCGCGAGCGAGATCTCGCCCTTCAGATACAGGCGGATATGTTCCCGCAGCGTATCGAGCCGGCGATCGAGGCCGCCGGCCGTCTGTTCGAGCGCGAGCCCGCCGCCGGCTTCGCTGGGCTGCAGCAGCAGCACGAGGCAGCCGTGCGGGCCGCTGCCGTACCAGAGCGGCTGGCCGCGCAGCACTTCGCCGGCGATATTGCCGGCCGCAAAGTCCATCAGCTCCAGCGAAGCCGCGTCCATCGACGCGAAGCGGCCTTCCAGCCGCGCGAGCAGCATAAGCGTCGGCGCTCCGGCTTGCAGCGGCAGTTCGTACGCGCGCAGCTGCTCGTCGAGCGCCCGGCCGCCCAGTTCGCGGCCGAGCAGCAGTTCCTGCAGCAGGTTCTCGCGCAGCACTTTGTAATCCGATTTGCGGCTGTACAGCAGCCGGTGCACTTTGTCGAATTCGTCCCATTCTTCCCGCAGCGAATCAATCGCTTCGGACACGGCGGCGACGAACTCCGCGTCGTCCACCGGCTTGAGCACGTAGTCGCTCGCCCGCAGCTGCAGCGCTTTTTTGGCATAGGAGAAGTCGCTGTGGCCCGTGAGCAGAATGCAGCGCACCCCCGCGAACCGCCGCCCGATCTCCTCGATCAGCTGCAGCCCGTCCATGCCCGGCATGCGGATGTCCGTCACGACCAGATCGATCGCTTCCTCTTCCATGATCGCCAACGCTTCCGCACCGGAAGCGGCGCGGCGTACCGTGCTCACCCCGATCTCTTCCCACGGAATCGTCAGTTCCAGACTTTCCGTCACATACGTCTCGTCGTCTACAAGCAGCACTTCGATCATTCCGTCGTCCCCTCTCTTTCGCTTAGCCGGATCGCCGCCGCAGCGTGTCCGCTTCGTCCGTTTTGCCGAGCGTGTGCTCGTTCCAGACCAGACTGACGCTCAGCCCTCCGATCGGCGACCGTTCCGTCCGGACGCCGGCTTCCCGGCCGCCGCGCAGCTGCAGCCGCTGATTGACGTTCCATAAGCCGCAGCCCGTCTCTTCGCCCATCGGTTCGATCAGGCGCCGTTCCAACTGCTCCCGTTCGCCGGCTTCAAGTCCGCCGCCGTTGTCTTCGACGCGCAGAATCACGTCTCCGTCTTCGTTCAGCTCGCCCGTAATCCGGATCAGCCCGGCTTCCGCATGCGGCTCGATACCGTGAATGACCGCATTTTCGACGAGCGGCTGGAGCATGAGCGGCGGCACGTACAGATCGAGCAGCGTCTCCGGCAGGTCGATGACGTAATCCAGCCGGTTCATGCGCATCTTCTGGATCTCCAGATAATGCCGCACGAACTCCGCTTCTTCGCGCAGCGGGACCAATTCCCGTTCCTGCCGGGTCGTATAGCGGTAATACCGCGACAGGCTGTGCGACATCGCCACGACCGCATCCATCCGGCCAAGCTTCGCCATGCTCGTCACGAACGACAGGCAGTTATAGAAGAAATGCGGATTGATCTGCGATTGCAGCTGCTTGAGCCGTGCTTCCTTGACGTGCAGCTGCTCCAGATAGACGTGCTCGAACAGGTTCTGGATCTGGTCGACCATCTGGTTGAAGCGCTCCGACAGGAAGCTGAACTCGTTGCGTCCTTTGGGATTGATCCGGACCGAATAATCTTCCTGCTGCAGGCTCTGGAAGCCCCGGATCAGCTGGCGAATCGGGATCTGCACCTGCACGTAGAGCAGATACGCCGCGACCGAACCCATCACGAGCAGCATCAGGATCGACGAGTAGAACAGCAGATTCGATTTGCGGATCGGCTCCAGCATGTCGGCCATCGGCATATAGTCGATCAGGTACCAGCCCGTCTCCTTGGACAGCACGATGCTGACCATATACGGCTCGCCGTCGATCCGCACCGTGAGATTGTCGCTTTCGGGCAGCGGCGATACGTTCAGCTTCTGCATCATCCGGCCGGTCAGATCGCGATCCGACGTCCGGTTGTAGATCGTTCCCATATCGCCCCGGTAATAAAAAGGATCGTGGCGGCCGTCGGTCTTGAACTTGTCGAGCATATTCTGGATATTGCGGCTGTCGAATTCGAGTTCCACGATCGTTTCCGCTTCGAGAGCCGGATCGTCGATCCCGTAAGGGGCGACCGTAAACCACGAGAAGCGGAAAATATCTTCGCTGCCGTCTGTCGCCCGGTTCACCTGCCAGCCCGGCTTGATCTGCGCCTGCAGGGCGGTCGGATCGTAGGCGCGGGCATCGTTCTCGGACACTACGCGGCGCAGGGAAGGCGAATACAGATGCAGCCGGCTTTTCCAGTTCGACGAACTTTCCTGGATGCTCAGCTTGTTCTGAATCCGCTTGACCAGATTGATCTCGTCCAGATTAAAATAACCGCCGTTCGTATACAGCTTGCGGAAGCTCTCGATGTCCGGATCGTGAATAAGCAGATTCGGCCAGGAAGCGAGCATCTCGATATTGGTATTGACCTGACTCTGGAAAAAGGCCAGCTGATTCCGGTTCGATTCGCCGAGTTCCTGCCTCAGCACGTCTGTCGTCGTCTTGTTGGAGTAACCGTAGAGCAGCGCGACCGGAATCCACATCAAGGTCAGAATAAGCATCATTTTCGCAAAAAGATTGGCGCGGGGCATCGGAGTCTCCTCCCTCTCGGTGAACGGCCTGCGCGCGGCGCAGGCGGTTAATGGTCAAGCCAACTCATTGTAAGCGGTGACACCGAAGTCGGCAAGAGCACTATGGCAACATTTCGGCTGTTTTGGCAGCGAAAAAAGGAGCCGTTCGCTTGAACGGCTCCCCTGCCCTGCGTAAGCGGCTTCTATTTACGGGCCGAGCCCCGACGAATCAGGGCGCAGACCTATAGGTACAGATCAAATCTTGAACTTGGCAATCAGTTCGTTCAGTTCCAGCGCCATCTGGTTCAGCTCTTCCGACGAAGCGGATACGCTGCCCAGCGATTCGCGCTGCAGCTGCGAAGCCTGTGTCACTTCCATCGAGCTGCCGGCCGATTCTTTGGCAATGCCGGCAAGTTCCGCGACCGATGCGGACACTTCTTCCGAACTGGCGGACATCTGCTCCGTCACGGCCGACATGTCTTCCGTCTGCGTCGAGACGCCGCCGATCGCCGCTTCGATCCGGCTGAACGCTTCGCCCGTGCGCTGCGACAGCTCGATGCCGGTCTGCACTTCGTGCAGACCTTCTTCCATCAGCACGACCGCTTCGTCGGTCTCTTTGATCATCAGGCCGAGGATACCGGAGATTTGGCCGGCCGACGTCGCCGATTGGTCCGCCAGCTTGCGCACTTCTTCCGCCACGACAGCGAAGCCGCGGCCGTGCTCGCCGGCTCTCGCCGCTTCGATCGCGGCGTTCAGCGCCAGCAGGTTCGTCTGCGAAGCGATGCCCGAGATCAGTCCGGCGATGCCTTCGATCTCGCGCGAACGCTCCTGCAGCTGGCGAATCCGGGCCGCAGAGCGGCCGACGGAAGCGCTGATCGCCGACATCTGCTCGCCGACGCGAACGATCGATTCGCCGCCGGTTCCGGCTTCCGTTTTCATATCGGAAGCCGCGTCGGACACCTGGTAAGCGGTCTGGGCGATTTCCTGAATCGCGCGAGACATTTCTTCCATGACTCGCGATGTTTCTTCGGCCGAGCTTTCCTGCGTCCGGGCGCCGAGGCTCATCCGTTCCGCACTCTCCAGCACGCCGCCCTGAATGCGCATATTTTGTTCGACTTCGCTTTTGAGCGCGGAAGACGACTTTGCGGCCTGCTGCGCGCGGCTCTGCACGCCGGCAATGATCGTCTTGAGTTCGCCCGCCATTTCGGAGAACTTGCGGTTCAGATCGCCGAAATCGTCTTTGCGATCGGTATGCAGCTGCACGTTCAGATCGCCGGCGTTCATCTGGCCGATCGCTCCGAACAATTCGCGGATCGGCTTCATCATGCGGCGCATGGCGAAGAACTGGATTGCGAGGACGACGAGGAAGCAGAGCGCCAGCGCCAGCAGCGACGTGCGCAAAATGTCACCTGTGTTGGCGGTAACGCTCGCTGCATTGATGTCCAGTCCCATGACGGCGATAACTTTGCCGGCATCGTCCGTGATCGGCTGCACTACAGTTACCCAGTTGCCATAGATGTCCGTGAAAATGCCGGTGCTGGCCGGCTTTTTGTCGTTGATGGCGGTCTCCATGGCCGCCTGGAATTCGGCCGGGTTGTCGTACCGCGTCCCCTGCACCATGTCCGCGTCGATCAGACTGTTCGGCAGAGCGATAATGCTCTCGGATCCGTTCTCCAGATCGGCGCCGTAGACGTAGACCTGCGCGATGTTGGAATTGAGTTCCGACACTTGATCGAGCAGCGGAGTCAGCTTTTGGCCTGCTGCGTTATCCGGTCCCGGATTCACGATCGCCTGGGCGACCAATTCCGTGCCAAGCTGCGCTTTGATGTAATTCGCAACGCCGACATACTGGTCGCGAAGATTGTCGAGTGCCATGTTTTGCTGCAATTTTACGGTAATTCCTGTCAGCATCCCGCCGACCAACAACGTTCCCAGCGCAATCATCAGCATGTTTTTCGCAAAAAACGTAAGCCTGAATGTCTTTTTCATCTGTTTTCCCCCGTCTTTTCCGTTCCTGTGCGGATACAAGTGCTCACGTTAGTTTTTTCGACAAAAAAATGGATTTTTGAATAGTGAACAAGCAAATCGTATAAAAAAATAAAAAAAGCCGGAGGATTGGCTGCGATCCTTCGACTTGCAATCTGAAAAGTTCGGACTTCATATGAAAGTAAAGATCAAATCTTGAACTTGGCAATCAGTTCGTTCAGTTCCAGCGCCATCTGGTTCAGCTCTTCCGACGAAGCGGATACGCTGCCCAGCGATTCGCGCTGCAGCTGCGAAGCTTCCGTCACTTGCATTGAGCTGCCGGCCGATTCTTTGGCAATGCCAGCAAGCTCCGCCACCGATGCGGACACTTCTTCCGAACTGGCGGACATTTGCTCCGTCACGGCCGACATGTCTTCCGTCTGCGTCGAGACGCCGCCGATCGCCGCTTCGATCCGGCTGAATGCTTCGCCCGTGCGCTGCGACAGCTCGATGCCGGTCTGCACTTCGTGCAGCCCTTCTTCCATCAGCACGACCGCTTCGTCGGTCTCCTTGATCATCAGGCCGAGAATGCCGGAGATTTGGCCGGCCGACGTCGCCGATTGGTCCGCCAGCTTGCGCACTTCTTCCGCCACGACGGCGAAGCCGCGGCCGTGCTCGCCGGCTCTCGCCGCTTCGATCGCGGCGTTCAGCGCCAGCAGATTCGTCTGCGAAGCGATGCCCGAGATCAGTCCGGCGATGCCTTCGATCTCGCGCGAACGCTCCTGCAGCTGGCGAATCCGGGCCGCGGAGCGGCCGACGGAAGCGCTGATCGCCGACATCTGCTCACCCACGCGAACAATCGATTCGCCGCCCGTTCCGACTTCCGTTTTCATGCCGGAAGCCGCGTCAGACACCTGGTAAGCGGTCTGGGCGATTTCCTGAATGGCGCGCGACATTTCTTCCATCACTCTTGCCGTTTCTTCCGCCGAACTTTCCTGAGTGCGAGCGCCAAGGCTCATCCGTTCCGCGCTTTCCAGCACGCCGCCCTGGATACGCATATTCTGTTCGACTTCGTTCTTGAGCGCGGAAGACGAATTCGCCGCCTGCTGCGCGCGGCTCTGCACGCCGGCGATGATCGTCTTGAGTTCGCCCGCCATTTCGGAGAACTTGCGGTTCAGATCGCCGAAGTCGTCTTTGCGATCGGTGCGCAGCTGCACATTCAGATCGCCGCCGTTCATCTGGCTAATAGCTCCGAACAGCTCCCGCACCGGCTGCATCAGGCGCTTCATGACGAAGAACTGGGCCACCAATACGACCAGCGCGCACAAGATCATGACCAGCAGCGAAGTCCACAAGATTTTGGACGTGTTTTGGGCAATATCGGCCGCGCTGATATCCAGTCCCAATACCGCCACGACTTGACCCGAGCTGTCGACTACCGGTTGAAGCATACTGACCCAGCTGCCGTAGGCATCCGTATAGATGTCGGTACTGAACGGTGCCTTTTGATCCACGACATACTGCATGGCAGCGTTCATTTCTTCCGGATTTTCGTAGACCGAACCCGGCACCATGCCGTCCGCAATCAACGGAGCCGGTGCGCCTACGATCTCCTGGGCTCCGTTTTCGATTTTGGCGCTGAATATATAAGCTTGGGCTACATTCGAATTCAGGTCCGACACTTCGTTGAGCCGCTGCGTCATGCGTGTATTGGATGCCTCGCTGGCACCGCCCGGATCGGCCGCAATCTCGACAATCAAATCCGTACCGACCTGCTCCCTGACGTAGGCGGCGACCCCGATATACTGCTTACGCAGGCTGTCGAGCGCCATGTTCTTCTGCAGCATAACCGTGATTCCGGTCAGCAGCCCTCCGGCTACCAAAATGCCGCACGCGATCATGATCATATTTTTCGCAAAAAAATTAAGTCTGAACTGCTTCATCTGCTCTCCCCCGTTCTTTGCGCTTTTATTATTACAAGTTTGTGTAAACGTTACCTCTTACTTTTCGACAAAATACTCCTATTTGTGAATAGGCATTTATATAATAAAAAAAGCCGAAAGATCGGCTTCGATCTTTCGGCTTTTATTAATTTATGATTTATGATTTATGATTTTATTGTGTACGATCGCCTGACGTCTCCAACCACCCACAGCGGCGCATCAGCTTTCTTTTTCGATCAGCACGTTCAGGAACTGCGCGGCGCGCTCGCTGGACGGGTTGCGGAGCACCTGATCCGGACGTCCCTGTTCGAGCACGATGCCGTCGTCCATCAGCACGACCGTGTCGGCGGCTTCGGCGGCAAACTTCATCTCGTGCGTCACGACGACCATCGTCATGCCTTCCGCAGCGAGCTGCTTCATGACTTTCAGCACTTCGCCGACGAGTTCGGGATCGAGCGCGGAAGTCGGTTCGTCGAACAGCATCACCTGCGGATCGGTCGCGAGCGCCCGGGCAATGCCGACGCGCTGCTGCTGCCCGCCCGACAGCTGGTGCGGATAAGAATCTTCCTTGCCGCTCAGGCCGACTTTGGCCAGCAGCTCGGCGGAACGTTTGCGCGCTGCCGCCTTGTCTTTCTTTTGGACAATAATCTGCGCTTCCATGACGTTCTCGATCGCCGTCTTGTGCGGGAACAGATTGTACGACTGGAACACCATGCCGGTGCTTTGGCGCAGCTTGAGTATCTCCGCCTTGCCCGGTTTGCGCCCGGTGCCGAATTCGAGGACCGAATCGCCCAGCTTCAACGAACCGGCGCTCGGCATCTCCAGCAGGTTCAGGCAGCGCAGCAGCGTCGTCTTGCCGGAGCCGGACGGGCCGATAATGACGAGCACCTTGCCTTTTTCCAGCGACAGGTCTACGCCCTTAAGCACGTCGAGCGTTCCGAACGATTTATGCAAATTGCGAATTTCAAGCATGGATTTGTCTCCTCTCCGATCGAATTAGCGGGCCGAGAAACGGGCCAGCCGCTTCTCCATCACGTTCTGCAGCGCATTAAGAACCGTACAGAGAATCAGGTACAGTACCGCAACCTCGGAGTATACAAGCAGCGGCTCATACGTGGTGGCCGTGATTTGTTTGGCTACCTGGAACATATCGATCACGGTGATGGTAAAAGCAAGCGACGTGTCCTTGACCAGGCTGACAAAAGAGTTCGACAGCGGCGGCACCGACACGCGGGCGGCCTGCGGCAGGATGATGCGCCGCAGCGCCTGTCCGCGCGTCATGCCGAGCGAAGAAGCCGCTTCCCACTGTCCGTTCGAGATCGACTGGATCGCGGCGCGCACGATCTCGGAGTTGTAGGCGCCCATATTGAGCGTGAAGCCGATGACCGCGGCCGGGAACGGATCGAGTTCGATCCCGATGCTCGGCAGTCCGTAGAAAATGATGAACAGCTGCACGAGCAGCGGCGTTCCCCGGATAATCCATACATAGATGCCGGCAATCTGGCTCAATACCGGGATCTTCCACAGCCGCACCAAAGCGACGACGATCGCCAGCACCAATCCCAGCGCGAACGCGATCAGCGTCAGCGGGATCGTAAACTGCAGGCCGGCTTTGATCATCGGCCACAGCGAGTCGATCAAAATCTGAATTTTACGTTCGTCCATGCTCCGTTATACCCCTCTCCAGGCAAAATCGTTTTGGGAAAAGACGTCTCCTTCGTCATTACACGCAATCGGCGTCTCCGAACAAAAGGAAGGGGGCCGCCTCCGGAATCGCCTGCGCGAATCCGAAGGTAGCCCCGGGCGGTTGAAACCGCGAACGGCTTCTTCCGTATCAGTAATGCGGATCGAAGCCCGCGGCGCCGAGCGCCTTGTCCCGATTCAGGTAGGGACGGCAAGCTTCACTCTTACTTGCTTACTTGGACACGTCTTCGCCGAAATATTTCTCGGAGATCGTCTTGTACGTGCCGTCTTCATGCATGTCGGCCAGCGCTTTGTTGACCGCTTCGATCAGCTCCGGCTGGTTCTTGGCGAATACGCCGCCGCTTTGCGAAGCGTCGTCGGCTTCGGCCACGACTTTGAGCGCGATGTCCGGTTTTTGTTTCTTCAGATCGAGGAACGACAGATTATCGTTGATCGTCGCGTCGACGCGGCTGGAGTTCAGCAGGTCGATCGCCTGGTTGAAGCCTTCGATCGGCACGATCTCGGCGCCGTTCTCTTTGGCGATGTCAGCGAGGTTGCTGGTCAGCGACTGGGCGGACTTTTTGCCTTTGAGATCGGCCAGCGATTGGATATCCGTGTTGTCTTCGCGCACGATCAGGACCGCGCCGGAAGAAATGTACGGATCAGAGAAATCATATTTTTCTTTGCGATCGTCGCGGATCGAGACTTCGTTGAATACGGCGTTGAAGCGTCCGGCGTCGATGCCGGCCAGCAGGCTGTCCCACGGCGCTTCCACGAATTCGGCTTCCACGCCGAGACGCTTGGCCACTTCGCGGGCGATCTCCACGTCGAAGCCGGTCAATGCGCCGCTTGCGTCGTGGAAAGTGAACGGGGCGTACGTGCCTTCGGTTCCGATAACCATCTTGCCGTCGGACTTGATCTTCTCCAGCGCGTTGGCTGCCGCGGCCGGCTTCTCTTCCGCCGTACCCGCGTTATTCGTAGCGGCCGGGCTGCTTCCGTTGCTGCCGCAGGCGGCGAGCATCAGGGTCATCAGGATGGCAACAAGGCCGAGCAAAGTCGCTTTTTTCATGGGTGAATTCCTCCGATTGTGTCTAATGGATGTACAGTACAAGTAGGTCGTGCAAGATTGAATTTTATACCCTTACCTTATGAAAGTCAATGGGGTTTCGTATAATTCCCATTCATTTTATCGGCTTTAGATTCAACATTCCGAATCCGCCCTTTTCGCCTTCTTCTTACCGCGCTTATTTCTCTCTTATTTTTACAGCGTGAAGGGAACCGGTTTCGTTTAAGTATATACATAGATCTGTCTTGCTTGGGCCGTAGTCCCCCTTACCCTCGACCCGGTCTCCGCACCTCTCCGGATGGGCAGCGGAGCGGCATTTGCCGCAAGCTTCTCTTGCCGGAAGCATACTTTCACTAGGAGGATGTTCATGTTCAAGAATCGCTTTTTCGTCGCGGGAGCGGGCGTCGCCCTGGTCCTGCTCATCATTCTCCTGGGAACGATGGTCAAATTCATCTTCACGCCGGTCGTATCGCTGGTGAGTTCGCTCGTCGTTCCCCTGCTGATCGCAGCCTTTTTCTATTATCCGCTGCGTCCGCTCGTCCGGTTCCTCGAACGCAAAAAATTGAAGCGCTCCTGGTCGGTCATGCTGATCTTCGTAGTCTTTATCCTGCTGATCGTCGGTGCTTCGTTCTGGGTATGGCCTACCCTGCGCGATCAGGTGGAGAGCTTCGTGACCAACGCGCCGCAGCTTGCGCAGGATGCGGTATACCAGCTTCAGCAGCTGCAAAACAACCCGACGTTCAGCCGCTTCCTTCCGAGCGATGCCGGCCAGAACCAGGAACTGCTCGATCGCTTGTCGGGCGTACTCGACACGTCGCTGACCTGGCTGTCGGATAACATCACCGGCATGTTCTCGTTCCTGTCGAGCTTCGTGCTCGTCATCGCGACGTTCCCGATCCTGCTCTACTTCCTGCTCCGCGACGATCACCGGCTTCCTCCGTACCTGATGAAGCTGTTCCCGGCGAACAACAAGGAAGACGGCAAGGCAATGCTCGGCGAAATGGACGACGCGCTGAACGGCTTCATCGCCGGGCGGGTTATCGTCAACCTGATGCTGTGCGTGCTGCTCTATATCGGCTTCCTCATTATCGGACTGCCGTACTCGCTGCTGCTCGTTCTGATCTCGTTCTTCCTGAACTTCATTCCGTTCATCGGCGCCTTCCTCGCCGGCGTTCCGGTCGGCATCGTCGGCCTGATCGAATCGCCGAGCATGGCGCTCTGGTCGATCGTGATCGTTGTCGTGGCGCAGTTGGTCCAGAACAACCTGCTCGAACCGCTCGTCTTCGGCAAGCAGCTCGACATGCACCCGCTGACCGTCATCGTGCTGCTGCTCGTCGGCGGCGACGTGATGGGCATCCTCGGCATGCTGATCTGCATCCCGATCTACATGGTCGTCAAGATCGCGATCCGTCACATTTACCAGATGTACATCAAAAGCAAGATCAAGCATACGCTGAACTGAAGTCGGCCGTTCTCCTCAAAAGGGAGAACGGCTTTTTTGCTTTTGAAACGATTTCGAGAAAAAGATTGACTTTTAGAAAAAACCCCTTGCAAGGCGGTTTAGAATCTCTTGGCGTGTGTAAATATGAAGCATGGCAGGAACATCGAAGCCTTGGAACAGCCCCATCGACGAATGACAAACACAACGAAATTCTACATTTCGACAACCACGAGGAGGTACCACCATGAACAACAAAATCGTAGGCGTGTTCAATTCGGAAAGAGACGCTTCCCATGCAATCGAGGACCTGAAGAAATCGGGTTACAGCACGAACGATATCTCGGTCATTACCCGGGACAAGAAAGATATGCGCAAGCTTGAAGACGAGACGGGCACCATGGCTCCGGAAGGCGCAGCAGGCGGCGCGGCTACCGGCGGCGTGCTCGGCGGCATCGGCGGTCTGCTGGCCGGACTCGGCGCGCTGGCCATTCCGGGCATCGGCCCGCTGCTGGCGGCAGGCCCGCTCGCGGCAACACTGGCCGGAGCGGCGGTCGGCGCGGCAGGCGGCGGACTCGTCGGCGGACTGATCGGCCTCGGCATTCCCGAGAACGAAGCGAAGGAATACGATGACGCGGTCGATAGCGGCGGCATCCTCGTCATCGTCGATTCGGAAGACGCGAAGCGCGGCGAAATTTCCCGCATTTTCCGGGACAACAATTCCACGAATCGACGGCACGAAATGGACATGAAAGGCGGACTTGCCGGGGGAACGATGCTGAACGACACGACGTCCGATCCGGCGGCAGCGCGCGATACGATGGCGGAAGATACGCTGTACCGCGATACGCCGGCGATGGGCGCGACGAACCTCGACGCGAACCGCATGGACGGAACGCCGGTCGGCGACCGCGGACTTGCAAGCCCTGCCGATCTCGATCTGGATCAACATCGGGCCGGACTCGATACGGAACATCATGACGAAGCGCGCAAGCTGCAACTGCGCGAAGAACAGCTCGACGTGACGAAGAACACGGTGCGCAGCGGCGAAGTCGGCGTGCACAAAGAAATCGTCGAAGAGCAGAAATCGATCGACGTTCCGGTCAGCCACGAAGAAGTCGTGATCGAACGCCGTTCGGTGAACAACGTACCGACCGACGAGCCGGTCGGCATGGACGAGACGATTCGCGTGCCGCTCACCGAAGAGCAGGTCGAAGTGAACAAACGCAACGTCGTCACCGGCGAAGTCGAAGTTCACAAACGCGAAGTGCATGAAACGGAGCAGGTTCGCGATACGCTGCGCCGCGAAGAAGCGCGCGTCGACAAAGACGGCCGCGTGGAAGTGCGCGACGGCGCGGACGCGGACAAGCTGAGAGAAAACGCGACGACGCGTCGTCCGTAACGAGGTTGTGCGACTGCACACCGGAACCTCTTAAAAGATCCCGTTAAACGATTCCGAAGCTAGCGCCGCTTCCCCCGCTCCCTCATCAGGCTTCCATGACAGGAAGCGGCGCCGTTTCCGAACGCGAATAAGCCCGGCTGGACTACAGCTCGGGCTTGTTCGCGTATTCGGGGTGATTGTTCTTTTTTTACATGTCCGAGATTTGCCTATTCAAGTTCCACCAAGGAGGATGACAAGTATGGAGACTCAAAAAGTAGCGGGCATCTTTCTGACGCAGCGTGAAGCTTCCGAAGCGATCGAGGAGCTGAAGCGGTACGGCTATGACGCCGACGATATTTCCGTCATTTCCAAAGACCATCAGGATGCGGCCGCGATCGGCGAACAGACCGGCACCAAAGCACCCGAAGGCGCCGCTGGAGGCGCGACGGCCGGAGGTATCCTGGGCGGCGTAGGCGGACTGCTGGCCGGACTCGGCGCGCTGGCCATTCCCGGCATCGGGCCGCTGCTCGCGGCGGGCCCGATCGCGACGGCGCTGGCCGGCATCGCTGTTGGCGCGACCAGCGGCGGGCTCGTCGGCGGCCTGATCGGCCTCGGCATTCCCGAAGAAGACGCGAAAGCGTACGATCAGCAGATCGGCGGCGGGCGCATGCTGGTGCTTGTCGATACGACAAGCGACCGCAAAGAAGAAGTCGAAGACATCTTCCGCCGGCATTACGCGCTGAACCATACCCGTCTGGGCGCGGACAGCGACAACGACAATCTGACCGTCGCCGCGCCGCACGCTTCGGAGCGCGAAGCGGCCGATGTTCATGAGACGGCTGACGTTCGCGGTACAGCCGATGTTCGCGACACAGCCGATGTTCGCGACACAGCCGATGTTCGTGACACAGTCGATGTTCGCGGTACAGCCGATGTTCGAGATAAAGCGCCGCTCGGCGTAATCGACGGAATCGGGCAGCAGGAGCGGGATTCCGCTTATCCGGCCGATACCGGCCGCGATACGGAAGCCTCCCTGCAGCGCGAACTGGAGATGCACGCCGACCACGGTACAGACCGCGACACAGACCGCGACGCGATCCAGCTGCGGGCCGAACAGCTCGATATCGACAAAAAGCAGGTTCGCACCGGGGAAGTCGAAGTCCGCAAAGAAATCGTTCACGAGGAAAAAGTGATCCGGGTGCCGGTCAGCCACGAAGAAGTCGTGATCGAGCGGCGCGCGGTCAACGGCGAAGCGACGGACGAACAGATCGGCCAGAACGAGACGATCCGGATCCCGGTCAGCGAAGAACGCATCGAAGTGAACAAGCGCAGCGTCGTGACCGGCGAAGTCGACGTCTACAAGCGGGAAGTCGAAGAAACGCGGCATATCGAAGAGACGCTGCGGCATGAAGAAGCGCGGGTCGAACAGACCGGGCACGCGGCGGTCGACGAAGCTTCGGCCGGCGAAGCGGCCGAACGGCGGCCGTCTGCGGGCTTGCCTTCTTCCCCGCCGGCGACCGATGCGGCCTCCCTGCCGCCGCGCAGCGAACGTCCAAGACGTTAACGCCCTTGCTGCAATTTGCAGTCCTCTATCTGCCGGCTCCGGCCGGCTTTTTCCGCGGAACGTTCCGTGTATGCGGACGTTCCGCTTTGTCGCGCCGTTCTTCGGCGCTGCTGCCGTATTCCTATTCCCTATCGAAAGAGGTTGACGACATGACAGAACCTAATACCCGCTCCGAGATCCGGTGGGCGATCTTCGGACCCGGACAGATTGCCGGCGATTTCGCTTCCGCGATCCGCGCGGTGTGCGGAAGTATCGAGGCGGTCGGCGCCCGCAGCCTGGACAAAGCCCAAGCGTTCGCCCGCGAACACGATATTGCCAAAAGTTACGGAAGCCTGGACGAACTGCTGGACGACCCGGCCGTCGACGTTGTCTATATCGCCACGCCGCACAATACGCACCACGAATTCATCCTGCGCGCGCTTGAAAAAGGCAAGCACGTCTTGTGCGAAAAAGCGATCACGCTGAACGGCGCCCAGCTTGCGGAAGCGGTCGAAGCCGCCCAATCGCGAGGTCTCGTGCTGGCCGAAGCGATGACCGTCTACCATATGCCGCTGTACCGGGAACTGCTTGACCTGCTTGCAGGCGGCAAACTCGGCGCGATCAAAAGCATTCACGTGGAAATGGGCGACGCCAAAGAATACCATCCGGACAACCGCTTCTTCAATCCGGATCTGGCCGGCGGCGTGCTGCTTGATATGGGCACGTACGCGCTGTCGCTTGTCAAGATGTTCATGCCGGGCGGTCCCGACCGTTTCCTTACGGACGTACGCAAAGCGGATACCGGCGTCGACGAAGAAGCGTTCATCCGTCTGCACGGCGGACTCGGCGAATCGGCGTCGGTCTCGATCAGCTTTTTGGCCGATACCGGGCATGTCGCCTTTATCGTCTGCGAACGCGGCACGATCTTGATCAAAGACTTCACCCGCGCCGTGCGCGCCCTCATCTCGTACGAAGACGGGACGACGGAGACGATTCCGGCCGGCGAACGCGCCGAAGCGCTGTCGTACGAAGTGCGCGATTTCAACGCCTGGGTTCAGGGCGACGAGACGCCTTCCACGCTCGGCTGGTCGATCGGCGTGATGGCGATGATGGATCAGGCGCGCAGCAGTTGGGGACTCCGCTACCCCGACGAGGTCTGAGGAATACGTTTTTTCGCAGGAGCCCCTACACCGTTAGGGGCTTTTTGCCGATAATAAACCCAAGTCTGTCATCGCGTACAACCAATTCCATAGATGGGGAAGTGAGCATTTGAGCAATCTCGATCAAGTCATGCATCAGAGAAACAAAATCGTCATGTGGATCTTGTGGGCCGTCTTTCTGCTTCTCGGCCTCGCCAGCTTGAACCTGTCGCTTCCGACGCAGCTTGCGGCCGGCGCCATGGGCGTTTTTGCGGCGGCATTTACATGGCTGACGTGGACGGGAAAAGCACAACCGGCTCTGCCGTATGCGGCCGCCTTGTTTTTCTTCGCCTGCTACGCCCTCGTGCTGACCGATACGATCAACGTGCTGGCGGCGCTGCTGCCGGTCGTACTGCTGCTGCTCTATCCGCGGGCGCGCTACGTGCTGCTCTACTCTTGCCTGACGGCAATCGCGATTTTCGTGTCGTGGCTGCGCGGTGCGGACGTGTTCGTGCCCGAAGGCCGGATGGTATCGCTCATCTTCACGGTGGGCTTGTTCGTCGTCATCGCGGCGATCGCGGTCGCGATCGGTCTTCTGAGCGAAAAATTGTTCGCCGATTCCGTCCGGCAGCGTCAACGCGCGGAAGCCGACGCCGAGCAGCTTGAGCGGGTATTTGCCCAAATCAAGTCGGCGGTCGATCAACTCGGGAAGTTCGCCCACAAGTCCAAAGAAAACATTACGCTGAACGAACTGATTACCGGCGAGATCACGAACGCTTTTGCCCAGGTGGCGGAAGGCGCGGAGAGTCAGGCCGGCAGCGTATCGGGCATCTCGGACAAAATGTCGGCCAGCGACGTGGAGATCGAAGGCGTCGTGCAGAACTCGTCGATCATGCGCGACCTGTCCGCCCATACGGCGAGCGTCACGCAGGAAGGCGCCAGCCGCATGGGCGACCTGCGCGAACAGATCGACCAGGTCTACTCGGTCATGAGCGATACGGCGCACGACATGGAGCTGTTCCGCGAACAGAACCGCCAGATCGCCCAGATTCTGACGACGATCTCCGAGATCGCCAGCCAGACCAACCTGCTGGCGCTGAACGCCGCGATCGAAGCGGCCCGGGCCGGAGACGCCGGACGCGGATTCGCCGTCGTGTCGGACGAAGTGCGCAAGCTGGCCGAGCATTCGCGCGAGTCCGCCGAACAGATCGGCGGAATTCTCGGCGAGCTGCAGAGCGGCACGGAGCGGCTCATGAGCCAGGTGAACCGCGGCCGCGAAGCGGCGGAGAGCAGTCTGGCCGCCGCCCGGCGCTCCGAAGACGTGCTGACCGAGATCAACGTGAATACGCACAAACTGCTCGATCAGGCCGGCGAAGTCGAACTGCGCTCCGAGAAGATGAAAGCTTCGTCTTCCGAAGTCACCGATCAGACCGCCGCCATCTCCACGATCACGAAGCAGACCAGCTCCGCCATGGAAGAGATTTTGGCCGGCATGAGCGAACAGAAGTACATCACCAACCAGATGGCGGGCAGCTTCGGCCAGCTGGAGAAGCTGATCGGCGATCTGCAGGACCTGACCGCTGCCCCGGAGCGGGAAGACGCTCAAAGTTCGCTGTCCGTCCCGTCCGGCACGAGCGGATAAAGACCGGATGCGGCGGGTTCGGCCGATCGTTTATCCCGTATAAAAAGGCAAATCCCGCGCGAGCGCTCGCGCAGGATTTGCCCTTTTTTTGCCGTATGCCTCTATCTCAACGCTCACCCGATATACCCGGTTTACCGAATCGTGAATACTCTCGAAGCCGCGTCCGCTCTCGCTTGGGACGACGCGTACAGCACCCGGTCCGGCTGCTTGTAGAACTGCGGCCACAAGCCGTGCCGGTAAGCGGCCGACCCCGGAAACGTCGGATCGGTCGCCCGGACCGCTACCGCGTAGACGTGAACCTGCTGCCCGGTCCGGGCTCCGGTCGCCTGCCGCAGATCGATCCGATACCGGAACGTTTGGGCGTCGTACAGGCTGAAGCGGACCGGCGACATTTTCCATCTGCCGCCCGAACCGATCTTGTAATGCAGCCGGATCTCGGCCGGCGCGCTGCGGTCATATCGATTCGTGCGCGGATTGTCGGTGCCCGCATACGCGGTCAGGTACAGCAGGCTGCCGTCCTGCCAATCGGCGGACACATAATCGAGATCCGAACCGCCGTTCCACGTCGCAAGCGAAGCGTGGCGGTAGAACGGATACATCGGCATCGTCCGGCTGCCATGATCGCTGCTGCGGCCGCGGCTGACGTGCTGGATATGCAGATGCGGGTTGTAGCGCTTGGCCCGGTCGACCGTGCCGAGCACGGTCGTCTCGGTCACGTAATCGCCGACGCGCAGGCCCGAACCGCCGGAACCCGCCGGATCCATATGCACATATTGGACGTAGTCGCCGTCGGGCATGCCGTCCCCGTCGGTGTCGTGATCGACGATCACGCTGCCGAGCTGGGCCGACGTGTCGGACTTGATCTCGGTCACCCTGCCGGGCAGGATCGCGTAGACGCGTTCGCCTGCGGCCATGGCCAGATCCGCGCCGTTATGCGGATTGGTTCCGCTGACTACGCTGCGCGGCTGATTCGTCTTGCTTTCAACCGGCGAATAGCGTTCGAGCAAGCCGTCCGCATCGCTGCGGGCCGGCGTAAGAGCCGGCGCGATCGACGTGCGGACGCCGTACTGCTGAACAAAACGCGCGCCGTAATCGGCCGCCGAAGCCGTCGATACCGCGCCGAGCGCAAGCAGCGCGCAGACGACCGCGCCGATCCGGCGCAGCGGCCGATGGCGGCGCATGTCTGTACGCTCCCGCACGTCTCCGTTCACGCTTCGCTGACGCTTCATGTCCCCGCCTCCTCGCCAATATCGAGCGTATACGTCGATTCCGTCCCGGTCGCCCGGCTGCGCGTCCGAACGAGCAGGCGCTCGGCGTCCTGCCACGACAGGCCGAGGATCGAAGCGCCCGCGGGCTCCGCGATCGTGCGGCTCTTGAGCGTGCGCGCTTCGATCAGCATCAGCGTCGATACGCGGCTCGAACGGTCGGGCGCGTTCAGCACCGCGAACGTTCCGCCGTCCGCGGACGCGGCCGCGGCACGGACATGCCCCAGTCCGCCGCCTTTGAACGTGCGGACCTTGCCGGTGGACAGGTCGCGCACGCTCAGCGAACCGTCCTTCGTCTGCGACAGCAGATGCGTGCCGGAGACGGCCGAGACAGAATAGCCGGAGACGAGCTTGGTTGACGCTCCGGTCGAGCTGTCCACGCGTACGATGCCGCCGTCGCCCAGATCGAGATAGAAGCGATTGTCGGTATCCCAGCCGAGCAGCGTGTAGCCGGCTCCGTAGATCTTTTTCTCCGCTCCCGTGCGCAGGTCCTTGATCCAGTTCTCCCCGTCTTCGCTGCCGGTCGACGGAAGGCTGCGCGTCGTCCAGTACAGCAGCTTGCTCCCGTCGGGGCTGATCGAAGCACGCTGGCCCCAAACGACCATTTTGGGCGCTCCGCCGGCTGTGCCGCTGCGGACGGTCTTGCGGTAGCCGCCCGTTTCTCCAAGCAGAAACGGGGACAGCGTCTTCCGCTGTGGATCGAGCTTATAGAGGGACATCGCGTATTCGATCAGCGCCTGCCCGTCCAGAAGAGTATGCAGCTCGTAGCCGAGATCCGGCGAAGGCAGCGGAACCCGTCGGCCGTCGAATTCGACATAGCGGAAAGTGAGCGTCTCGTTCAGGCCGTCCGCCCGAAGTCCGGCCGTGAACGTGCCGGTCTGCCCCTGCGCGGCCCGCGTGCCGGCCAGACTTCCGGTGCGGCCGGTCGCCGGATCGATCGAAGCCGTGGCACGCTGCTTCTCCGCCCGTCCGGGCAGCTTGAGCAGCATGCCGCCTTGCTGGGCGGTCAGCCCCGGCTCTTGGCCCGCCCGCGTCCAGGCATCGGTATCCGCGAGCGCGGCGCCCGAAGCCACGGCGAGCAGCAGCGCGGCCGCGGCGGCGATTTTGAACATTTTTCGCATATTCGGCTCATCCTCCCTTTCCGGTACGAAAGTTCTCTTGATGCGCCCTAATGTACGCGATAACTCGCATACATGCAATAAAACGGACAAATTGGAAATGGTTATTGAAAAATAGGGCTAAAGGTATTATTCTATTCCATAACAAAGACTTAATTCCCTGTCTGTCTAGCTCTCAAGTTGCACGTCTATTTGCCGTGTTCTGATCCATCATCCCAAAGGAGGTTATTCGCATGCCGGAATCCCTGATCGTGCCGGAAAAGCCAGACTTGTTCGATGTCCCTGCGTCTACCGGCTCCGGCAGCGTCCCTCATCCTCCGTCTTCGCCGCCGGTCCATGCGGACGGCACGATCCGCGTACGCGGGGGCAAAATTCAAGTGACCGATCCGGCGGGAGAAGGCGAGCCCGCCGTTCTGCTGCCGGCCGCGCCGCTGCGATTTTGGCTCAATGGCGCCGAGCTGCTCTCCGCTTCGGCGGTTCGATCGGCTGACCGGATCGAATGGGAATACACGGACGAGCCGATGTACGACATCGAAGTCTCGCCCGATCGCATGCAGGCGGTCATTCGCGTCTTCGCCGAGATCCGCCATGCGTGGACGCTTGCAGACACCTCCGCCGCAAGCACGCTCTCGCCGAGCGCGCGTCCCGACACTGACACCGTCGTTCGCCGGCTCGGGATCGCCGAGCTGATGGCCGAAGTCGGAGCGCTTGGCATTCGCCAGCATCTGGACGTCCCCGCTATCGTGCAAGCGCTTCAACAGGCGAACGGCCAGCCGGCCGCTTTCGCTTTCGGGCGCCAGCCGCTGCCCGGCCGGGACGCCGAGCTGGAGCTTCGGTTCGAAGAGAGTATCGAAAATGCATTCGAAGAAGCCGGCGGTTCCCTCGATTACCGCAGCCATCTGCGCATTCCGTCTGTCCAGCCGGGCGACCTGCTGGCCCGGGTCATCCCTTCGGAGCCGGGCACGCCGGGCTATGACGTATACGGCGAATCTATTGCCGCGCCTCCGGTACGCGAGCTCGACGTGCGCGCGCGGCAGCATGTCGAAGAACGGGAACCCGGCGTATTCGTCGCCGCCAAATCCGGCCGGCCGTGCATCACGGAAGGAGCCGTCCGCTACTTGGACGTCTCCGACGCTTACGTCGTGCAGGGCGACGTCAACCTGAAGACCGGGCATATCGTCTTTTCGGGCGACGTGACCATTCAGGGGAACGTGACCGACAACATGATCGTCGAGTCGCTCGGCAACGTCTACGTATCGGGCGGCGTCTACCATTCGACGATCACGGCGGCCGGCAGCATCGTCGTGCAGGGCAGCACGATCGGCAGCTGTCTGTATTCCGGCAGCTTCGGCCTGACCTTCAACCGTCTCTATCACCTCTCGATGCAGCTCAAGGACGAGACGGCGATGCTGCTGCAGGCGGCGCGCACGCTGTATGCCGAAGTCGGCCGGCGGGGACAGTCCGCCCGCTTCGGCCAGGTCGTTCTGCTGCTCATGAAGACGAAGTTCAAAGAGATTCAGCCGCGGGTGCGCGAGCTGCTGCAGGTGCTCGTCGCGGTGCAGCGCAGCACCGGCGGCGCTTCGAACGAATTTGCCGACGACCTGAACCTGATGCTGTCGCCGGCCCAGATGATCGAATCGCTGGACGAACCGCTGCTCGTCCGCCTGCAGGGCAGTCTGGAGCGGGAGCATTCGTTCGTGAACGATATGCAGCAGGGCGATTCGCGGATCGAATTGTCCCGCTGCCAGACCAGCACGATCAAATCGAACGGAGACCTCGTGATCCACCGCGAAGGCGTCATGCAGAGCGATCTGTATTCGACCGGCTCGATCACGTTCGTGCATCCGGTCTCGGTCTGCCGCGGCTCGTGCCTCGAAGCGGAAGAGCGGATCGACGCGCGGATCGTCGGCAGCGCCGGCGGCGCGCCCTGCATCCTGCGCGCCCGGCAGAGCATCCATGTGCACCGCATGTTCGAAGGGAAAATTTCCGTCGGCACCCAGCACCGTAATATCCTGACCCCGGTGCAGGATTATACGTTCGGCGTTCCCGAGCCGGACGCGAACGCCGTGCCGGGCTGAACCCGGACGCACGCCCCCTGACCCGAACGCAAAAAGCGCGGAAACGAAGTTCTCCTTCGTTTCCGCGCTTTTGCCGTTTCGGTCTTGCACATTCCCGGTCTTGGTCGCTCCCGGGTCTTACCCGTTGCCGAGTCTTATGCGTTTCCGGTCTTGCATGTCCCCGTGTCCCTTTGCTGCTGCTAGCCGTTCAGCTTCTTCAGCAGTTCCTGCAGAGCCGCTCCGCGGTGGCTGATCCGCTGCTTCTCCTCGACGCTCAGTTCCGCCATCGTGCGCTCGTACTGCGGCACGAAGAACAGCGGATCGTAGCCGAAGCCGCCCGCGCCGGCCGTCTCCGACGTGATCCAGCCTTCGACCTGGCCTTCGGACTCCAGCGTGCGGCCGGTCGCCGGATCGTACATCGCCAGCGCGCAGACGAACTTCGCCGGACTCAGCAATGGCTGCTCCGTGTCGTCGCCGAGACGTCTGCGCATCAGCTCGTCCATCAATTTGGCGTTGTTCGCCGCGTCGTTGCCGTGTTCGCCGGCGTATCGCGCCGAATGTATGCCCGGCGCTCCGTCCAGCATCTCGACGCACAACCCCGAATCGTCGGAAATGACCGGCAGATTCAGAAAATCGCCGATTTCTTTCGCTTTTTTGAACGCGTTCTCCGCGAAGGTCCGGCCGTCTTCCACGACTTCCGGCGCTTCCGGATACTCGTGCAGGCTGCGCACTTCCTTGCCGAGCGGTTCCAGCGCATGCCGGAACTCGCGTACCTTGCCCATATTGCGGGTCGCCATGACTATGATCTCTCTGCCGTTTCCGCTGCCTGCTTCGCTCATGCCAATCCTCCGCTTCCGTGACTGCCGATCTTCAGCGCGTTCGCGCCGAGCGCTTCCCGCTGGAGCCCGATCATCTGCCGGACGCCATGCTCGCCGAGTTCGAGCAGGCGGTTCAATTCGGCGCGGCTGAACGGCCGCTCTTCGCCGGTCCCCTGCAGCTCGACGAATTCCCCGGCTCCGGTCATCACGATGTTCATATCGACCGCCGCGGAAGAATCTTCGTCGTAGCGCAGGTCGAGCAGCGCTTCGCCGTCGACGACGCCCACGCTGACCGAAGCGAGGTAATCGGTAATCGGATACGTCTTGAGCTTGCCCTGCGCTTCGAGCTTGTTCATGGCCAGGCACATCGCCACAAACGCGCCGGTAATCGAAGTCGTTCGCGTGCCTCCGTCCGCCTGGATCACGTCGCAGTCGACGATAATCGTCCGCTCGCCGAGCGCCTGCAGATCGACGACCGCGCGCAGGGCGCGGGCGATCAGGCGCTGGATTTCCATCGTGCGCCCGCCAAGCTTTCCTTTGGCCGATTCCCGGATGCTGCGCGAATGCGTCGCCCGGGGCAGCATCGAATATTCGGCCGTGACCCAGCCGCGTCCCTGCCCTTTCATAAACGGCGGCACTTTTTCTTCCACTGTGGCGTTGCAGAGCACTATCGTATCGCCTACCGTGATCGTAACCGAGCCTTCCGCGTATTTGTTCGTGTCGATCTCAAGCTTGACGGGACGGATCTCGTCCGGTTTTCTGTCGTTCCTGCTCACTTTTGTATCCTCCCGTATCCGTCTGTTCGACGCTTCGTTGTGTTCATTTTAGCAAAATCCGTCAGGGAAAGCACATCTTCCTCGCCTTTTTGGACAGTTTTTGTTTCATCGCCGCCGAAACTGTACAGAAAGGAAGAGAGGTGATTAACATGCAAAATCCGGAAAAAATTACGCCCAAAGAAGAAAAAATGGGCATTCCCGAACGTCAGGCTTATTCGCTGAACAGCCGCAAAGTGGCCGAAGCGACCCGAAGCTGGCTGGACAAGCGCGGCGTGAAGATTGAAGAGATCGCGGAACTGGTCCTTTTTCTGCAGCAAAAATATTATCCCGAACTGACAATGGAAGAATGCGTGCATAACGTGGAAAAAGTGCTCGAAAAGCGCGAAGTGCAAAACGCCGTGCTGACCGGCATCCAGCTCGATGTGCTTGCGGAAGAAGGCAAACTGCTGTCTCCGCTGCAGGAAATGATCAAAAACGACGAAGGGCTGTACGGCGTGGACGAGATTCTCGCGCTGTCCATCGTCAACGTGTACGGCAGTATCGGCCTGACCAATTTCGGTTACGTCGACAAGCTCAAGCCCGGCATTCTGGAGCGGCTGAACGACAAAAATCTCGGCCCCGTCCATACGTTCCTCGACGATATCGTCGGTGCGATCGCCGCGGCGGCCAGCAGCCGGATCGCGCACAACAAGCAGACCGAACGCGAAGTGTCGATCGAGCTGCCCAAAGAACCCGGCGACGATTGAGCAATATTCAGCATTGTTCGTATCCCTATAACCGGCATTGCCCGAACCGGCATCGCCCAAAACGCGCCAAAAAGAGGCAGGACCGAATCGGTCCTGCCTTTTCGCATGCCGCCGGTTCGCCGGAGTATCGCAGGGACGTCCCTTTTTCCCTGCCTCCGCGAACATAGGACTGCCGCGCCGTCAAGCCTCGCCTGTCAAGCCCGGCGCACGACCTGCTTGAGGCGTCCGAACTTGCGGTAGAACGGCTCGCAGTCCGCTTCGAAATAACGTTCCAGACCGCTGAGGCCGTCCAGCCGCACGAAATCGACAGGCGGATCGGGAATGCACGCCGAGGAAGCCCGCAGGCTTGCCGCACGTACCACTTCTTCCCATTCCCCTTCGGCTTCGACCGCGATCAGCGTGTGCGGCGGATCTCCGCTCTCGGGATTGTAATAATGCGCGCTGTACGCAAGCTTCACATTCGAGAACGATCGAAACACTTCCGAGAGGCCGCTCAGCAGCTCGGTCGGTTCCTGCACCGGACGCCCGAGCAGGATCTGACGGTCCGTATCCAGCGTATAGCTCTGCGGCATTGCCAGCAGGCTTCCGTCGAGAATCGATTCGATTTCGGCAGCCGGAAACTGCTTGGCGAACGGCGCGCCGGGATTCAGCCAGACGTCCGAACCGCGAACGAGTCCGAACAAATCCATCGCGTTCATCGAGATATAACGCATCTCCTGCTCGATCGAACGCTGCAGCATTTCCAGGGAACTGAATACGGGCAAATACGTTTTGCCTTCGATTTCCACGCATGGCAGACGCACTTCCGCTTTTTCCCGGATCATTCCGTCTTCGACCGGTACGTCGCCTTCCATATGTAGGGCATACAGTTCCGCACGTTGAAGCTCCTCATAGAATGCCCTGCGCCGTGACGGATATTCGACCGCCTCGCTTAGAGCTATTTCCAATCGGTTTTGGGGTGTAAAACTCATCATTTCCCTCCTTTCTTGTAGGTCTTCTATAATGAACATGGATTGAAAAAGGATTGCAGAAAAAGGATTACAGCTGTCTTATAAGACATTTTATACCTGTTTATAGGTAAAAGCAAAAAAAAAGAGGACTTCCCGGTTACAGGAAGTCCTCTTGAAGCTTGATTGGAAAGTGTCCGTCCGAAAAGGACAGGTTGGCGAATCGATTACATCGATTTCGTGAGCGTGATCATCCAGTTGCTGCTGTCGACGTTGAAGTTCCAACCCAGCAGGCCTGTGATGAAGCGAAGCGGTACAACGGTTCTGCCGTTCTCGTCCGCGAATACTTCGTGGCCGATCGACTGTCTTTTGCCATTGACTTCCATGAAGTCTTTGCCCAACCAGAATTTCAGCGTATCTTTGCCGGCCATTACCGTTACGGCATTGGCTTTTTTGTCCCATTTCACGTCAGCGCCGATGCCTTCGCTCAGGAAACGAAGCGGTACGTAAGTGGTGTTATCCCAAACGCGCGGCATCGTGTCCATTTTGGTCGTTTTGCCGTTCAGCGTCAGGTTTTTGCTTCCGATCTGCATTTTGACCGTCATCATTTTGCCCGGTGTCGGTGCAGGTGTTGCCGGAGTTGTTGGAGCTGGTGTAGTAGGAGCCGGTGTCATAGCCGGTTCTTGGAATTTAGGGTTAAACTGGTCCACGATCGCGCCGCTCAGCAGTTTGCCCACGTCGAACATCAGGGCATAACCTTCGCGTTCCGTTTTGTACGAACCGGTGTAATCTTTGGCTGCGTATTGATCCAGCACTTTTTGCACTTGATCTTCATGCGCAGTCAGTCCGGCCAATGCGCCGGCTTCCGGAATACGGTTTTCGGTTGCCGCGCTCAAGAACGCCGCCATTTCTTTGGTGAATTTCGTGATTTGGGCTTTGGCTGCCGTAATGGCCGCTTGGTCCCCGCTCTTCACGGCAGCTACGTATTGAGCCTGCACGTTGATATGGTCAGTCGTCCAGAGCTTTTCGAACTGGTCCGCTCCCGCATTGCCGTAGACCGAAGCGATTGCCGCTTTGAAGTCTTTGGTGTTGCCGGCTTCAGCGATTACGAGTGCGCTGCTGCTTGCGCTCATGCCGTCATACTGCTCTTGCATTTGCAGCGTAGCGAGTGCGAAATGTTCCGCGAACAGGTAGTTCAGAGCCGATCTCAGATCGCCGGCAGGCGTATCGGATTTCGTGTTCTGGAATTTTTCCGGCATTTGCGTCACGATTGCCGTCGACAATGCTTCGCTGACCGTAAACATCGTGTTCAGGCCTGTACGGTAAGCCGTGTAAGCTCCCGTGAAGTCGCCCGCTACATATTTCTCGAAAGTATCCTGAACCTGGTCTTCGTGGAGACGAAGCACTTTTTCGGCTGTAGCTTGTGGCAGTTTGCCGCCTGTTGCCGTTCCGAGGAAGGCCGAGAATTCTTTGACGAATTTCTCGATTTTGGCTTGGGCTGCCTGTACGCCTGCCGTGTTGCCGGCTTTTTGCGCTTTGACCAGTTCATCGGTCGCTTGGTTGTGGGCGCTGAAGATGCGTCCGAATTCCGTTGCGCCCGCTTTGCCGTACAGCGATTCGATCGCCGGCAGCATGTCGCTTGCGTTGGCGTTCAGTGCCGCGAACGAAGCAGCTGCGTCAGGCGAACCCTGGTACGCTTTGATCATCGAGTCTACCGCGAGTTGGTAATGTTCGGAAAGGAGACGGTCAAGCGCGGCTCTCAGTTCGACCGCAGGTGTCGTAGTCGAAGCTTTCATTGCTGTCATTTGCGCTGCCGTTGCCGCAATGTTCGTCGTTGTCGTTGTCGAAGCCTGTGCCGGAGCGGCCCCCGCCACTGTCGGAACTACCAGAGCCAGACCGAGTACCGGTGCCACGAGCTTCTTTGCATTGAACATTTTAAACATTGTCCATTCCTCCATTGTATATCTGAATTTTGTTATTTCCTGATTTCCGTTGTTTGTTGCGTTGTTTCCGCTGCTTACATGTCATAAAACGCAGCGGTTCGAAGTTTGGATCACCTGTTTTCAAAATCTTTTTAAAAACTTTGGATTTCTTCGAAATTGCCTTTTTAAAATATTTTCCATTTGGACGTTTCTGGTTTTGATTTCCCGAAACTTTTTGGAGTGTTATATAATTGCCGGCATCTCTTATATAAACGCGGTTCCTAAGAACTAACCAAGCGGCAAAGCTTATTTCGAAATTTATTTTTGCGGGCTTGTCCGGGCTGCCGGTTCATACTTTGGTCGCATAAAAAAAAGCCCGTCCCCCTTAATAGGGAGACAAGCTCGTTCAAACAGGTTCGTTCGATTCGATAGCGGATCGTCAAAGGGAATGCCACGTGCATACGTCTTCTTCCGTTCGGGAGACACGCCCCCGGTCTTCCAATTCGACCAGGTGGGCGAGCGTCTCCGACAGCGCGAAGCGGAGCTGGTGAATGCCGAGCGAACCGCCGAACAGCCCGACGCACACTGCATAGGCGCTGCGCGGTTCACCGCCGAGCATGCCCTGCATCCGGTCCAGCCGCTCCTCATGATGGGCCGACAGCTGCGCCGTCCGTTCCGCGAAATTCCCGAACGGATCGCGATGGCCGGGAAAAGCCTGGCTTACCCGCAGCCCGCCCAGCACGCGCAGCCCGTCCAGATACGAGCGCAGCGGATGTTCGTCGCCTCCGGGCGTATAGGAAATGTTCGGCGAGATTCTCGGCAGCACCGCATCCCCGCACAGGATCAGCCCCGTCTTCTCCTCGTAAAAAGACAGATGCCCTTCGGCATGCCCGCCCGTCTCCACCGGCTGCCACAACCGTCCGCCGAAGCGAATCGGCATGCCGGTGTCGACCACCGAGATTTCGGGCTGCGGCTCGACCTGCGCGGCGAAGCCGGACAGATGCTCCGGCAGCTGCGCCAGACGGCCTTCTTCCATGCCGTGGCGGCGGTACAATTCGATCGTCGCCTGCGCGAAGCCGGCGCCCCCGGACGAATCCGACACGCCGCCCCAGTTGCGGCGGGCCGCTTCGCTTGCGGCGTGGGACATCCATACCTGCGCTCCGCCCCGCTGCTGGAACCAGCCCGCAAGCCCGTAATGGTCCGGGTGATGATGCGTCAGGACGATCGAAGCGATGTCCCGCGGCGCAATGCCCATGTCCCGCATCAAGTCTTCCCACGCGGATTCGTTCTCGGCGGAACGGGGGCCGGGATCGACGATCGTCCAGCCTTCTTCGCCGCGCAGCATATAGCTGTTGACCCAGCGCAGTGGAAAAGACATGCCCATCCGTACCCGCGTCAATTCGTCGTAGCTCGTCATTCGTGATTGGCTCATGCCTTTGTTCCGTCCTTTCCTCGGTCTGCCGCCGCTTCCGCTACAGGCCGCGCTCCGGATCGCGATCGTGGTCGCGTCCCGCAGAACGGTCGTTTTTTTCCATGGCCAAAATCGCGTTCAACATATGCAGCTTGCGAATCGGCTTCGGGATGATCGAGCGGAAGAAGCTGCGTTCCCCTTCTTCGATCTTCTCGCCCAGCCAGGCCAGCAGAAACAGGTTAAGATCCGGGATTTGCTGCAAATTGCTGAAAATTTCGCCCCGCTTGAGCGTGCTGCCGTCGATAAAGACGACGTCGAACGCGCCCATGCCGACGCGCTCCACCAGATCTTCTTCCATTTCGGCCGCGGACTCCGCATGGGCGCCCCAGCCTTCGAGCATGCCGACGATCGTGCTGCGGCTCGTCGCCTGCTGGTCCACCACAAGGAAACGCATGCCTTCCAGCACGTCGTCCTCGAACGGTATCGAAGGCAGGTCGGTATACCGGTCGAACGACAGCATGATTTCGATCGACGTGCCCCGGCCGGGTTCGCTGGACACTTCGATCGTGCCGCCGAGCAGCTCAACCAGATTTTTCGTGATCGTCATGCCGAGTCCGGAGCCTTCGTACGTATGCTGCGACGACTCGTGCACCTGTGTGTAGACGTCGAAGATCCGGCCCGACTGTTCTTCGGACATGCCGATACCCGTATCGTGTATGGCGAAGCTGACCGAGATACCGTCGCTTTTGAGCGAAGGAATCCGTTTGAGTTCGAACACGATCTCTCCTTCATGCGTAAACTTGATCGCGTTCTGCATCAGGTTGAGGAAAATCTGGCGCACTTTCAACACGTCCCCGACGACGAACAGCGGAATTTCCGATTCGACGTTCAAGATGACTTCGACGTTTTTGGCAAACGCCCGCGGAGCGAGCATATAGATCAAATCTTCGACCGTGTTGATCAGGTCGAACGGATTGTGGGACACGGTCATTCGGCCCGCTTCAAGACGGCTCATATCGAGAATACCGTTGACGAGCTCAAGCAGCGAGTGGTTGCTGCTCTGGATAATCTCCAGATAATTCTCCTGCTCTTCCGTCAGTTCGGTATCCTGCAGCAGATCGCTCATGGCGATGATGCCGTTGAGCGGGTTGCGGATCTCGTGGCTGAGCACCGCGACAAAATGCGCTTTGTTCTTCGATTCGCGATCCGCCGCTTCGCGCGCCGACCGCTCTTCTTCCAGCAGCAGCCGCAGCCCGTTGATTTCGGTCCGCAGCTCTTGATGCTCGTGTTCGTATCGTTCTATTTTTCGATAATTTTCTTGTTCGTTTGACATTCCTTAGCACCTCTTCAGGCAAGCATAATAGTGCTATATACCCTCAGCTTGCCTGCTTATAACCTTTTTCCGACAAAAATCATTCGGGGCGAATCGGGCTCGAAACGTTTCTCTTCATAGCTTCCGCGCACTTCGTCAAGCGTCAGGCCGGCTTCCGCGAGCATGTCTTCAAAGCGTTCGCGCGTATACAATTTGACCCGTTCGTCGTATTCGCGGCTTTGTTTTTCGCTTTCTTTTTTGCTTCATTTTCGGGGATGATCGTGATGTGCTTTTTGACGAAGCCGTCTTCGAGCCTGCGGCGTTCCTCGATCTTGAGCCCGTCTTCCTCGCGTCCGGTGTACGGCTTCAGATGGCGCTTCACATGTGTGGGATTCATGAAGTCGACGATGAACCGGCCGCCCGGGCGCAGCACCCGCCGAATCTCCCGCAGCACGCGGACGTGCTCCGCATCTTCCTTGAAGTAGCCGAACGACGTGAACAGATTGACCACCGCGTCGAACGAGCCGTCCGCAAAAGGCAGCTCCCGCATGTCCCCCTGCACCCAACGCACATTGTCCGCGCCTTCTTCCTTGCGGGCTTCGTCCAGCAGCACGTCCGACAGGTCCATGCCGGTCACGGCGTACCCTTTCTCCGCCAGCGACAGCGAGTGCCGGCCCATACCGCAGCACAGGTCAAGCACTTCCGCCCCGGCCGGAAGCTTCAGCCAGGCGATCATGCCGTGCACCTCGTGCGCCGCTCCCTGCTCGTCCCGGTCATTGTACACCCGCAAATAATCTTCACCGAAACTTTCCTTGTACCATTCGCTCATCGCCGTGTCCTCCTCGTTTGTCCGTTTGGTTCTTCGCGGGCCGGACAACGTCAAAAGGCCCGAAATCGGCCGCTTCCGAACCCGGCCGCGAATTTTCTCTTCATATATAGACGATATTCATCTCTACCCGTCCGTCGTAATCGTGCTGCCGCCGGTCACCTTCGGTCACGCCGCGGGCCGGCGAATGCCCGGACACGATTCGCCAGGCACAGAGCGCAAGCGCCGCCGCGTCGAGCAGATCGTCCGGCGCGGCCTGTTTGCGCGCGAACGTCTGCAGCAGCCGCTCCAGCTCCGCTTCGGGCAAGCCCGCGGCGGCCAGAATGTCCAGGCGCTCCTGCCGCCCGGCCGCTTCCTTCTTGCCGTGCACCGGCGCCTCTCCCCCGTTCAGCCGCAAAAAAGCGAGCTCCGGGTGCGATTCGTCCAGCAGGCCCGACACCGGCAGGCCGCGCGCCAGCAGCCCGGCGACAAGGTCGTCGACCTCGCGAATCTTCGGCAGCAGGTTGAGGCTCTGGCGGCTCAGCCGTCGGCCGGTCGCCGCTTCGTTGGCCGCGGACGGATCGGCCGCATGCAGCGCCTGACGCGCGGGCACCGGGAACACGCTCGATTTGCGCCGCTTCGGCAGCAGCTTGCGGCAGTCCCGGTCGCAGCGTCGGTCTTCGACGCGGTTGAGCGAGCCGTCCGCCCCTTCGGCCAAGCCGATCGGCATATCGAGCAGAATGCGGTCGCGCGCCGGATCGGGCTGAAGCGCCGCCCACATCGCCGGGAGGTCGGGGTACACGGCCGAGCGGAAAGCGAGCGCGGCGCGCGGACCGTCTCCCTGTTGATCTCCGGATCGTGCGCCGTCAGTCTGTGTAGCCTCGGCGGCCCATTCGCCGTCAGCCCGTATGCCCTCGGCGGCCCGTTTGCCTTCGATCCAAACGACGGCCCAGCCTCCGGGGCAGCCGTCGATCCCGATTCCTCTATAGATGAGTTTCTCCTCCTCTGCGCCNNGTCCAGATCAGCGCGAACCCGTCGCTTTGTTCCTCCGCGGTCAGCGCGGAGGCGCCGAGCGGTCCGCTCAGACGCGCCGCGTAAGCGTACGAGAACTGCTTCAGCCGATACTCGGCGATATATTCGGCCGTCATGCCGAGCTCGTCCGTCAGCTGAATCTCGCCAGCGCCGACTTCTTCGCGCAGTTCGCGCCGCAGCGCCGCAAATACGTCTTCGCCCGCTTCGATTCCGCCGCCGGGCAGCTTGTGCAAGCCGCTGCGCGTCACGCGCATCAGCGCCAGGCGGCCGTCCGCGTCCAGCAGCACGGCGCGGGCCGCCTGGCGCAGCGCGAAGCCCGCCTCTTCCCGCGGCGAAGTATCTCGCCGGCCCGGGAACAGATCGGCTTCCCGGATCTCCAGCAGCAGCGGCAGCTTCACGTAATCGATCAGCCTAAAATCGGACGCGCGTTCGGCGGGGCTGTTCCCGACGTTGACGTAGCCCGCATTTTCGTAAAAACGCCGGCTGCGTGCGTTGAGCGCCGGCGTGTCGAGCGACCAGCGGCTCGCCTGCGGATACCGCCGTTCAATCGCGGCGAGCGCTTGGCTGCCAATGCCGCGCCCGTGCAGCGCCGGATCGACGAACAGCGAGCCGAGCCGGAACATGCCTTCTCCGTAGTCGAACACCCGCGCCCCGCCCGCGAGGCGGCCGTCGGCCCGGATCGCGAGATAGCTGCCTTCCGCGCAGCCCCGCTCGTGCCAGCCGATCGTCTCGATCCCGTCCGGTCGTTTGCCGTACTCGCGCAGCCCTTCGGCAAACGCCGCAACCGCGATCGCGCGCAGCGTCTCAAGTTCCGTGCGCCGCACCGTTTCCAGCGCGACGGACGGTCGATCGTTTTTTGACATCGCTATCTTGTTCTCCCCTTGACGGCGGCCCTTTTTCTCCGCATCCGCCCGTTCTTTTTCTGCTATTATACCAAGCCGCGCCGCCGAAGCCTACGAAAAAGCCTCTCTCTCCCCTCCACTCTACCCTTTTCCGAAAATAACGTCCTGAGCGCAACTATTTTACAACAAAAAGCCTTTTGAACAAAAATAACGTCCTCACGACAGTTATTTTCATCCACAAGGCTGATTTCTTGATTTTTCGGGCGAAATAAGTGCTCTGGCGCAGTTATTCCGCATACGCCGATCGGCTTCGCCCAAATAACTGTATATAGGAAGTTATTTTGGATATACGAGGGCTTGAAGCCTGCCGGAGTGCATGTCCGCCTTTATTTTGGACACGCCGAGCCAATACGCCGCACCAACCGCGGACGTATCGCTCACCCCGCCGCTCACTTTCTACCTCCGCGCGGAAACCGCACCGGCTGCCGGATAAGGCACCGTATATTCGGCGCCTTCGATCCACGCGCGCTTCACGAAATCGCGGCCGCGCACGACGACCCGGTCGCCGTAGACGTCGACCTGCAGCCCTTCGCTGCCGGTCAGATGTTCGTCGCCGTCGGTCCAGAGGTACGCGACCGAAGAGGCGTTGAACATGCTCGGCATAACGCCCTGCCCGTCGTACATCGTGCGCTCGGCTTCAAGCTGCCAATGCGTATGCCCGGTGAACAGGATAGCCTGCGGGCAGGCCGACAGCACCTTTTTCAATTCGGTGTCCTGATTGACACCGTACCAGCCCTGCCGCTCCATCGAACCGGCCACGGTATCCATAAGCGGCTGATGCAGGAAGACGAAGACCGGCCGGTCCGGCGACGACTTTTCGCTCAGGCGCTCTTGCAGCCAGCGCAGCTGCGCCGAAGAAAGGTCGCAGTCTTTCGGATGCGGCACTTCGCTGCCGAGGAAAATAAAATGATAGCCGCCGATCCAATGATCGTGATACGGCGCGGCGGCGCCCGTCGCTTCGGCAAACCGGCGCATGCGCCGGTTCCACATCTCGCGTACGAGGCCGCCTTCCGCCTCGTTCCCGTCCAAGCTGTTCAAGCGCGCCGCCATGCCGCCCAGATCAAGCCCCGCCGCCGCGGCCGCTCCGCCCGGCTGCCCAATCGCCCCGACCGTCCCGGCCGGGAAATTCCCGTCCAGCACGTCTTCGATCTCGTCGCCGGAGAGCACGCTCAGATCGATCGGCTTGTCGCCTTCGCCCCACAGGATCGCGCCGATGTCGTGGTTGCCGAGCGTGACGTACATCGGCGGCAGCTCAGCCGGGCGGCTGCTCCAGATGCGGGCGAATTCCCGGTATTCGGGCGCAAGGCCGCGATCCGTCACGTCTCCGGCGTGCATCACGCCCAAGCTGCCCGCGCAAAAAGACGCAATATCCGCAAGCGCCTCTTCAAAGTGCCGGTTGTTGATATGGTCGGCGTCATCCCGAACATGGGTATCCGTGATGACCTGAAACGTCGCGAGCGGCTTTTCGGCCGCCGCAGCCAGTTCTTTTCCCCAAACCGTGTCCGCCGCTTCGCGCATCTCCGTCCCGCTGCCCACTTCACTCTTTTCCTCCGTCAGCCCGCGTGTCTCCGCCCCGCTTGTGACTCCGCCCGCGCCAGCAGCCGCTTCATACGTCCCCATCCCGTGATGCCCTCTGCGTTCGCCGCGCTCCGTGCCGAAGCCCGCTGCCGCATTCATCCCGTCCGTTCCGCGTTCCGATTCCCGCTGCATTGCCCGTTCCATGACGTATCCCTCCGTTTTCCGGTTTCCGTTTTATTTGCTCTTTTCAATGCCTGTCCCGACCTGCGGCGCTTTACGATTCGCTCCATTTCAAGCCGACGATGCCGACGAGGATAAAGCCCATCCAGACCAGCGACGCCGCTTTGAGGCGCTCGCCGAAAAAGTAATGGCCCGCCACGCCGATCAGCGTGATGCCGACGCCGGACCAGATCGCGTAGGCGACGCCGAGCGGAATATGCCTGACGGAAAAATTGAGCAATGTGAAGCTGACTCCGTAGCAGACGAACATAAACACCGACGGCCACGGCCGGGTGAATCCGTCCGACATTTTCATCAGCAGCGTTCCGCTCAGCTCAAGCGCGATCGCGCACGCCAGCAGCGTCCACCCGAGCGAGACGTTCGGGCTCATCGCCGTACCGCGCTGCCCAGCAGCCCTTCAAACGAAGGTACGGTCACGTCGGCGAGCTTGAGCGTTCCGGCTTCGCCGATACCGATCTTCAATGCCGCCCCGGCCGCGCGGGCCATCTCCATGTCGCCGTCGGTGTCGCCGATCACGACGACGCGTTCGGGACGCACGCCGAGGCGTTCGCAGGCCAGCAGGCACAAGTCGGGAAACGGCTTGCCGCGCCGCGCCAAATCGGTACCGATGACGATCTCAAAATAATCCGCGATCCCCAGCCACTCCAGATGGCGCCGCGCGCTGTCCGTCTCGTCGGCCGTCACGACGCCCATCGGCATATTCAGCTCGCGGCAGAGGTCCAGAAAGTTCCGCACACCGGGCAGCAGCTGCGCGGGACGTTCCGCTTCCATCGCCGCATCGGCCTGCTCCGCGCAGCGGCGCACGAGCAGTTTGGCTTCCGCCCACGACAATCCCGCCCGGTAACCGTGCCAGGCCAACACGGCGTGCATCTCGTCCACCGTACCCATCGCAAGCGGTCCCCGCCGGTCGTAGTCGTTCGTTTTGCCCTTTTCATCATGCGTCGTGCCCCAGATCTGCGGCAGGTCTGCTTCCGCGAGCTCCAGCCCGCGCTCCGCCAACAGCGTCCGAAACAGCTCCAGCGCCCGATCGCTCCAAAATCCCCACATGGCCGTAAAATCGAGCAGCGTCCCGTCCTTGTCGAACAAAATCGCACCCGCGCCCTCCAAATTGAGGCTGTATGCCTCTTCAACGTCCCGCATACTCCGTGGGCTTTGCATCTGCATCTGCGGATCGCCGCTCTTCCCCGTAATCTGCGTCTCCGGCGCGCCGCGCGTCTCCCCCGTACCCGCAACCTGCGCCCGCGTATCCCACATTTCCTCTGCGTCCTGCCTGTCTTGAGTCTCGGTCATCATCCCGTCCTCCCGTTTCTCCTGCTGCCCGGATCGGCCTTGCGTCTTCGCTTCCGGCCGTCTTCGATCGAATATTTTTGTCCAAAAGAAAACCGCAGGCACCGCGCGGAACGCGCGCTCCCTGCGGACAGTCTGTGCGGCGGACAGCGCGGACAGCTACAGCTCGCACGGCTTTGCTGCGTGCGGCTTGCGGCCCGCTTGAACCGGGCTTTCGCCCGACCGTTATCTGGCCGCGCGGTCCAGTGCGCTCTGCGCCGTGGCCTGCGCTTCCTTGAGCGCCTGCTCGGCCGGCATGTTGTTGATCTGCACCTGATCGGCTGCGACTTTGAGCGCGTCGGTAATCTTGCCGCCGGTCGGGTCCTGGAACGGCATCGACGCATGCGACGCCTGCTGGAGCGGAACGCTGATCTGCGGATTTTTGGCGCTGAACGCCTTGAACGCCGGATCTTCGAGCGCGGATTGGCGCACCGCGATATAGCCCGTCTTCATCGACCAATCGGCCGTGTTCTCCGACTTCATGAAGTACATGAACCATTTGAACGCGGCCTGCTGCTGCTCGGGAGTCGCTTTGGCCGGAATGCCCACCTGGCTCGCGCCGGCGACCGGCTTGCCCGCGCCCATCCCTGCCCAGCCCGGCTGCTCCATCGCGGCTACGACTTTGAAGTCGAGGTCGCCCTGATCGCCGCTCGAACCGGTGTAACCGGCCGCCTGGCCTTTCATCACGTCGTCGATCGTCTTGTACCAGTATTCCCAGCCTTGTCCGCCGGAGTGGATCCGCATGATTTTGTCTTCGTGGATCCATTTGCGGAACTGCTCCCACGTGTCGATCCATTCCGGCGAATCGATCGTGACGGTCTTGCCGTCTTCGCTCAGGATGCTGCCGCCCCGGCTCAGCACGGCATCGGTCATATTGGCTTCGCCCCACATCGGCTCCCAGCCGTAGACGGTCGTCTTGCCACCTTCTTTTTTCGTCATCTTGGCCGCGGCTTCGCCGAGCGCTTCCCACGTCGTAAGCGACGCCGGGTCGATTCCGTGCTCTTTGAACAGATCCTGACGGTAATACATGATCTGCGTCGAGCCGTACATTGGCAGGAAATACTGTTTGCCATCCACCTTGCCCTGCTTGAGGAACGTCTGCACGAAATCGTCGCCGTTGAAGTCCGGATCGGCCGCGATCAGTTCGTCCAGCGGAGCGTAATACCCTTTGCGCGCCCAATCCGCGTTCGCGCTGAGGACCGCCGCCGGCACGTTGTTCGACGCGATCGCCGCCTGCAGCTTCTGCTCGGTCTCCGTATAATCCGCCTGGGCAATGCCTTTGACGATCACTTCATCCTGCGAAGCGTTGAATGCGTCGATCTTCGCTTTCATGTTGTCGCCAAGCTTGCCGCCCAGGCCGTACCAGAATTCGATCTCGACCGGCTTGCCCGATTCCGCGGCGGCCGGCGCCGCGGTCGCGACCGCGCCCTGGGTATCTCCGCCCTGCGAACCGCAGGCGGCCAGCAGCGCGAAGCTTGCCGCAAGCAGCATAGACAGGCCGCCTCTCCGATAGCGTGCACTTGCGTCCGGCTTCTTCATGACGAAATTTGCTGCGTTCAGGCGTAATTTCATTCTTTTTGCCTCCTAATGGATGTGGGTTGTCCCTGTTCGGGTTCGACTCGGAATTCAGCTCTTGTTGACGCCGGCGGACATGTTGACGCTCTGCATGATCGTCTTCTGGGCGAACAGGAACAGGATCAGCAGCGGGGCGATGGTAAAAGCGCTGGCGGCCATGATCTGCGGCCAGGCCAGCCCGTACGAACCGCCTTCGACGAAGAAGCTGCGCAGCCCCGCCGAGACGAGTCTCAGATCCGGGTCTTTCGTAATCAGCATCGGCCAGAAGTAATTGTTGTACTGTTCGATAAACGTAATGAGGATCATGACGGCGAACGACGAACGGATCAGCGGAGCCATGATCGTCCACAGAATCCGGAAGTGCGAAGCTCCGTCCAGCTGCCCCGCTTCGACAAGCTCGTGCGACACCTGCAGGAACGCCTGCCGCAGCAGGAAGATCGCGAACACGCTCACGCAGTTGGACAGGATCAGCCCGGCGTAGCTGTCCAGCAGATGCAGCTCGTTCAGGATCAGATAGCTCGGCAGGTATACGGCCGTGCTCGGAATCATGTAGCCGACGAGCACGATTGCGGTGAACGCGCCTTTTAGCCGAAACTTCATATGGGTCAGCGCATAAGCCATCATGCTGGCGTTGATCACCTGCAGTACGCAGATCGATACGGCCACGAAAATGCTGTTGAACATATAGCGGGCGAACGGCGCCGAATTCCACGCATCGGCATAGTTGTTCCAATGGATCGACTCCGGCCAGAACGTCGGCGGGAACCGCCAGATCTCGTCGTTCGTCTTCAGTCCGCTCGTCACCATCCAATAGAAGGGGAACGCCATCGCAAGGCTGATCACGGCCAGCAGGATGTAACGCGCGGCTCGGCCGAACCGTTCCCCGGCCGGGACGAACCGGCGGCTGCCCGCCTGCCCGGCTCCCCGGCGCACGGCGCGTTTCTTGCTTGCTTCGGTCATGTTCATGAGTAGTGCACCAGGCGCCGGCTGATCAGGAACGACAATCCCGACAGCAGGACGCAGATCAGAATGATGATGACGGCGATCGCGGAAGCTTCGCCGACGTTGAACGTCTCGAACGCCGATTGGTAATACATGTACAGCAGCGTGCGCGTCGATCCGGCCGGTCCGCCCTGCGTCATGACGTTGATCTGGTCATAGGCCTGCAGCGACTGGATCGTCAGGATGATCGAGAGGAACAGCGTCGTCGGCGAGATCAGCGGCAGCGTGATCGCCCGGAACTTGTCCCAGGTGCCGGCTCCGTCGATCGAAGCGGCTTCCAGCAGGTCGGACGGCAGATTGCGCAGCGCGACGAGGTAGAACACCATCGACCAGCCGATCGATTTCCAGATCGTGACGATCATGACGGCGACGAGCGCCCAATTCGGGTCCTGCAGCCAGCCGACCGGCGAGAATCCCATCCAGCCGAGCAGCAGATTCGCAAGTCCGACGTCCGGTTCGAAGATCCACGACCAGGCGATCGAGACCGCGACGGTCGGCGTGACCCACGGCGAGAACATCATGGCCCGGAACAGGCCGGTCGATCTCAGCTTGCTGTTCATCAGCAGCGCAAGCGCAAGCCCGCCCACGATGATCGGAATGACGGTGCCGAGTCCGAACGTTAGCGTCACCCGAAGCGCCTGATAGAATTCGGCGTGCGTCAGCAGATATGTATAGTTGTCCAGGCCGACGAAGAGTTTCTCGGGACTCATGAAGTCCCACTCCGTGAAGCTTAAATACAGGATGTAACCGAGCGGCCCCATCCAGAAGATCAGCAGCGGAACGAGCGCAGGCAGGGTAAACAGCACCGCCTCGCCTTCCCTGAACGCTTTAAGACGCAAATCCACAACTCCTCCGTGTTCAATTTTTTTTGATCAAAGATTTTCTCAGCTCTTTTTTTCGACGTTTTAATCTACCGTACAAACATGATTGTACATTCGATTTGAAAAACGGGGATTATCCCGGTGTTAAATGTGCAGGGAATCGTGTAAAATATGGGGGCAACGGGGAACAAAGTCCGAATTCCGATTCAGGGGTGACAGCGTGGAACAGGAATCCGCCGGCACGTCCGGCCTTTCCGCAGCGTCCGGGCAGGAGCAGCGGCGCGAACTGCGGAAGAAAATGATCGAGTCTATCGCTTCGACGATGGATCTGTACGGGGTGAACCATTCGTTCGGTCAGCTCTACGGCATCATGTACTTCGAAGACCGGCCGATGACGCTGGAAGAGATGAAAGACTTCATGAACATGAGCAAAAGCAATATGAGTTACGCCGTGCGCGCGCTGACGGAATCGCAAATGATTTACAAACTTGACGAGAAAAAAGAACGCAAAGACCAATACGTCGCCGAGACCGACTTTTTCCGCACGTTCCGGAACTTTTTCGGAGCCAAGCTTCAACGGGAGATCGACGTGATGCTGTCCACGATCCGCGAAGTCTCGCCCGACCTGTCGGAGATCGTCCTCTCGCGGCATACGCAGGCCGACGAGCGCGATCAGGCGCTGCGCGACCTGCACAAACTTCAGCATGCCGAACAGTATTACGTCTGGCTGCAGGGATTCGTCGACCGGATGCAGGGCGGGGATTTTTTTGAAAACAATGATTGAACGCGGCTGAATGCGGCTAAACGCGGACGCGGATCGGAGGTCGGGCGACGGCGGGCTCCGTTCCGCGACGTGACCCCGATGTCCGGATGCACGTCAAAAAACCCGAAGCTCCAAGCTGGAGCTTCGGGTTTTTCGACATTTCGGCCCGTTTAGAAAACGTGCCGGTTCCCGGTGCGTGCAGATTCTTCGACGGCGTCCAGCAGTTGATGCAGCTTGACCGCTTCATCGAAATTCGGAGCCGTGGACGTGCCTTCGGCGATATCCGCCGCAAATTTGCGGTACGCGTGGGCGACGTTCAGGACAAAGCCCGAATCGTTTTGCAGCGAATCCGGCACGTCGACGTAAGACGCGGGAACGTCCAGATCCCGCAGCTCCGCGCCGGACGCGCCCGCTCCGCGCAGCCGATGCGATCCGAACTGGATGGTGGCCGGCGCGCTCAGCACGAGCGTGCCCTGGTCGCCGAAGATTTCGATCGTCAGGCCTGTCCCGTGCTTCACGCCGCCCTGGACGTGAACCTGGGCCGCGGCGCCGCTCTCCAGCAGACCGTTGATCAGAATCTGATCGTCGGTCGTCTTGGTCATACGCTCGTTCGTATCCGTGATCCGAACTTCCGCGAACTGCTGCGCCGTGACGGCCGACAGTTCCTTGAAATCTCCGAGCATGTACGTAAACGCGTCCAGATTGTGGCCGGTCACGATCGTCAGCAGGTTGCCGCCGACTTCGCGGTCGAACAAGTACGAGTTGGCTTTGTCGGATTCGCCGCCCATCCCTTCGATCGACAGGTTCAGCTTGGCCGACAGCACTTTGCCGAAGAATCCCTGCTTCAGCAGGTCTTTGACGTAATTGACAGCCGGAGCCTGCCTCGCCTGCAGGCCGATCGCGTTCGGGATGCCGCTCTCGGTGACCCACTGCCGCATCTCCAGCGCTTCCGCCGTGTTCGAGCCGAGCGGCCATTCGCAGTAAATCGGCTTGCCCGCGGGAACGATCGCCCGGACCGCCGCATGATGCTCTTTGACGTTGATGCTGACGACCGCCAGATCCACGTCGGGATGGCCGGCCAGATCGGCCGCCCGGTCGAACGCGTGAGCCGCGCCGAACGCTTCGGCGCTTTGGAGCGCGCTCTCCATCCGGCTCGTGCCGACCGCCGTCAGTTCATACTCTTCCAACTGCTGCAGGGCCGGGATATGCGTGCCTCTCGCCCAGCCGTTGTTGATCGATCCTCCGATAATGCCCGTTCTGATTTTTCGGCCCATGCTTAACCTCTCCTTGTTTTTTATTCAACGATGCGAGTTGGCGTGCCGGTGCTCGGGATAAGGCAGTTCCAGCAGGCCGCGCAGCGTGTCGTGCTCGTATTCCGTGCGGAACAGGCCCCGATCCCGCAGGATCGGAACGACCAGCCGGATAAAGTCCGCGAAGCCTTCGGGATGGTCCTGCCGGATCAGCAAAATATCCATCAGGCCGGCAAGGTGCCAACGTTCGATCCGGTCGGCGACCTGCTCGGCGGACCCCATGAACGTCGGTTTGGGCATCCGATACCCGCGCGGTATCCACGATTCGATCTCCCGCATTTTGTCCAGCGCTTCCTGCTCCGTTTCGCCCACGATCGGATTCTGCGAAGGCATCATCAGCAGGTCGCGCGGCGAACGCCCTTGAGCGGCGGCTTTGCTTCTAAGTTCGGCCGCGTATCCGGTCAGGTAAGCGAAATCGTCGCCCGGTGCCATGATGACTTCGGCATGCCGCGCGGCGATGTCCATAAACGTCGGCGAAGTGCCGGCTTGAAACACGACCGGTCTCCCCTGTCTGGAACGACTGACGTTCAGCGGTCCGTCCACCGAGAAATAGTTCCCTCTATAATTCAGCGCGTGCATCTTGCGGGGATCGTAGAAAACTCCGCTTTCCTTGTCCCGGATAAAAGCGTCGTCTTCATACGAATCCCACAGCCCTTCGACGATGTCCAGAAACTCTTTTTGCATCGGATACAGATCGGACTTGCGCAGATGGCCCCGGCTGTAATTGACCAGTCCGCCCGGATTCGACGTGACCGCGTTCCACCCGGCGCGTCCCCGGCTGATCTTGTCCAGCGAAGCGATCTGCCGCGCCACCGTGAACGGATCGGCATACGAAGTCGCGATCGTGGCCGCAAGCCCGATCGATCGGGTGACCATGCTCAAAGCGGACAAGATCGATACCCCTTCGAACATGCTCAGATAGTGCGGAATCATGCCGGGACCGATATGGCTGACGTCCGCCAGGAAGATCAGGTCGAACTTCGCCTCTTCCAGCTGGATCGCTTTTTCGGCGTAGTAATCTATGTTTTCGCTGGCGTCCGCCGGCATGCCGGGATGTCTCCAGCCCGTATGATTCCAGCCGACGCCGTCGATGATGCCTCCCAATTTGAGCTTTCTTTGTTCCATCGCTGCTTGTTCTCCTTGTCTGCGCGGATCGAGACGGCGGCTAAGTCAAATTGTTCTCCATATGCCGCATGAGCGTCCGGAGCACGAGCCGGTCTGCCTCGGGGATGCCGTGCAGCAGCTTCTCCCGCAGCTCTCTCCACTTGTTCTCGACCGGCTGCTGGAGCGCACGACCTTCGTCGGTGAGGAAAATCCGCATGACCCGCGCGTCCGCCCCGTCTTTTTTGCGATAAATGAATCCGTTCTGTTCCAGCGTCTTGACCATGTTCGTGACGGTCGGCGGCTCGCACTTGAGATGTTCGCACAGCTGCATCTGCGTAATGCCGTCGCCCAGCCATAACCGATACAACAAATTGTCCTGTCCGGCATAAAGATTGAGTTCTCTCAGCGATTCGCCGTAATTGCGCCGCATCTGCGAGGAGACCCGGTCCAACGATTGGCGAATCTCGCAATCCACTGCATCTGTATCTGTATCTGTCATGAGTCAACCATCCATTCTTTCCCGATATTTAGCAGGCTAAATTTATCATGGACGGGAAGAGGTGTCAATTTGCCGCAGCCTCTTCATTTTCTGGCAAAGCCCTGCTTGTTCAAGTAGTCCATCATGCCGGGCAAAATGCTCCGCTCCAGATGATCCTGCACGTGATCGCTCCATCCTTTGACCTTTTTGGCGGTAAAAGGCGCTTTGACCGGACGCTGCTCGTAATAATCCAGCACGATTCGGTCGTATTCGGCCAGTTCGTCGCGGTCCAGCGTCCGGTACCGGTCTTCGAACAGGACCATGGACTGCGGCAGTCTCGGCTTCAAGCCGGCTTTCTCTCCCGCCGGTACGCCGATGCACAATCCGACGAGCGGAATCGTATGTTCCGGCAGTTCGAGTAGGTCGGACAGCGCTTCGATATTCGCGCGCACGCCGCCGATGTATACGCCGCCGAGGCCAAGCGATTCGGCGGCCGTCAGCGCGTTTTGCGCCATCAGGCCCGCGTCGAACGCTCCGATCAACAGAAATTCGATATAGGACAGGTCCACGTCCGGCGCGATCCGATGATTGCGGTTGAAATCCGCGCAGAAAATCCAGAATTCGCCCGCTTCTTCGATATACGGCTGATCCACGCTGAGTTTTCTGACCTGCTTGCGCAGCTCCGGGTCCGTGATGCGGATGATGGAAACGGCCTGAAGCAGGCTGAACGACGACGTCTGATTGGCGGCCCGGAAAATAACGTCCCGCTGCTCGTCGGTCAACGGTTCGGGGGCATAGGAACGGACGGATACGTGATTGTGCAGCAGTTCGATCGTAGGATTCAAAAGTATTCCTCTTTTCTGTTGGATTGGAATTGGGTTCGGCATTTGGTTTGGGACGGGATTCAAAACTGAATCGGTTTGCGAGAGGTCATGGTTCTTTTCTCCTTTGAAATTTGTTACACTGGTAGTTAGCCTACTAAATATATAAAACGCATGCTGCGTTCGACGGCGTGAACCTATCATAAGTCCGGCGCCTTGCTTTGCAAAGAAGGCAATTTAAATAGGCATAGTGCATATTTTTGTACCTTTGGATCGGGAGGGATCGCCATGAGAGTATGTTTGAACGGATTCGAGCCAGCCTTTATCGAGGAAAAAGAAGACCTGTACGCAATTGTCCTGACGCAGAACATCCTGTCGGGCCGATGGAAATATTTCATTCTCTGGTATCTCAAAAGCGGAACCCGCCGTTTCGGCGATATCCAGCACTTTCTCGGCGGACTGTCGCAAGGTTCGCTCACCAAGCAGCTCAAAGAGCTGGAAAAAGACGGCGTCGTGCACCGGAAAGTGTACCCGGAAGTGCCGCCCAAAGTCGAATATTCGCTAACTGAAAAAGGCGTCCGGCTGCTGCCGGTTCTGGAGCAGATGGAAGCGTTCGGAAAAGAGTACGGGGAAAACGGGCCGCACGGAGAGCGCGGAGCGAACAGGGAGCGAGGGAAATCGGACGAAGCGGGCGAATCCGAAAAAATGATCGAATCCGAAAAAACGGAATTTTCGTGAACAAGAAAAAGGCATTCCGGTGCAGAAGACTCTGCAAGCGGAATGCCTTTTTTGGCGCGGTCCGATTCGGATATTTTGCCTGATCCGGCATGGGCCGTGTTCTTTGAACTCCTATTGTTCGAGTTCGTATTGTTAGAGCTCATATTGTTGGAGTGCGCGTTGTTGGGGTTCGCATTGTTCGGGATTCTCTTTGTTTAGGGCTTGTTTTTCAGGGCTCGGTTTTGTCGAGCAGCAGCGAGACGACCTGCGCCGTCTCCGCGCGGCTTACCGTCGCCTGCGGCATGAACCGGTCTCCTCCCCGTCCCTGCATCAGTCCGAGGTTGTTCACGGCGGAGACTGCGTTCTGCGCCCACTTGCCGACGTCATCGACGTCTTTGAAATCGGCACGTTTCCCTGCCGCGGACGCTTCGCTGCCTGTACGGAATCGATAGGCGTTCATGAGCATGACCGCCATTTCTTCCCGGCTCAGCGTGTCTTCCGGGCCGAACGTATCTTGGCTTCGGCCGCTTGCGATTCCCGCTTCGAATACGGCGGCAATCGCAGGCGCGTAAGCCCGGCGGGCATCGACGTCCCTGAACGGATTCGGCTTCGCCGAATCCAGATCCAGTGCCCGGGCGATCAGCACGGCGAATTCGGCCCGGGTGACGTCGCGCTTGGGCGCAAACGACGCCCCGTCGACTCCCTGCACGATTTGCCTGGCGGCCATGCGCCGGATCGCGTCATGCGCCCAATACGAGGCCGGCACGTCGTCGAATGCCTTGTCGTAACGCAGCAGGCCGTACCGGCCGGAACGGTCCACCTGCGCCGTCCATCCGCCGTCCCACGGCGTGCCGCCCGCATAAGCCAGGCTTCCGTCTTCGGCGATCGCGTAGATGCCGTCCGGCTTCTGCTGTGAAGCTCCGTCGGCGCGCAGCCGGAGCGTGACCGGCTTCGAGAACGCCTTCAGCGGGCGGGCGGTACCGTCGGCTTGAACGACCGACAATTCGAAATCGAACATCTCGCCCGCAGCGGCGATCTCCGCTTGGCTGCGGCCTGCGGCGCGTTCAAGCTGCGCCCCGCGCACGTCGGCGGGCAGCACATCCAGTTCGACGGAGATTCGGGCTTGTGCCCATGCTGCAGCCGGAATCAGCGGCCGCAGCTGCATCAGAACGTCCGCCGGAATATCGATCTCCACTCCGCCCCGGACGATCTTCAGCGCGTTTTTGCCGTCGTTCGCGGCCGTATCGGCCGGGAAGAGCAGCTGACGCTGCTCCGGTTGAAGCCTGAACGACAAGCTGCCGGGCTCAAGCGGCTTATCCGTAACGTTCAAGGAACCGGCCGGAGAAACGACATTCGGCCCCGAAGCGGGCGCAGCGGGCGCAGCGGGTGCAGCGCCCGAATCGGTCGGATTGGCCGGGTTGACCGGAACGGAAGGATTACCCGGATCGGTCGGTTGTCCCGGCTCCGCCGGTTCCGACGGAGTAGTAGGCTCTCCCGGATCGACCGGAGCACTTCCCTGAACCGGTACATTGAAATCGTCGACGTTGATATGCCCGAACCCGCCTGCCGACTGATCTACCACTTTCAAATAAAGTTGTTCGCCCACATAGGCCGAAGCGTCCCAAATTTTGCGCTGGTACTCTTCGTAATTCGTCGCCGTTTCCTTGAACAGCTCCTGCCCGTCCGAGGCCCGGACAAGCGCGACGTACAGCTTGTCCGGATCGCGTCCGCCGCTGACGAGGAAATCGATTCGGCCGTTCCCGCCGAGCACGAAGTTTTGCGATTTCAGCGTTCCTGTCAAGCGGTCGCCGCCCGCGGCTTCATTGAAGCCCCACAGATGATAACCGCCGGGAATTTTGTGCGACGGATTGAAATAGATCGTGTCCCAGAAGAACGCTTCGTCGGTCACATGGACATTCTGGAAAGCTTCGCCTTCCGCGATCCAGCCGGCGAGGTCCCCCGTGGCAAAATCGTGATTGGGCAGCTCCGTCAAGCCGGGATACGCGGAATTGTCCCAATCGGCGGGCACGTCGACCGGAGCCGCCGCTTTGCCCGTCAAAGCGTTCATGTTCCACACTTCCATCGACTTGACCGTAATGTCCTGGTCGCCCCAGACCTGCAGCCCAAGCGAATCGTACCGGCCGACGTAGACGCGCGTCGTCAGCTTTTTCTTGTCGTTGGCAAACGCTTCGACGACCGATCGATCCAGAAACACGTGCAGCTTGAGATTTTCGCCGTCCAGGTCCACGTACCCGCCCTGAACGCCGTCCACCCGCGCGTCCGGATCGATACTGCTTCGGGTCCGGTCCACGTTGAACGTCGAGTCCGCTTTGTCGTAATAGATCAGCGTCTCTTCTTCGCCGTTGTCGGAACGCCGCACCTTAAGTCCGAACTGCTGCGCTTCGCCCGGATCGATCTCCATGACGATTTCCAGCATGTCGCCTTTGACATCCTTGATCGACCGGTTGGCGTCCGCCAGATTTTTGTTACTCAGGTCGACCAGCTTGTCCGCCCGCAGGCTTTGCAGTTCCGCGATCGGCTCGATACGCAGCTCGTCTTGATCGTCGAGGCTCAGCGAGATCGGCAGCGCCAGATTGTGCGCCCATCCCGCCTGATACTCGGCCTGCGGCGTTCTGACGTTCTGCACCATGGAGAAGACGACCGTTCTGCCGTCGGGCGTGACCATGCCGCTCTCCGCCGTCAAATAACCGTCGCCCACGTCGAGTTTGGACGGCGCGTCCCGGTCGGGGACGAACCTGAAATTGTCGCGGTCCCACGTGCCGATCCAGTAGAAGACTTCGACGTCCCGCTGCACGTCGTTCGCCGGCGGGACCTGTTCCGGCTTCTCGTGCGGATTCACCATGAAAATATACTTTTCTTTGCCGCTGCTGTCTGTGCCGAGCGGAAGCAGCACCGGCAGTTCCCACACCGTGCCGAGTTCCGGGTACAGGCTTCGGTCGCTTGTATACAGCGGACCTTTGTACTCCCAATTGTACATGTCGTCGGACACGTAGACCAATGCCGTTCCGCTGCTGAAGTCTTTCAGGCCGGAAGTGACCAGTTGGTACCACTTGTCCGTCTCTTGGTCGTACCAGACGAACGGGTCCCTGAACTCGTTCGGGATGCCGTTGCCGCCTTGCTCGGTGACCGGCACCGGATGCTTGTTCCATTTTTCCAGATCAGGATCGGTCAAATCGGCCGGAGTGGCCAGTCCCGTCCGCTGGTTGGGCGACAATGCGTCGTTGCCGGCCGTGTAGAACAGCACCGGATTGCCGGAGCGGTCGTACGCCGCGCTGCCCGACCACGCGCCGTCGGGGTCCAGCGAGCCCGCTTCGGGCGCAAGCGCCGGCCGCACGTTCTCCCAGTGGACCATGTCGTCGCTGACCCAATGGCCCCAATGGATCTGATGCCAGTACGGTCCCTGCGGATTATGCTGGTAGAACAGATGGTATTTGCCGTTGTAATAGATCGGCGCATGCGCTTCGTTCATCCAGTTCTGCGGAGGCATCGCATGGTACTGCGGGCGATGCTGATCGCCGTCGAAGACCGCAGGGTCCTCGTCGATATCGCCTCTCGGGATTTGCGGAATGCTGCCGCCGTGCAGCGTCTTCACGCTGTCGTATTCGGCGCGAATCTCCGCGGCGCCGAGCGCACGGTTCTGCAATTTCACTTCGTCGATCAGTCCGCTGAACATGTTGTAAGAGAACAGGCCTGCAAGCTCTACGGGCTTGTTGTTTTTGCCGATCAGCAGGCTCGCGGAAGACACGGTGATCGGCACGTTCGCGGGCGTATCCTGCGAAGCTACTTCCTCGCCGTTCAGGTACAGTTTGATTTTGCCTGCCTGTTTGTCGAACGTCGCGGCTACGTAGTTCCAGGCGTACTTTTCCAGCGGATGATCTTTTACCCAGACCTGAACCCACTGTCCCCCAATGCCCATCTGCGCGGACCAGGTGCCGTGCCGGTACATGCCCAGGGCAAAACCTTCCGCCTTGTCCGCGTCGGACTGGTTCACGATCGCGGACAGCTTGCCGCCGTCTCCCCATTCGTAGCTGCGCGGAGCGACCCAGGCTTCGATCGTCAGCGCGTCGCCGACAGGAACGGTGTCCGCCGCGGGAACTTCCACGTCGTTCGAATATCCGTCGAAGAGCAGCGCTCCGCCCTTGACTCCGCGGGGCGTCCATCTCGGATCTTTGGAATCCATGTATCTCGCGGCGTTGAAGACGTAGCGCACGTCGTACCGCCGGTTCTGCACTTCTTCAAGCGCCTCCTTGCCCGTGCCTTCGTCGAATTTCATATGGAACACGCTGCCTGGCCCGTTCGTCTCAAAAGCATCGACGGCGATGCGGGCTTGGTCGGACGCGTCCACGATTTTGAGATACAGACTTTTGCCGTAATGCTTCTGCATGTTCCAGGAAATCTTCCCGCCGGGTTCGGCCGCGCCGGTTCTGGCCAGCAGCGTATCGGTCCCCGCTTCGTACAGGGCGACATACGCGTCTTCCGGACGCGTGACGTCGATCAGGCTGAACGCCACCGTTCCGCTGCCCTGCAGGGTGAACGCGCCGGAAGTGATCGAACCCTGGCCTTCCGCAGAAGAAGCGGCGTAGAAAGTGCCTTCTTTGCCGGCTGCCGCTTCGTCGCTCACTTCAAAAGTATTCCCTTCGACGGTCCAGCCGGCCAAAGTGCCGGTCTCGAATCCGGGATTGCCGATCGCGCTCGGGATCAGGTTGACCGCGATCGCTCCGTCTTCGGGCCGGCTCTCGTGGAACGTATCGAAAGCGTCGGCGAACAGCACGCCCCAATCCGAGACAGCCCGATCGACGAGTTCGAGATGCAGCTTCCTGCCGATATATCTGGACAAGTCGGCCCGGTATATTTGCATGTTCGCCAGCCGCATGCCCTGGGCCGGGTCCGGGAACCCGTCTTCGCTGAATGCGTCGTTGCCGTATCTGGCGATCAGGCTGCCTGTCTCCGCATCGCGGACACTGATGTAAGCCTGGTCCGAATGCTTGCCTCCGCCGAGCCGGAACGTAATCCAGCCGCTGCCGCCGAGTTCGAAATCGCTCGACCGCAGCACGCCGGTCGCCGCTTCGCCGGCTTTCCAGCCGTTCAGGTGATACATTCCCTGCTGCTGATAAGGAATGTCTTCTTCCCACCAGACGCTTTCGTTAGAGACGCTTCCCGGTCCGAACGCATCGCCTTCGGTGACGGTCCAGCCGGTCAGGTCACCGGTCTCGAAGCCGGGATTCCGGATCTGATACCGCTTGAAGTCGGGCTTGATATCGGTCGCGAGCACGCCTTCGGCCGGCTCCGCCGGGTGATTCGTGAAGAACGCGTCGGCGAAGATCACGCCCCAGTCCGATACGGCACGGTCCACGATCTCGATGTACAGCTGCCGGCCCGTATAATCGGACAGATTCGCTTTGTACGTCTCCATGTTGGCCAGCCGCATCCCTTGAGCCGGATTCGGGAAGCCTTTGTCCGAGAAGGCGGAATTGCCGTACCGGGCGATGACCTGCTTCGTATCGGCATCGACGATGTCGATATAGGCTTTGGCCGGGTTCTTGGCGCCGCCGAGCTTGAAGCTGATCCAGCCGCTGCCGCCGAGCTCGAACGTACCGGAGCGAAGCGTGCCGGTCGCCGCTTCGTCGGCTCTCCAGCCGTTTAGGTGATGGCTGCCTTCCTGGGCGTAAGGAATGTTCTCCGCCCACCAGGTCGTCTCGTCGGATACGCTCTGCGGACCGAACGCTTGGCCTTCGACGACCGTCCAGCCGCTCAGGTCTCCCGTCTCAAAGCCCGCATTGTCCGGTTGATAGACGGAATCGGTGACGGACACCGCGGCTGCCTGCGGGGAGTCTGAAGCGGCCGCACCCCCGGAACTTTGTTCGGTCGCCGACGACAAGCCGGGAACCGCGAGCTGGATCAGCAGCGCTCCAATGACCATTTTGGCCATTCGGGATTTGTTGAACGCGAATTTTCCCATTCGAGAACCTCCTTCATTCGATTCGGATCACCCAAGCGTATGAATCTGTACATTCCCGAACGCCGCTTCTCCCTGATTGACGAACAGACCGAGCCGGCCTTGTTCGATGTCGTACATGCGGGCGCTCATCGCGGCCCGGCCGCCGACGTAGATTTCGCAGATCGTACCGTCGATCAGAATACGAATCCCGACGGCTTCGCCCGGCTCGTAATCGAACGGACGCTCCAGTTCGACTTCGTAAGGAAACGTCTTCCCGCCTTCTTCCGACTGCATGATCGGCCCGCGGAACGTGACGCGGCCGCGCTGCGGCTCAAGCGTCACGTAATAAGCGGCATCCAGACTGCCCTGCGTCCGCAGCATGAAGCCGGCGCCCTGCGTGCCGGGCGAGAAGCTCAGGTCGGCCGATATGCGGCAGACTCCGGGCAGCTCGCCGCGCGTGGCGCAGGCGGCGAACGCGTAAGGTTCGACGCACGTCAGCGTCGGACCTCCGGCATCGCCTCCGCCGGTCTCCGTCCACTCTCCCGCAAGGCCGGAGAACGAAGCCGGTACGGGCACGGAGAACGCCGCGTCGATCGACTCGGGCACCCGCGTGCCGAGCGTGCCGTCGGGCCGTTGGAAAATCTCGTGCACGACCAGATTGCCGCCCCAATCCCACGTATCGTAATCCTGTCCCGCCGCCTGCGGAGGATTCCAGCCGAACAGGTCGTCGCGCTTGGTCGGATTCCAGCCGAACAGATACCGCTTCGTTCCGTCGGATGCCGACTTGGCCGCGTAATAGGCGCGGCCGTCGAACGCTTCTTCGCGCGGCGAGAACCAGGGGCCTCGCGGCGACCGGCTCATCCGGTAAAAAGTGCCGAAGCGCCCCGTATACGAAGAGTAGACCAGATACCACCATTCCCCGATCGAGAACAATTCCGGGCATTCGTGCGCGCCGACATGCAGCTTCGGCGCGTACAGCGGCGGTTGGTATTCCCAATGCTTCAGATCCGCGGACGTCAGCAGCCCGACGCAGCCTTTGCGGGCTGTCGTCCCCACGGCCAGCGCGGCGACGAGCATCCAGTAACAGCCTTCTTCTTCGTTCCAGAACACGAACGGATCTCGCCAGTCGGCCATTTCGTAGATTTCTCCGTCCGGCCCGAACGTCTCTTCGGGCAGCTTCTCCCAGTGCTTCAGATCGGTGCTGACCGCATGGCAGACCAACTGCCTGCCTTCGGGGAAGACGCAGTAGAACATATGGTAGGTCCCGTCGACCTTGAGCACATGCCCGGTCCCGCCTTCGATGCCGCACGCTCCGCGTTCGTCGTACCGCACGAAATCGGTCGTGCCGAGCAGATGCCAGCCGTGGTCCAGCCCTTCCCGGTGATTCTCCCTCCAGCCGTGCAGGTAGAACAACTTGAACTCCCCGTCTTCGTAATAAGGAATGACGTCGCCGACCCATGCCTGTTCGGGACGGTAGAAAAATTCCTGAGCCATATCGGACCTCCTTCGCGTTAAGCTCGAACTTCTGTCTGCGTATGCTTCAGCCGACTTCCCAAATCGACCGCATCTCCCAAATTTCCAGCGACATCACCTGCACGCCGCCGTTCCCCCGTACTTGTAGCCCAAGCGCATCGGTCCGGCTCGGATAAGCCCGGGTCGTCACGCTTTTCAATCCGTTCGCGTACGCTTCGATCATCGAGCGGTCCAGATAGACGTGCAGCTTGAGCGTGTCGCCGCCGAGATCCAGCCGTCCGCTCTGCACGCCGCCACCCTGCTCGCGCGGGTCGAGCGTCGTCTTCGAACGGTCGACGCCAAGCCTCGATTCGGCGCTGTCGTAGAACAGCATCGTCTCTTCCTCGCCGCCCGGGGAGCGTCTGACCGCAAGCCCCCATCGGTCCGCGCCGTCCGCCCGCAGTTCAACCTTGATCTCCAGCATGTCGCCTTCGATGCCGGACAGCAGGCGGTTCGCTTCGTCCGCTCCGACATCGCGGAGATCCGCCAGCTTCTCGCCGCGCAGACTCTCCAGCTCTTCGATCGGCCCGAGGCCGAGCCTGCCGTCTTCGCGCAGCCATACCTGCAGCGGAAGCCCCGCGTTATGCGCCCAGCCCGACGCGTATTCCATCTCCGGCGTGCGGTCGCCCTGCGCGATCGTGAACACGATCAAGCGTCCGGTCTTCGGATCGACCATGCCGCTCGGTCCGGTAAAATGGAAATCGCCGACGTCGATCAACTGCGGTTCTTCGTCGTCCGGCACGAACGACAGCGATTCGCGGTCCAGCGTCCCGATCCAGTAGAACACTTCGACGTCCGCTCCGGCGCCGACCGGGCTGATCAGCAGCAGATGCTTCTCCGCGCCGCCCGCGTCCCGGCCGAGCGGCAGCAGCACCGGCAGTTCCCAGATCGGGCCGAGATAAGGAAAGCGCTCCATGTCCGCTATGTAGAACGGCCCTTTGTACGTCCAGTTCAGCAGGTCCGTCGAGACGTAGGCGAAGGCCGTGCCGCCGCCTTCCGCCGTGCCGGAGCCGACCAGCGCGTACCAGCGGTCGCCTTCCCGCCATACGAACGGGTCCCGGAAATCGCCGAACCGTCCCTGATCCGGCTGCTGCACGATCAGCGGAGCCGGATGTTTGGTCCAGCGAACCAGTTCGGCGTCCCCGTCTTCGGCATACGTGCTGCGCGCCAGCGCCACGCTTTGATCCGGCGAAGCTTCGGCATGGCCGGCCGTGAAGAACAGCACGGGCAGGCCGTCGGCGTCGTACGAAGCGCTGCCCGACCAGATGCCGTCGGCAGCGAGTCCGTCGTCTTCCGGCGCCAGCGCGACCGGCAGGTCCCGCCAATGCACCAGATCTTCGCTGATCCAGTGTCCCCAATGCAGATGATGGAAAAAAGGACCCTGCGGATTGTGCTGGTAAAACAAATGGTATTTGCCTTCGAAGTATACGGGCGCATGCGGCTCGTTCATCCAGTGCGCCGGCGGATGGGCATGATACTGCGGGCGATGCCGGTCCGACGCCAGAGCCGACCGGTCCAGCCGGATCTGCCCGCTCCCAAGCGGCGGATGATCTCCCCCGCAGGCGCGCCGCACGCCAGTGTAAGCTTCGGCGATCTCCGTTTCGGCAAGCGCCCGGCCGTAGATCCGCAGTCCGCCGAGCAGGCCGGCGAAGCGCTGCCGTTCGAACGCCCGGGCAAACCGCACCCCCTGCGGATGGCGCCCGATCCACAGCTCCGTGCCGGATGCCGGCATCAGGCGCGAGCTCTGCGGCACCGGAAGCGAAGCGGCTTCCCGGCCGTTCAGGTACAGCTTCGCCGTGCCCGCTTGCCCGTCGAACACGCCGTAGGCATGCGACCACTGCCCTTTGGGCAGCCGGTCTTCGTCCGGCGCCCAGAGTTCGATCCAGCGGCCGTCGCTCAGCCCGAACTGGAACGTCCAGGAGCCGTGCCTGGACGTTCCGAGCAGAAATCCGCGTCCCGCATCCCGGTCGCAGCGCGCCGCGATAGCGGCCGGATGCCGAGGGTCGCCGTGCTCGTACGAACGCGGCGCGATCCAAGCTCCGACGCTCAGCGCGGACAGGCCGTCTGCGCGGTCGATCGCTTCGTCCGCCCCGATCGGATGCCCGATAAATGTCGAGTATCCGTCAAGCAGCAGGCTGCCGCGTTCTTCGCCGCCCGGCCCGGCGCGCCACTGCGGATCGCGCGCCTCGGCGAACGGCGGATTCCGCAGCACATGCTCGACGGAATCGGCTCGGCCGGACAAGCGTTCGACCGCGACCGGTCCGCTGCCTTCGTCGAGCGGCCAATGCAGCAGCAGGCCATTGTCATTGTTCTCTATAGGGTCGATGCGCAGGAGATCGCTCATCGGGACAAGCTCCCTTCTTCGATCGTGTGCGCCGCCGGTTCGGCGTACGCCGATCCCAGCCGGTGCACATTCAGGCGTTCGAAGCGGACTTCCCCGCCCCGCGCCCGGAATTCGATCCCGTCTACCGGGGCCGACGGGAAGATCTGGTCGGTCAGAACGGCCGCTCCGCCGTCCGCAAACACTTCGACCGAACTCCGGTCGAGCCAGATCCGCAGCTTGAGCCGCCCGTCTTCGCTCCGGGCCCGAACGCCGTGCCGGCAGGCGAACGCTTCATGGAATTCCGTCACGCCCGAATGCGTCCGGTCGATATACAGCCATTCGCGCTGCGGTTCGTATCCGATCGTCGTCTCGCCCGATTCGCCGGACCGGAACGAGATTGAGATCTCTTCCGCGGACCCGGTCCCGATCTCCGCCTCGATCTCGATCAGCCCCGCTCCCGCTTCCATACGCAGCGCCGAACCCGGCGCAAGCACCGCGCCGGACGCCGTCTCCGTCGCTTCGCGCAGACTCTCTACTTCGCGCACCGGAAGCTGCACCAGCTCCGGCTGCTCCGCTCCGGCCCGCAGCGACAGCGTCCTCGGCAGCGTCATTGCGCTGCGCCAGCCTTCGGTCGGCGTAATATTGGCGTATTTCCAGTTGCTCATCCAGCCGATGAACAGGCGGCGCCCGTCTTCCGCGGAGACGTCCGACCATGTGACGCCCGCATAATTGTCCCGGCCGTGATCGAGCCAGAGCACGCGCCCGGCCGGCGCGTCGTTCACGAAGGACAGACCGTCGAAGCGGCCGGTGAAATACTGCGTGCGCGAGCCTTCCGGGCAGGCGGGATTGTCGCCGATGCTGACGATCATCACCCAGCGGCTTCCGTCTTCGCCTTCGACCGGAAGCTCGAACAGGTCGGGACATTCCCAGACACCGTCATGGGACCCTTCGCTGCGGCCGAATTCGCTGGCGAATTCCCAACTCTTCAGATCGGCGGACCGGTAGAAGCGAATATGGTCGCCGGCGGCCAGCAGCATGATCCAGCGGCCCGTATCGGCGTGCCAGAACACTTTCGGATCGCGGAAGTCGGGGCAGTCCGTCTCTTCCAGCACCGGGTTCCCGGCGTATTTCTCCCACGTCCGGCCTTTGTCGCGGCTGTAGGCCAGGCTCTGGCGCTGCATCGGACGTCCGCTGATCGGATCGTCGGACGCATGGGTGAACAGGGCGACCAGCCCCGATCCGCCGCCGAACCATCCGCTGCTGTCGTCAGGGTCGACGACGCAGCAGCCGGAGAAGATGAAGCCGTGCTCGTCGGGCAGCAGCGCGACGGGGCGATGCTCCCAGCGGATCAGGTCGCGGCTGATCGCATGCCCCCAATGCATCGGTCCCCAGACGCTCGAATACGGATGATGCTGGTAGAACAGATGGTATTCGCCTTCATAGAAGACGAGCCCGTTCGGATCGTTCATCCAATGCCGCTCGGGCGTGAAATGGAACTGCGGACGGAAATTTTCCGTATAATCATGCGGCGCGGCGCGCTCCATCAGCTCCGCCGCTTCTTCGGCGGCAGGCATCGCCCGCAGCGCGCCGGGCCGGGTCGTCACCAGCGCGCCGCCGGCGTTGGCGAACGCAAGCGCCCGGCGCAGTTCGGTCTCTGCCGGCAGCGAATCGAGGCCGTATTCCAGCAGGGCATGCAGCAGGCAGCCGAAGAACGCGTCGCCCGCCCCCGTCGTATTGACGACGTCCACTTCGTAGCCGCGCACGTACCCGGAACTGCCGCCGGCTTCGTAATAACAGCCGCGTTCTCCGAGCGTGACGACGAGCAGCCGTCCGGCGAACTGTTCCCGCAGCTTCGCCGCTCCGCGTTCGACGCTGGCGATGCCGGTCAGGAACAGCACTTCTTCTTCCGACACTTTGACGATGTCGGCCCGCTCCAACCCCCACCGGATCTGCTCACGTGCCGCAGCTTCGTCCGTCCACAGATCGAGCCGGACGTTCGGATCGAATGTGACCGTCGCTCCCGCGGCGCGCGCGCGTTCGACCGCCGCTATCGTCGCGCTGCGGGCCGGTTCGTGCGTCAGCGTCACGGAGCCGAAATGCAGGATGCGGCTGCGTTCGATCAGATCCGCCGGCAGATCGGCTTCGGTCAGCATCATGTCCGCGCCGGGCTTGCGGTAGAAGCTGAACGAACGGTCGCCGTCTTCGTCCAGATGCACGAACGCCAACGTCGTATTCGCTTCGTCCGTCACGCGGACGCCGGAGACGTCGATGCCGCAGTCGCGCAAAGTGTCGTGCAGCAGCACGCCGAATGCGTCGTCGCCCACGCAGGCGATCAGCGCCGAATGATGTCCCAGCCGGGCCAGCGCCGCGGCCGCGTTCGCCGGGGCGCCTCCCGGATTGCCCGTAAACGTCGGGAGATTGCCGTCCGGTTCCCCGGACGGCGTAAAATCGATCAATACTTCTCCAATTGCGGTAAAATCAAGCATGGTTTCTCCCACCTGTCTCTATTTTGAATCACTCTTTTTGAATCACTCTTTTTGAATCCTTTTGCGTGTCCGCTTGTGCTTTACTGCTTCAGCGAAGCGTTATAGCGGTCGAGACCCGTTTGGTAAATTTCCATCAATTCGTTCAGTCCCATTTTCTCCAGCGTCTGCACGTAAGCGTCCCATTCCTCGTCCGCGCCGCCGTCGACGATAAACTTGCCGCGCTGCGTGTTGACGTATTTCAGCAGCTCGGGCTCAATGCGGTTGATCGTGTCCAATTCGTCCGGTTCGAAGAAGAGGCTCGGATAATTTTCTTTTTCCATATAAGGCATGTAGTATTTCTCCAGATCGTCCATGCGCTGCTGCGCCCGCGGTTCGAGGTCGACGACCACGCCGAGGTCTTCCTTCGTGATAACGCCCGGCGCGCCTGCGCCTACAGCCACGGTCTGACGGAATTCGCCGGCATTGGTGCCTTCCGGAAGCGGCAGGTTCACGAGCTTGCCTGCGGCGTCTTTCTCGAACACGACGTCAAGCGGTCCCCAGTGGACCTGAGCGGCCATGTAAGGCTCGTACTGCTCGTCGATCCAGCGCATCGTCGCTTCCGGGTATTGATTCTCTTTCGTGATCGAGAACGCGCCCCGTGCCGGCCCGCCGCCGTTGCCCCGGCCGATCGTGCGATCGCCGTCCGGTCCGGTCAGCGGTGGCAGCAGCACGTAATCGTCGGCGCGCTCCGCTCCGGTCATCTCCGCGACTTCCCACCAGACGAAGGAACCGAGCGTCTCGTCCGGCGATTTGCCTTTGGCCAAATACTGGGCGGCATCCTGGGTGAACGACTCGGGATCGATCAGCCCTTTGGCGTACCAGTTGTCGTGCACGTACTTAAGCGCTTCCTTGTATTCCGGCTGATTGGCGGTGAAGATGACTTTGCCGTCGCGTACGATCCGGTGCTCCATGTTATCCGGCATACCGAAAGCGCCGAAGAGGCCGCCGATATCCATGCACCACTGCATATGCATGAAGCTGAGCGGAAGTTCGTCCGCTTTGCCGTTGCCGTTCGGGTCCTGCGTCTTGAACGCCTGCAGCGCCTGCGTATATTCGTCGAGCGTCTGCGGCACTTTGAGGCCAAGCTTGTCGAGCCAGGTCTTGTTGATCGCGTGGAAAAACGGATTGGAGCCGAGATCGTTCTCTTCCCAGGAAGGCAGGCCGTAAATATGCCCGTCGGGCGCCGTGATGTTCGCGCGGATATCCGGACGCTTTTCCAATAAAGCTTTCAGGTTCGGCGCATACTGCTCGATCAAGTCTTCCAGCGGAAGCAGCGTGCCGTCTTTGCCGTAATTCACGAGTTCGTAGTCGGACAGGCCGGCGCTGTAGAACGCATCGGGAATGTCTCCGCTGGCGAACAGCAAGTTTTTCTTTTCCGCAAAATCGGTGTCCGGGATGTTGTTCCACTCGACCTGAACATGGGTGCTGTCCTGCAATTTTTTGAAAATTTCCATTTCGCCGTAATCCGGCGCCAGCGCCGACTTCTGCGACACCATCTTCAGCGTGATCGTGTCGTCGACGATCGGCAGCCCGGTCGCGTTGAAGTTGTCGTCCTGGTCGGCTTTGCCCACATGGTCTTCCTGAGCGCCGCCGCCGCATCCGCCCAGCACCATCACGCTCGTCAGCATCAGCACGCTCGCACTTTTCCAAGCCGGTTTTTTCCACAATTTTCTGGACATCTTTCGTAACCCCCTTAGGTTCGTTGAATGAATGGGTGTCGCTGCCCGCAGACCGCGGGTTCGTGCTGCTTCCGGCATCCCTCCCCGAGCGAAATCGAATCCGCGATCAGCCTTTGATCGAGCCGATCATGACGCCTTTGACGAAATATTTTTGCAGGAACGGATACAGGGCGAGCAGCGGCAGGCTGGCCACGATGATGACGCCGTACTTGATCAGCTCGGTCACCCGCAGCTTGGCCGCGTACGATTCCACGTCGATCATCATGCTGGAATTCACCTGGTTCTGGACGAGGATGTTGCGCAGCACGAGCTGCAGCGGATATTTCTGCTCGTCGCTCAAATAGATCATGGCGTCGAAAAATCCGTTCCAGAACCCGACGACGTGATACAGCACCATGACCGCGACGATGGACTTGGACAGCGGCAGCACCATACTCCAGAAAAAGCGGGCGTTGGAGCAGCCGTCGATCGAGGCGGCTTCCCACATCTCGTCCGGGATCGAAGACTGGAAAAACGTGCGGACGATAATGACGTTGAAGACCGCCCCGGCTCCCGGCAGTACGAGCGCCCACAGACTGTCGAGCATGTTCAGGTCCTTGATCAGCAGATACGTCGGAATGAGTCCGCCGCTGAAAAACATCGTCACGAGCAGGAACCACATGATCGCCGTTTTGCCGTAGAGGTCTTTGCGCGCAAGCGGATAAGCCGCGCACAGCGTCACCGCTACGCCGATAAACGTCCCGACCGAAGCGTAGAGCAGCGAATTGGCGTAGCCCGTCCAGATCGCCGCGTCCTGGAAGATGCGCTCGTAGCCTTCCAGCGTGAATCCTTTCGGGAATAACCACACTTCGCCGGAGTAGATCAGGTTCGGGTCGCTGAACGACGCGATCAGGACGAAGTACAACGGGAACAGCACGAGCAGCATGACGATCGTCAGCAGCGAGTAGTTGACGACGTCGAACCAGAAATCGCCTTTCGTTTTTCTTTTCGTCAATAAGTTCATGGGGCTTCCTCCTACCAAAGACTGGTTTCCGTCAATTTTTTGGCAATGCGGTTAACGGCGAAGATGAGGATAATGTTGATTGCCGAGTTGAACAGGCCCACGGCGGTCGAGAAACTGTACTGCGCTTTCTGAATGCCCGTCTCGTACACGTAAGTCGGAATGATGTTCGAAGCGGAGTAGTTGAGATCGCTCTGCATAAGGAACGCTTTCTCGAACCCGATACTCATCACGTTGCCGAGCGCCAAAATGAGCAAAATGACGATCGTCGGCAGGATGCTCGGGATATCGACGTTCAGCACTCTTTTCCATTTGCTTGCTCCGTCCATGATCGCCGCTTCGTGAAGTTCGGGATTGACGCCGGCGAGCGAGGCCAGGTAGATGATGGTGGCAAACCCGGTCTCCTGCCAGATGCCGGACAGAATGTACAGCGGGCGGAACCAGCCGGCGTCGGCCATGAACAGGATCGGCTGGCCGCCGAACCACGTAATGACATGGTTGACGATGCCGCTGTTGGGAGACAGGAACACGCCCAGCATGCCGACCAGCACGACGGTGGAAATAAAGTGCGGCGCGTAGATGACGGTCTGGACGAAGCTCTTGTACTTCTTCGCCATCATCTGGTTCAGCAGCAGGGCAATAAGGATCGGAGCCGGAAAACTGAACAGCAGCGAGAGAAAGCTCAGCAGCAGCGTGTTCTCCATGATCTGCCAGAAGTTGTACGCGCCGAAAAAGTCGGCAAAATGCTTGAATCCGACCCATTCGCTGCCCCAGATGCCCTGGCTGGGCGAGAAATCCTTGAACGCGATCTGCACGCCGTACATCGGGTAGTACCGGAAAACCAGATAGATCGCCACGATCGGAAGCAGGAACAGATACAGTTGGTAATCCCTTTTGATCCGGCTCCAGACGTTTCGTTTCGCTTTGACTTCCGAGCGTCCGGCCAAGCTTTGTCTTGATATCATCCTCATTCTCCCTTTCTGTTCACCCAACGTTTATCTAGAATTGAAACGTTTCCAACTTAAATTTGAAACGTTTCCAAAACTGGCTAAAAAACAGGCCTTCCGTTACGTCGTTTCTCCGGGTCTGAACGTAACGGGCAGGCGGTACGTTTCCTGTTCGATTTCGGTGCCTTCGATTTTCTTAAACAGCAGTTGGATCGTCATGCGGGCCATCTCTTCGACGGGCTGGCGAATGGTCGACAGCACGGGATGGAAATAGGCGTGGTCCTGAATGCCGTCGTATCCGATCACGCGCACGTCTTCGGGCACCCGGATACCCAACTTCTTGGCGCGCTCGATATATTTGGCGGCGAACATGTCCGTAATCGCGAACACGCCGTCGATGTCCCGGTGTCGTTCGAGGAACTCTTCGTAATACGCGTCTTCGTCGACGACCGGATCGGGCTTCTCGTAAATGACACATTCAACGCCAAGCGCCGCAGCTTCGTCCGCGAAGCCGTCGCGGCGGTTCATCGTCTCGCTGAACAGCTCGGTGCGCGAACCCATAAAAGCGGGCCTGGTCGAACCGGCCTTGACCAGTTCCCGCAGTGCCAACCGGCCGCCTTCGTAATTGTCGGACGTGACGCAGGTGATGGTCTTGTCGAAATGCCGGTCGATGCTGACGATCGGAATATCGGTGCGCACCATATGTTCGACGTCGTTGTACGTGATGCCCACGATGCCGGCCACCTTGTTCTGCTGGAGCATCTCCAGATAATACAGTTCTTTCTCCGGGCGTCCGCCGCTGTTGCACAGCATAAGCTTGAAGCCCGCCAGATCCAGTTCGTCCTCGATGTAATAAGCGAGTTCCGAGAAGAACGGATGCCAGATACTCGGAAGCAGCAGCGCGACCGTCTTCGATTTTTGCATTTTGAAATTGCGCGCGACTTCGTTCGGCACGTACTGCAGCGTACGAATCGCTTCTTCGACTTTTCTTCTCGTCTCGGGCTTGACGGCACCCGAGTTGTTGATGACGCGCGAGACGGTTCCGACCGCGACGCCGGCCAACTGAGCGACATCCTTGACACTCGACATTTGTTTCTCCACCTACTTTTTCTCTCTTTAGGCGTATGATAGCACCAAATTGGAAACGTTTCAACTCTTTTTTTGAAAGCGTTATTTTCGTTCTGGATATAAAAAAAACCGGACGCTTGTCCGGCCTGCCTGCTTCGCGCCGAGGCGCGTTTTCGGAGCGTTCCCGAGCATTTCCTCGCCTTCGGCCGCGATCGGCGGTACCCGGTCAGCAGCGCCGGTTCAGCGGTACTGCCTCGGATCGTGCGGATTCGGAATCGGCTCGGGATGGAGCCGGCACCACTCCACCGCGTGATCGCTCAATTCGTGGAACGATTCATAATCCAGATACGCGATCTTCGGCTGCCGGATACGGTTGAGGATCGTCTCGACCCGCTCCCTGAACACGGGATCGGCCATGCGCTGCGCGTGGAACGTCTTCTCGATAAAATCGGCGAACAGCTCGTACCCTTCGTCCCAGTTCGCGTTGCCGTTTTGTTCGGCTTCTTCGTGCAGGCGGGCGACCGAGCGGATCAGTTCGCCCTGCACGGTCGGCGCCTGGCCGCTATCCGGTACGAGCGTCTCTTGCAGCGTGCGGAATTGTTCGGCGTATTTCATCCTAATTAAGCCTCCTTTTTCGTTAAAAAATGCCCAGGTCGTTGGCGGCCACGCGGTTCAGCTGCGCCTGAAAATCGTCGCTTGGCGGAATCTCCGGCACCGGGCGCCAGCGGCCGCCGCTGTCCATGCCGTAGACGTTCCATCCGCCGGCGTCGAGCCGGAACTGCGCGACCGGCAGCTCGATCCAGCCGGCGCCGTCTTTGGACGGACGCTGCTCGATCAGCATCACTTCGTCGCCTTCCAGCGAGTAGCCGATGCTGCGCCGGTTGCGCAGCTGCTCCTCGGCGGCGCTCTCCATATAATGCCGCATGATTTTNTCCGGTCCTTCGCCGGCGGCGGCCAGCCTTTCGGCCAGTTCGCGCCCCAGCGCGGACGCCGCGTCTAGGCGCCGATACGAACGCGGCGGCGGGAAGCCGAACGTCCCGCGCATGTCGGCCAGCGGCAGCGGAGCGATCGGCCGCACGGCCAGAATCGGCACGGCGAAGCCGCGCTTCGTGCCGTCGAAATACGCCAGCGTCTGCGCGTACGAACCCGGCTCGTCGCGCTCCGCGAGCACGGCCAGTTCTTCCGGCGTGCCCGCAATCGGGCGGCCGAATTCCGCGTAGGCGGCGACCGCTCCGACCGGCGTCGATACGTACAGGTACGCACCGGTCGGCCGGTCTGCGAAGCGCCGCCGAAATTCATGCCTCTTCGTGCCCGCGAGCATCCGCGCGTAAGGCTCGGGACGCAGGCTGACGATCAGCGGGTCGCGTTCAAGCTCCGCTTCGCCGGGCGCCGCGTATCTCTTTGCCGCATCTACCGCATTTGCCGTACCTGCCGTAATTGCCTCGCCCGCCGAAGATAAAGCTTCGGACGGAGTCGGATCTGCGCCCTTTTTTTCCAAGTTTGCCATCAGGGTGATCGACGTCCCTTCCCGGCCGACTTCTTCGAAGCCGAAACGGCGGTACAGCTTCATCGCGGATTCGTTGCCCGGATCGACGCTCAGCGATGCCCGCCGCGCGCCCCGCTCCCGCAGTCCGTCCAGCAGATGCCGCAGCAGCGCCGTCCCGATGCCTCGGCCCCGACTGCCCGGCAGCAGCGCCATCCCGAGCTCCGGCACGTCCGGCGCGACATAACCGTAGCCCCGGTTGTCCGCGCCGAAATAACGGGCTGTCGCCGAACCGAGCGGCGTCCCGTCCGGCGCTTCGGCAATCACGCCGAAGTCGCCTGCCCGGCCCCAGTCTTCCGCGTATTTGCGCATGGCCGGCTGTTCGAGAATCGAACGGTCGAACGGCTCCGCGCCTTCTTGTACATACAACGACTCGAACAGCATCTCCCATAGAAAAGGAAGATCTTCTTCTGTCGCGGGGCGTATCCGGTACGACGGCTCTCCGCTGCCCGGATCGACAGTCGGGCGTTCCCGCGGCGCTGCCTGTTTCTCATGAGGGTCCATTTGATTGTGCATCCGTATATTCTCCCTTCTGATGCAGCTTTTCTGCAGGGCGATCTCAAGCGATCGAACCGCAGGCTGCTTTTCATTTTTTCATTCCCGGGCTTTACTGCTTCGCTTCCGCCATTGCCACACTCCGAACGCAGCCGCAAACAGTACAATCCCCGTCAGCGCTGCGACCCATCCTCTATTGTTACCCGTTTCTTCATTCGCTTTCGTTAGGACTTCCGGCGGGACTTCGTATTGCGTACCCGCTCCGAGCTGCCGGAGATCCGCAGCTGCTCTCGCATTTTCGGGATTTTCGGGATTTTGGGGATCGATCTCGCCCGAACGGCCGCAGTTCGCGACTTCGTACCGACCGTCGTGTTCATACGGATACAGCAGGTAGCGTTTCCCTTTTTCAAAATCGAATTGGCAGCTGCTCCAGCTTGTATAGATGACGACTTCCGGTTCATTTACGCCTTTCCAGCTCTCGTCTACAGCCAGCGTGACTGCGTCATAGGCTTCGTTCCGGCCGTCTTTGAATTTTCCGATCCCAATCACCGTTCCGGTCAGAACCGCCGCGGCTTTCTCTGTCGCCAGATCTGCCGTTGCCGGAATGGAGCAGCTGCAGGCCAGCGCTTTTCCGGGCGGCACAAACAGGTTTACAGACATCAGAATCAGCAGCAGCGCACACGACATGATGAAGAATCTCTGCATCTCAGGTTCTTCTCTCCTCCCGATTTTCCGGCCATTTAACCTTTAAACGGAGCCTGCCGCCCAAAAGTTACGAAAAGCTCGATTTACCTGCCGCACGTTTTCGTTTCGTCCCGAATTTGAGTCTGAACGCCCCGTTTCGGGTAATGAGGGAAAGAATTGTTACGGATAATGCGCGTTTTTCATCCATTTTCAAATAAGAAGGAGAGCTGGTCCAACCTATGAGTAAAACGATTTTCGTATCCAACCGTCTTCCCGTCACCGTCAGCAAAAACGAATCCGGCCTGGAGTACAAGGAAAGCATAGGCGGTCTGGCTACCGGACTCAAAAACTACCATGAACAGGGCAGCACGGTCTGGGCCGGCTGGCCGGGCGTCGCGCAGGACGATCTCAGCGAAGAAGAGAGTTCCTCCGTTGCCGACACCCTCAGAAACGACTACAAATGCCTGTCGGTCCCTTTGACTTCCGACGACATCGAACAATATTACCACGGCTTCTGCAACGAGACGATCTGGCCTCTGTTCCATTATTTCACGAGCGCGGTCGAGTATAAAAAAGAGACGTGGGAAGCGTACCAGCGCGTAAACCGCAAGTTTTTCGATTCGGTTGATCCGCTGATCGAGGAAGGCGACACGATCTGGATCCACGATTACCAGCTCATGCTGCTGCCGCAGATGATCCGGGAAAAGCATCCGGACGTGAAGATCGGATTCTTCCTCCATATTCCGTTCCCTTCGTACGAAATCTATCGTCAGATGATCTGGCGCGACGAGATTCTGCAAGGATTGATGGGCGCGAACCTGATCGGTTTCCATACGTACGATTACGTGCGCCACTTCCTGAGCAGCGTGCGCCGTCTGCTCGGACACGAACACAGCCTGTACAAAATGCAGCTGGAGTCGCATGTCGTACAGGTAGACGCGTTCCCGATGGGCATCGATTACGACTATTTCGCCAAAACGCCGACCAAGGAAAACGCGTCGCAGGAAACGATGGATTTCGTCAAAAGCACGCAGAACGTCCGCAACATCATCTCGGTCGACCGTCTGGACTATACGAAAGGCATTCCCGACCGGATCAAAGCGTTCAAGCAGTTTCTGTCCAACTACCCGGAATACCGGGAAAAGGTACGCCTGAACCTGATCATCGCGCCGTCCCGCGTCGGCATCGAGAAATACGATAACCTCAAGCGGGAGATCGAAGAGCTCGTCAGCGAAGTGAACGGCGAATACGGCACGTTCAACTGGATGCCGGTCTGGTTCTTCTTCCGCACCGTGTCCCAGGACGACCTGATCGCTTTCTACCGCCACAGCGACGTGCTGCTCGTCACTCCGCTGCGCGACGGCATGAACCTGGTCGCCAAAGAATACGTCGCTTCGCGTACCGATTACAAAGGCATGCTCGTCATGAGCGAGACGGCCGGCGCCGCCAGCGAACTCGGCGAAGCGATCATCGTCAACACGAACGATCACGAAGCGATCGCGGCCGGCATCAAGATGGCGCTTGAAATGCCGGAAGACGACAAGATGGACCGCAACAAAAACATGCACCGCCGGATCTCCCGCTACAACGTCAAGTTCTGGGCGGAAGAATTCCTCAACACGCTGCAGGGTTCGCCGGAAGAGAAGATCCATACCGAACCGCTCGATCGTCTGACTTCCGCTTCGTCGGAACTCGATCTGGCGTACCGGACCGCGAACAAGCGGGTGCTGTTCCTCGACTACGACGGCACGCTCGTCGGCTTCAAGCCGACGCCGGATCAGGCGCGGCCGGACCGCGAACTGAAGCAGCTGCTGACGACGCTGACCGAAGATCCGAAGAACACGGTCGTCATCATCACCGGACGTGACCGCTTCACGGCCGAGAAATGGCTGGGCGACCTGAACCTCAGCATCGTCGCGGCGCACGGCCTGTGGTTCCGCCCGGCGGGCGGCGAATGGACGATGACGCTGAACATCGACAACGAATGGAAAGAAGCGATCCGTCCGATCATGGAGACGTACACCGACCGGACGCCGGGCTCGCTGATCGAAGAGAAAGACTATTCGATCGCCTGGCATTACCGCCAGTCCGAACCGGACATCGCGGCCGTGAAGCGCAACGAGCTGAAGGAAGCGCTCATGTCCATCACCCAGTCGATGACCGTCGGCGTTCTGGACGGCAACAAAGTCATCGAAGTCAAAGATACGCGGGTCAACAAAGGCCACGGCGCGCATCTCATGCTGAGCCAGGGCAACTTCGACTTCGTGTTCGGCGCCGGCGACGACCGGACCGACGAAGACATGTTCGCGGCGCTGCCGGAACATGCGTACTCCGTCAAGATCGGCAAAGAAGTGACGGCGGCCCGATACCGCCTCAAATCTTCCGCCGATATCCGCGCCCTGCTGGGCCGCTTTACGCAGGTCTCCGGCGAAGTGGCGGAAGATGCGGCGAAAAGCAAGTAAGCGGCCGGATACCGGATCGTTTATGGATAGGATGTATGAAAAGAAGTCGAAAGAAGCCGAGCTAACCGCTCGGCTTCTTTTTTGTCTTGTTTTTTGGGGGCTGTGCGCCGCTTGGGTATGGGTTAGCGGCTTTTGGGGTGTGGGCTTTTGAGTCTTTTGGCGATTTTGGAGCGAGCCAGGCGAGACTGAACGCTGCGAGGCAAAGCCGAACTTGCTCAGAACAAGCCCGGCTTCGAAAATGTGCACATCAAGTCAACATTTCACGCGATGATCGGCCGCCGGAGCAATAATGCTGACTAAAAGGCAACATTTTAGCCGATTTCGACGCCTAATCCGACCGAATCGGCCAAATTGTGTACATAAAGTCAACATTCGCTCTAAAACCCGCTTAATAATCCGAAAATGTGCATCAAAAGTCAACATTCCCGTGACTGCGCAAGTTTCCGACACTTCGATCGCCCTAGACCTTCACCCTTCACCCTTCACCCTTCACCCTTCACCCTTCACCCTTCACTTTCAACCTCTTCAAGCCTTTCCCTATCGCTCAGAAACAACCGGCCGCTTATCCAGCAATTCCTCCTGCCCCTTCGCCAATTCCGGCTCTACTCTTCCGGTACAATCGCCTGCACCTCGATCTCCACCAGCAGCGCCGGATCGATCAGCGCTTTCACTTCGACCATCGTCGCTACAGGGCGGATGTCGCGAAAAGCTTCGCCGTGGGCGCGTCCGATCTCTTCCCACTGCGAAATATCGGTCACGAACATGCGCGTGCGGACGACATGCTCCATTTTCGCTCCAACGTGCTCCAGCGCTTCCCGGATCATGCCCAGAATCTCCGCTGTCTGCCGGTACGGATCGCCGACTCCGACGACCTCTCCGTCCTTCATCGCCGTCGTTCCCGCGACTTCCACGACGTTACCGACGCGGACCGCGCGGCTGTAACCGACGATCGGTTCCCACGGGGAACCGGTCGAGTATGTTTGTCTGGTCATATGCCCACTCCTCTTTTTCATATATCCAACGTATAACAGCCTGCTTCGCCGAGAAAATCGTGCCGGCTCACGTCCGGTTCGCCCAACAGCTGCCGATAGGCGTTGATCGTTCCGTCATGGCTGACGATGATCGTTCTTCGGCAGTGTTGGCCGGCGATCCAGCCGATCAGCTCCCGCGCAAGCGGGGCAAATTCGGCTTCGGGCATGGCGTTGATTCCGCTTCTCCACAGCGCTGCCGTATCCGGCTGCCGCAGCTTCAGCCCGGCGCCGTAAGCCTGCACGTCTTCCCGCGTCAGCGGAATGTCGCAGGGCAGCGTCGTCCATGCCGGATTTTGCGGAAACATACGCGGGCCGACCCGCGGACTGACCCAAGCCGGCCGGGCATTGCCCCCTTCCGTTAACAGCGCCAGCGTCTCCAACGTCCGAACGGTCGGACTGACCAGCAGCAGATCGCTGTCGTCGATCCGTATACGGCTGTTCAGTTCGGCGACCTGCTGCCTGCCTAGGTCCGTCAACTTGGGATGAAGCCGCTCCAGCCGGTCCGGCGTATCTAGATTATGCTCGGCCTGACCGTGGCGCACAAACAACAATGGCATCGCTGCACCTTCTTCCCTGCACGTTTGACCTTGCTCCCGCCAACCGCACCTTTTATAATGAACGTATTCATTTTACGCGGCGCTGCTGTCGACTTACAATTCAACGGTTTAAAGCCGCAAAGGAGCAAAGTCATGACCCTATCCAATCCAACCTTTTCCTCCGGGATTCCTTTTCGCCAAAAAAATATCATTCTGATCGGCTTCATGGGCGCGGGCAAAACGACGATCGGCCAACGGCTCGCGGAGAAGCTCGGACGGGAGTTTCTCGACGCCGACCACGAGATCGAAGCGCTGCACGGTATGCCGGTCACGGAAATTTTCAGGACGATGGGCGAACCCGCTTTTCGACAGATGGAAAAAGAGTACCTGACGACGCTGTGCCGCAGCGAGCGCGAGAAAGTCGTGTCGCTTGGCGGAGGTTCTTTTATGCAGGAGGAGATCCGGGAATCGTGTCTGTCGAGCGGCATCGTGTACCATCTCGACTTGAGCTGGGAGGCGTGGTTGGGGCGCTTTGAAGCGCTGATCGATACCCGTCCGATTCTGCAAAGCAAATCGCTGGCCGAAGTGGAAGAGATGTTCGCCAGCCGCAAGCTCGTGTACGCCGACAACCATCATACGATCGACGTCGATGCGCGGACGCCCGAGCAGATCGCCGAAGAGATGGCGCAGCAGATTCAAGCCAACTGGACGGTGGAAAAGTAACGATTGGAACAGTAACGATCGCTGAAAAGACGAAAAGGCGGAAAGCCCTTCAAGGTGCTTTCCGCCTTTTGCTTGTCTGTTACTCGGTATCAAGCATCATTTGTACTTCCTTAGAGATCTCTGCCATCCGCTTTTCATATTGTTCAAAAGGCGCAAACGCCTCGATAGCTTCATCCAGCTTCGCTTCGTTTTGCGTGTCGAGCCCCTCTATGAACAAGTCGACGCCTCGCCCTCCGTTTATGCCTATGCCCAAAAATATATTCTGTATCTCGGAGAGCATCTCGTATACCGCCGCAGATTCCAAATCAGGCACCTGTACTCGGGAGAAGTCGTATTCCAGCAGCGTAAAAGCGGCGTTTGATGCCATCAGAGATTCGCGCAGCTCTGCATCTTCCATTTCGTAGTTATTCCATGCCTCAAGCGATCCGTAGAGATTGCTCATCGTAGACTGCGCAACGTTTAGCGCAGGTTCGATCTGCTCGAAATACTCCTCCACAAGCTGGATATCCCCCTCGGTGAGGACGAGCGATTCCGAACGCGTATCGCTTGCCTCGGATCGTTCGGCGGCGGTCTCGACCGCTGCCTCCGTGTCGACCGCTGCTTCCGTCTCCGCTGCCGCTTCATGCTCGACTTCGACCGCGGCTTCCGCTTGGGAAGCTTCGGCCTCCACCGCCCGCTCGGCCGGCTGCTCCGCCGCTGCCTGCGCAGGAGCGACGGCCGTCTCTTTCGCATCGTTCCCGCATGCCGTCATGATCGCCAACGAACAGACCGCCAACCCTGTCCATAATCTCTTTTTCATCTTGAATCCCCCTGTATCTGTTCTCGTTTTCGTTTCTCGAACGTACAAGGGAACTCTACGCAGCTGCCAAGCAAAAGGATTCAAAATTTATCCACTTTTCTATTTTGTTCCTTCTGCTGCTTGTTTGTGCAGGCGGCGATAGGCGTGGCGGTGTTCAGATCAAAGGCCCAAACTGCTTGTCCGTGAGCCGGATCAGCTCTTTGCTCGCTGCGCGGTCGATAAACACCAGCGTCACCGTCTGGTCTTCCCAGCGGTGCAGAAATTCCCAGTCTTCCATGCGCACGATCCGTTCTACCCGGCCCAGCACGTCCATGTCGAACCAATCCCCGTTATGGGCGGCGTTGAGTTCATGCGACTGGCCCGCATGGACCAGATCGATCCGCGTCCAATCTTCGGCGGGATCGAACTTGCCCTGCAGACTCCCGATTTCGATCCGTCCTTCCGCCAAAGCGATCATCTTCGAAATCGCATTCTCATACACGTCGGCGCTCTCCACGCACTCGACATCGAATGTCCAGACGTTCGGCGACAATTCATGTCCGAGTTCCGCCAGCAGGCGGAGATAGGGCTGCTGTTCATAGTAGGCGGCTCCGACATATTTCGTTAACCGTAGGATCATATCCGCGTCGGAATCGACCCCGTGAATCCCCAGTTCGCGCAGCTTCGCGAGTTGGCTTTCCAGGCTGTGGGCGGAAGGGTTGGGCAAAGAATTAGACATCAATTATCGCTCCTTTGAATATGATTTTTATTTATTTTAGGGCTCTTTTTTTGAAAAAAACTGCGACGACTCCATCGACGAGCGGGATGGCTGGATAGCTGATAACAAAATAAGTTGGCATCTGATCGCTCCTTCAGTCAAGTCCGATCTTGAGATTGCTGCATGCGCCGCATCACCGGATGATCCTGTTTCAACTGCAGCAGATCCCACAGATTGCCGTACAGGTCTTTGAACACGGCAACCGTGCCGTACGAATCTTCTTTGGGTTCGCGTACGAATTCGATGCCGCTTTGCTTCATGTCCGCATAATCTCTCCAGAAATCGTCCGTATTCAGAAACAGAAACACCCGCCCCCCGGCCTGATTGCCGACAAAAGGCTCCTGTTCCGGCTTCGAGGCGCGTGCCAGCAGCACCGTCGTGCCGGTCGATCCCGGTGGGGCGACGACGACCCAGCGTTTGTCCTGCTCGGGCTGATACAGATCTTCCACCAGCGTAAAGTGCAGTTTTTGCGTATAAAATGCGATGGCCTCGTCATAATCGTTCACGACGAGCGCGATATGTACGATCGATTGATTCACGTCGATCCTCCCCTTTCACTCCTTTTTTAATTATTCGCTGCCCCGGTCCCCCATCCTTTTTTACCCAAAAAGAAGACGGCCCCTCCGCTGTCCGCGGCAAGCCGTCTTCTCTTCGCACACTCTCTTCAACCGCCGACTCGCACCGTATACCGGCCCGAGCCGAGTTCCAGCACGATGCTGCCTTCTTCCGTACGGAATGCTGCCGCTCCCGGCGCTTCGGCGGCCTCGCGTTCGTCGATCCGCACCGCCTGACCGGCCGAGCGCAGCAGCCGGACTTCGGCCGTCGTGTTCGGCGGCAGCTCGAACTCGTAGGTGACGCTGCCATCTTCACGCTTGGCCCAACCGCTGACGATTGTGCCATACAGAGACTCGTACTGCACGCGGGCGTGCGTCAAGCCGGAATCCGGGTTCGGGGACAACTTGATCCGTTTGTAGCCGGGAGCGGACTCGTCCGTATCCAGCCCCGCCACCGTGCGGTACAGCCAGTCGCCGATCGCGCCGTATGCGTAATGGTTGTACGAATTCATGTCGTCGCTCCAGAACGAACCGTCCGGCTTGATGCCGTCCCAATGTTCCCAGATCGTCGTCGCGCCCTGATGCACCGAGTACAGCCACGACGGATACTCTTCCTGCAGCGCAAGCTGCACGGCGACGTCATGATGACCGTTCTCCGACAGCACCCGGCACAGATACGGCGTTCCGACGAAGCCGGTCGTCAGGTGCATCTTTCGCTCGCGCACGTATCCGGCCAGCGTATCCGCCAGACGGCGCTTCGTCTGTCCTTCCGCCAGCTCGAACATGAGCGCCAGCACATGCGACGTCTGCGTATGACCGGCCAGCCGGCCGTTTGGCGTCAGGAATTCGTCGGCAAAAGCCCGGACGATGCGGCCGTGCAGCTCGGCGTACGTGCGGGCGTCTTCTTCCTTGCCGAGCACGGCGGCCGCTTTCGCGACCAGCGACGTGGAATAGGCGAAAAAGGCGGTACCGATCAGATCCCGCGGCGTCGCGCCGACGTAGCCGTTCTCTTCCGCGTCCAGCCCGAGCCAGTCGCCGAAGTGAAAACCGGTGTTCCACAGCAGCTCGTTCTCGCCCTGGGCGCGAACGTATTCGACCCAGCCGGTCATGCTGTCGTATTGTTCGTCCAGTATGCGCCGGTCGCCGTAGCAGAGGTAGATCGTCCACGGACAAATGACCGCCGCGTCGCCCCAGGCCGCCGAAGAATGTGCGTCTTCGCCCAGCACGTTCGGCACGACGAAAGGGACGCCGCCGCTTGGCAGCTGCTCGGCCGCCAGATCTTTGAGCCATTTGGTAAAAAAGGGCGAGACGCCGTAATTGAACGCTGCCGTGCGGATAAATACCTGCGCGTCGCCTGTCCAGCCGAGCCGCTCGTCGCGCTGCGGACAATCGGTCGGAATATCGAGGAAGTTGCCGCGCTGCCCCCAGACGATATTGCGCTGAAGCCGGTTGATCAGCGGATTGGAGCATTCGAACGATCCGGTAGGACGCATATCGGTATGAATGACTTCCCCGACGAAGTCATGCAGGTCGATCGTTTCCGGGAAGCCGGACAGGCGGACGTAGCGGAACCCTTGAAAGGTAAAGGCAGGCCGGTACGACTCCGCGCCGCCGCCCCGGCACACATACGTCACTTCCTGCGCGGCGGTGCGCAGATTGCCGGTATAGAAGTTCCCTGCCCGATCCAGCACTTCCGCGTGATGCAGCGTAAGCGTCGTGCCCGCGGGCGCGCGGACGGTAAACGCCATGCGGCCGACCATGTTCTGCCCCAGATCCAGTACCCGTTCTCCCGCGGGCGTCACGATCAGCGACACCGGCGCAATCGTCTCCGTCACTTTGACCCGCTCGCTCTGCTCGCCGATCAGCGTATCCATCGGGCGGTCCAGCGCCGAGACGGGAGACCAGTCCGCGTCGTCGAAGCCGGGGCCGCTCCAGCCGGGCATTTCGAGCGAAGCGTCGTATGTCTCGCCTTCGTACAGGCCGGACATGCGTATCGGTCCGTTCGCGCTGGCGCGCCACGATTCGTCCGACGCAATCACCTGCCGCGTGCCGTCTTCGTACCGGATATGCAGCTCCAGCAGCAGCGCGCGCCGGTCTCCGTAGATATCGCGGCGGCCTTCCCAGCCGAGCCGGCCTTTGTACCAGCCGTCCGCAAGCGCCGCGCCGAGCACATGCGGTTCGCCGCCCGAGCCGCTCAGCTGCTGCGTCACGTCATACGCCTGCACCTGAAGACGGCGGTCGTAGCGGGTCCAGCCCGGCGTGAACAGGCTGTCGCCGATCCGCCGGCCGTCCAGTTCCAGTTCGTACAGCCCGAGCGCGGTCGCGAAGACAGTAGCCCGGCGCACTTTGGACCCATTCATCTCAAACTGCCCCCGCATATAAAAAGCCGCCTGAGCCGCCGCATCGATAGCCTCCGCCGCCGGCGTGATCCACCGCGCGCGCCATTCTGCGGCGTCCAGCAGTCCCGTTTCCCAGCAGGCGGTCTCGCTCCACGGCGATTCTTCGCCCTGCTCGTCCCAGATCCGCACCCGGTACAGGTAGCGCGTCACGGAGACCAACGCTTCGCCTGCATACGGCACATGGACGCTCTCGTCCGAGTCTACTTGTCCGCTGTCCCAGACCAACCCTTCTTCGGCAAAAGAGGGATCGTCGGCCGACACCTGAATGTGGTAAGCACTCTGCATCACGTTCCGGCGATCCGCCAGCAGCTTCCAGCCCAGACGCGGACGGCGAACGGTCAGTCCCAGCGGATCTTGCAAATACTCGCAGCGCAGTTCGGTCACTCTCGTTGAACGCATCAGTGATATTCCTCCCGGTCGATCGTATAGTGAATGCCCATGCTTGTAGCCTGAATGTCGTTGCCGTTCTTGTTCATTGTAAAACGATTTGCACCCGGAGCAAGAGGCCGATTCGGACGAATTCATAGGCCAATCTGGACAAGCTCGGACAAATCGATTAGGCTCGAAGCAGCAGTAAGACCGGCCGGCTTCGGCCAAGGAGGCATCACCTATGCAGCGAAGCATGGATCGACTGTTGGGCACGTATTTTTTTGAAAAAGAAATGCCGATTTACGTCAACCGGACGTCGGAATCATTCGATATGCTGGAGCATACGCACGATTTCGTCGAGCTGACCTATGTGTGCGAAGGCGCGGGCGTGCATTATATCGGCGACCGGAATATGCGGGTCTCGCGCGGCGACGTCTTTTTTATTCCGGTCGGCGTGTCGCATGTGTTCCGCCCCGCGGCGCCGGGGCGCGGCCGGGAACTGATCGTCTACAACTGCATTTTCCCGATCGATTATTTGCTGCGGCTGGAAGAGATGTTTCCGGACGCCTCGGCGCTGCTCGCCGCTTTTCGCGCATCCGGAAGTCCCTGGTTCAAGCTGCGCGATCCCGGCGAATTCCACGGCTGGTTCACCGCTTTGTATCGCGAGTACACGGCGCGGCAGCCGGGCTGCGAAGCGGTGCTGACCTCGCTCGTGATCCGCATTCTGATCGCCCTGCAGCGCACTCGCGCCGGCGAAGCGGCGGAGCATCCTACCGAAGAGGCGGAGCCCGGCTCCTCGGCCGGGCCGATCCGCGGCGGCGCGGCCGAAGCGTCGATTGCGCGGGCGGTGCGGGAGATCGAGCGGCGGTACGCGGAGACGCTGACGCTCGGCGAACTGGCACGGGCGGCCGGCCTCAGCGAACGCCAGTTCAGCCGCCTGTTCGTGCGGCAGACCGGGCTGAACTTCTCGACGTTTCTGCAAAATGCACGCGTCGAAGCCGCCTGCGATCTGCTCTCCTCGTCGAACACGGGGATTGCGGAGATCGCGGCGGCTGTCGGTTACGGCGATTTGAAGTTTTTCTACCGGCTATTCAAGCGCAAGACCGGGGTCACGCCGACAGGTTACCGGAGACAGGGCTAGCTTCGCGCCAGCCATTCCACGACCGGATACGAGATCAGGTTGCGATCCCGGTAAGCGGCGGCGACCGCATCGTCGTGCCGGCTGAGGATGCCGTTTTGCAGCAGTACCGGACTGAGTCCGCGTTCGACCGCGCCGTTGTACGTGAACTGTACGCAGTGTTCGGCTGCGAATCCGGCCAGTATGACGCGTTCGATGCCGTGCTGCGCAAGCGTTTCTTCCAACTTCGTCTGCCAGAACGCATTCGAATATGGTTTGGACAGCGCTTGATCGGGCGATTCGAATACAATCTCTTCGATCGTTCGGTAGCTGCCTTCCGTCTCTTCCGTCATGCCTTCGATATCCTGAATATGGATAATCGGATGCCCGGCTGCACGCATCACGCCAGACACATGATTGATATATTCGCATACCTTGTCGATTTTGGACTGAGGTACGCCTTCCAAATGGACGATCTGCATGTCGATGATGAGAAACGCAATTTTCATGGATAGGATTCCTCCGCTGTTCAAGTATTTGATCCAGGCCGTACAGACGCTTTCGCCTCTATACCGCCGCGGCTTGCGCCTATTTCGCGACGCTCACGTATTTACCGTACACGTAAGCGATGCGTCCGTCCAGTTTCACTTTCAACCAACCGTGCTTGTCTGCCGAGAGGACGTCGAGCACGGTTCCTTTTGGTACGGCCTTGATGATCTTGGACCTGGACGAAGGCCAGAGGCGCGCGTTCAGATACTCTGCGGTCACTTTGCCCGGTTTCACTTGGCTGCCTGCCTCGGTGTCCGGGGTTGGAGCTTCCGGCTTGGCCGGAGTTGGCGCAGTCGGAGTCGATGGGGTCGCTGCCCCACCGTTGGCTGCCAATTTGCGGGCCGCGTTCAGCTTGCGATAAAATTCGCCTTTGGTATTCAAGCCTTTGAACTGAGCAGGGTCCAAGCCGGCTTTGGCGGACAGGGCGGCAATCTCTTGCGGATTCACGGCGTCCGCAATATTAATGGCGGCAATATTCGTGTATTTGCCGTCTTCCGTCGTCGGGACGGACAGGATGCCGTCGTTGATCAGCTCGACGACATCCGCGCGCGCCGGTGCATCCGTATCGACGCCGGTGATCGTCCAACCGCTCCGCGTTTTCGGTTCGTACACGCCTTTCATCACGTCGGTCAGGTAAGCGATCGAGAGGCTGCGGATCGTGCCTTGAATCTCGCCGAACGCCGACGCGTCTTTGGACGACCAGAGCGGCTTGAACGTGCGTCCTTCCAGCGGTCCGCCCTGCCCGATCAATGCTTCCATCCGGTACGCGTTCATACCGAGCTTCAGCTTATCCGACGCTTGGATCGCTTTTCCGCCGGCGGACTTCAGCCGCGTGATCCGGCTGCCGTAAGGCTTGGAGAGATCAATCTCATAGGTGACGCCGCCGAAGAAATCGTTCGTGCTGTATTTGGAAGCCCGGCGCTTGGGATCGAAGCTGACCGTGACGTCTCCCGGGCGCGACGAATTGAAGTATCCCGCCGACCATTCCATATAGTCTTTGAGATCGCGGCCGGTAACTTCGTACACGGTCACTTCGCCGAGCGCGTACTGATAGTTGAACGCAATATCTTTTTTCTTGATCGGTCCGATATCCAGTCTGGCTTTGTCGTTATCGATCTGGTGCGCCACCACGTCGGCATCGCTGTAATGGAGCATGACTTCGGCGAAGAAGTCCGACAACGGAGTCTGCTGCACCTGCACGGCCGGAATGCCTGTGATCTCGTCCGCCGGCACCAGATTTTTTCCTTTCAATTCGGCCACCCGGATATTGGCGTCCGCGCGGGCGAATTCGTGGAACGGTCGGAGTGTCTGTTCAAGCTGCGCATCCGAATCCGCATAGGTGCCGTCCGACGCTTTTACGGCAAGCGCGCGGGCTTCTTTATTTTTCAAAACGACACGGTCGCCGTCCTGCTCGAACGTCAGGTCGATACGCGAGACGTGCGATCCGTATTTGTTCGGTTCGGCGATCAGCACGCCGTTCACCGTTTCCGATTCGATCAGCGTATGCAGATGTCCGGCAAAGATCGCGGCAAGTTCCGGATTCGCATTGGCGATATCGGTCACGCCGGTGCCCGGATTTCCGTTCTCGTTGTCGAGACCCATATGCATGACGCCGACCATGACGTCGACTTTGCCTTTGAGCTCGGCGATCGCTTTTTTCGTTTCCTGAACCGGATCTTTCACGTTCACGCCGTCCAGGTGGTCGGTCCCTTTCTCGAACTCGGTAATCATCGGCGTGGTCATGCCAATCAGGCCGACTTTGATTCCGTCTTTTTCGATGATCGTATACGCAGGCATGTACCGGTCGCCGTTTGCCTTGAACAGATTGCCGGCGAGACGCTGTCCGTCGAATTGGGAAGAGATTTTCTCCAACACGTCCAGACCGAAATTGAATTCGTGGTTGCCCATCACCCAGACGTCGTAGTTCATCTCGTTCATGGCGACCATCATCGGAGACCGGGGTTGATCGTTGAACAGTTCGGCCGAGTTATCCTGAATCATGTCTCCGACATCCACCAGGATCGTATTGGGATTTTCCGCACGCACTTTTTGGATCATCGTATGGAGCTGCGTCAGGCTTCCTGCCGGATTCGGACCGTCCAACGCATAATCCCACGGCATGAAGCGGCCGTGGACGTCGGATGTGCCAAGCAGCGTAATCTTCGTTTCTGTAGGCGTCCCGGCCGATTCGGCTGAAGCGGAAGCGAACGGAACCAGTAAAAGGGACGTACCCAAAAGCCAAGCCAAAGACCTTCCGGCCAAACGTTTCGTTAACAACTTGCGCATGCTTGTAATCCCCCTATAATCTCATGTATGTAAGTATAGATGCCACCGCATTTAATACTAGTGAACGATTTGTAAAATGTAAACGATAACTTTGTAAAATCACACATAAAAAGTACAACAAAAGGAGCTTCCCCGTTCTTTCCTTCGCACGAAGGTTTACACGGAAAGCTCCTTTAATGTACAGTTTATTCGGCTCAACTCTATTCAAGACCCGCCATCCGATATGGAAACTGCATCTCTTGTCGACGCAGGATTCAGAGCAAGCCGTTCGGATACACGACCACTTTCAGGCATTCGCTTTTGTAATTTAACGCCCGTTCCAGCGCTTCGTACGTCTGCGCAAGCGGGAACTTGTCCGTGATCAGCACAGAAGCGTCGATCTGCCCGGAAGACAGGAATTCGATGCCTTTCGGATACGTGTTGGCATAACGGAAAATGCCGTACATATCCACTTCGTTGTCGGCGATAAACGGAATATTCAGCGGAATGTCCGCCTGCGCCGGCAGGCCGACGATCGCCATCTTGCCGCCGCGCCGCAGACTGCTAAGAGCGGCTTGGAGCGCTTTGGGATTGCCCGCCGTCTCCCACGCCGTATCGACGCCCGCTCCGCCGGTAATCGACTTGATCTCTCCGACCACGTCCTGCTCCAGCACGTTGATGACGTGCGTCGCCCCCATCTTCCGTGCGGCTTCCAGCCGCAGCGGCTCCAGATCCGTCGCGATGATCGTCGACGCGCCGTAAGCTTTGGCCGCCGCGACGGCCATCAGGCCGACCGGGCCCATGCCCATGATCGCGAGGCTCGAACCGGGCTGCAGCTTCGAGCGGGACGCCGCATGGATGCCGACCGAGAAAGGCTCGACCAGCGCCGCTTCCTCGTACGACAGATGGTCCGGAATCGGGAACACGAAGTCCGCGCGCATCTTGAGATACTGCACGAACGCCCCGTCATACGGCGGAGTCGCCAGAAACTCGACCTTTGGACACAAATTGTAGCGTCCCGCCTTGCACATCTCGCACTTGCCGCAGGTGACGCCCGGCTCGATCGCGACGCGGTCGCCGACTTTGAACTGCGCGGCTTCCGCGCCGACCGCGGCGATCTCGCCGGCGCATTCGTGCCCGAGCACGAAAGGTCCGTCAACGACATAATTGCCGATACGGCCGTGGTCGTAATAATGCAGATCGGACCCGCAGATGCCGACGGCCATGACCCGGATCAGCACTTCGTTCGGCCCGATCTCCGGTACCGGAACTTCCTCGATCGTGATCTGTCTCAATTCGTGCATAACGGCGGCTTTCATCATGGATGGAATTTGCGCTTGGGTCATGGTGCATCGTCCTCTCGCTGTCAGAATGTCTCGCTGTCAGAATGTATGCGGATACAAATCAGGGGTTGCCTATCAAGGCTTGCAGATCAAAGATTACACATGGACGGGTTCAAGTTCCGCTAACGCCGGCCTCAACTCGATTCATGGAACACGAGGCGATTGCCGAACGGATCGACCAGCTCAAGTTCCGCCCCGCCCCAAGGTCTGTTTTCCACGCCCGGATTGAGAAAACGGTACGGCTTGACCGTCAGTTCGCGGTGCAGCGCCATCACGTCCGACACCTCGATCCGAACCGCGGAGCCCGGCGTGGAGTCGCCGTGATGTTCGGACAGATGCAGCCGCACCGGTCCTCTAGATACCTGCATGTACAGCGGCAGACCCGCTTCGAAACGATGCTCCCAATCGACGGCGAACCCCAGATACCCGATATAAAATTCCCGGGCTTTCGTCTCGTCGAAGATACGCAAAATCGGAACTATCCCGCTCAACTCCATCTGCCTCGCTCCTTCCCATAGGGTCTCAAGTTCAGGTCTGTTCCACCAAACGCCCGCTCAGCCAGAACGACCCGCTCAGAATATCGCCTTCGTGAATCTCGCGTCCGCCGACCAGCCGCTCGTCCGCGACCACGTCGATATCGCCGCCGAGCGTGCGCACGAGCGCCCAATGAAAATACGTTCCGCTCATTTCGTTCTTGATCCAGCCCGCGCGCAGCACTCGTCCGGTAAAAGCAGCCGTCGAACCGGGTTCGCCGCCTTGATCGTCCAGGCCGGTCGACGTGAACGTCTCCGTTTGCAGCACCAATCCTCCCGCGGATCGCTCCAACTGATACGAATAATAATCCGCTTCGTTCGAGAACACCGTCAGCTCATGCGCGAACGCCGACAGCTGCACCGACCGGATCATCGGCGTCGTCAGCGCCCCGTACACGTCCCGGTCCGGCAGATCGAACAAAAACGCGTACAAGCCTTCGCCCGGACGCCCGGCTTCCGCTCCGGCCCACGCATAGAACGTCCCGTCGAGTTCGTTCGCTTCTTCCCGCCGCAGCTCGCCTTCGATGCCGACCTGCATCAGACCCGCCCCGGTAAAATGCGGATGCATCCCGATCGCGACCTGTTCGCGGTCCAGCTGAAGCCACAGTTCCGCGCCGCCTCCGGCCTGAAGCCGAACGTAAGCGCCCTGCGGCGTCTGGATCGGCGTCCCGTTCTTGTAGGCGTAATCCGCCAGTTTCAGAAAATCTTCTTCGCCCTGCATATCGAATCCAAGCGTCGTCATATGATTGATCATCGCGATCCCTCCGGCTGCCTCAAAGTTGAACGGGGCGTTGCCCCGTCATTCACTGCTTTCTATGCTAGAGGGCGGGGATGGGCAAGTCAACCTTGGCGATTCTTTTGCGGGGATTTGTTCATGCTGCACCCGGAAGCGTTCAAGGGGACAGATCGGGGCTCAGCGCGTATCGCCCGACGACGGCGCCTGCCGATCCTGATCGTCGTCGCCGTGACGCTGCGGCTTCCAGCCAGTTGCCTGACTCCACCCGCTCGCTGCGTACAGGATGCGCCAGATCACCGGGTCTTTGCCGTCCACGTACAGCTGCCGCTGATCCGGTCGGGCATACCGGCGGGCCAGCGCATGCTTTTCCGCGGCATACAGCTTGCGATAGGATTCGTGCTCCCTGAGAAAATCGCGCAGCAGCAGCGCCGTCTGCTCGGACCAACTGCCCGCTTCGCGCACATGGATATGCGTCCGCGGCTGTCCGGCTTGTTCGCGAAAATAACGTTTGGTCAGATCGGGATTGTCTGCGCGGTGAACGTATCCGGCCGATTCGAGCGCCTGCGTATAGATCATCGGTTCAAGCGCCGGCACCGAAATCTGGATATCGATCACCGGCTTGGCGTCAAGCCCGGGAACCGCCGTCGAACCGATATGGTCGATCCGCAGCGCTTGGTCGCCAAGCGATTGGCGGAGCCTTCCGGCGATTTCTTGGAACTGACTTGGCCAGTTGGCGTCGTAGGGTACGACAACGGCAGCTTGTTGCATCGTGCCTCCTCCTCCGGTTGTGTTATTTATGCGGCAGGACGTTTTCCTCCGTTATTTCCCATCCTTCGTCCGTTTTCGTTACCGTGTGCGTGGCAGTCTGATCGATCGGATAAAAGGTAGCCCGGTTCGTCCATTCCCGTCCCATAAGAGTATGATACAGAATATTGATGACACCGCCGTGCGTGACGAGCAGAACATCCGCTTCCGTCTCGCCGTTTTCGATCCGGCCGCACAATTCCCCGAAAGCCGCGAGAGTCCGGTTCTGAAAATGTGCCGGCGTTTCTCCTCCCGGATAGGGATCATCCATCCCGAGCGTATTGAAATATAGACCCGGATATTTGGCTTCCGCTTCGGGATTCGGCATACCGGCCAGATCGCCATTGTTCATCTCCCGCCATTCGTCCGAATAGACCGCAGTCAGCCCCAATACCCTTCCGACCTCTGCTGCCGTCTGTGCCGCGCGCGGAAGATCACTGGCTATCAGGGTACGAATGCCGTACGTTTCCGCATGATCGCGCAAATAGTCTCCCAATCTCCTCGACTGGGCGATGCCTTCTTCCGTCAGCCCACGCCGGCTCCACCCTCCGCGATAGCCTTCTTCATCCGCTCCGTGCCTGACCAGGTAAATGTTCATCTTTTTCTCCTCCTTCTACTGCCCGATGCCAAGATGCCGCTTATCGCAGCGCCCTCCCCGCACGAATCGCAAAAGCATAATCCGCTCTCCCTGCGGCCTCCGCCAATACGGCTGCACTTTCGAAATCATACGGAACCCGGATATGCCGAACCTCCCGGCTTCCCTCCGGACGCTGTTCAACCACCGCGTAATCGGCATCCGGCGAACCGGATTCCATCACATGCGGGAAAGGAAGTTCGTCCTCGTAAGCCGGAAGCCCGACGCTGCCTGCGTTGACGATCGTCCGGCCGTCCGGCAGTTTAATCGTTCGGAACATATGGCTGTGGCCACAAAAAACGTAACGATGGTCGCAGCCCGCAAATTCGCTCGCAAGCTCCGCGGAACTTTTTAAGCGAACGCCTTCCTCCGTTACTTTTTCCAGCAGATACCGGTCGTTCGCCTGCGGCGTTCCATGGCAGAAAAACAGGTCCTCAAATGTGAGGGTCGCAGGGAAACTCCGAATCCATTCCAGCATGTGGGGAGTCAGCCGCAGCTTCACGAAAGCGAAGGTCGCGGAATCGGCGCTGCCTTGCAGCAGAATCTCGTCGCAGTTGCCCCGGATATGCAGGATGCGGGAATCGTCCATCAGCAGCTCCGCCGTACCGACGGGATCGATCGGACCGAACAGGCTGTCTCCCAGATTCATGATCGTGCCGATGCCCCGCTGGGAAATGTCTGCCAGCACCGCTCTCAGCGCCGGGGCATTGCCGTGAATATCCGAGATGACCGCGATCGGTGCGGCTATCCGATCACTGCTGCTGTCGGGCCGGCTAGAACCAGAATACTTGTGCTCCATTTGAATACTGTCCTTCCATAGGAAAATTAGAAACACCATGACCTATCAAGGATTCCTAAGCAGGCCAAGACAGGCCGGAAAGAGAGTTACGGGGCGGTTGGCGAAAATAACTGCAGTAGAACCCCTATTCGGGATAAATTTTCGTCAAAAAGTGAAATAACTGCCGAACAACCGTTATTTTGCACAAAAGAACATGAGATGGAGCTGCATTGAGCAAATAACGGTTTGTACGCAGCTATTTGCGCCGAAAGATGCTGGAAACGCGAAATAGCGGTTCTCCCGCAGTTATTTTCTCCTGTGTCGGCTCCCTGTTGAATAAACGAAAAATCCCGCCGGGAAGTTGGTTTCCCGACGAGATTTTCTGAAGACGATTATTTTGCAGACAACGATAATCGCTCTTGTCCCTTTGATTGGATGCCCTTTTGACAAAAAGCCGAATTTACACTTCCTTAATCACGTACAGCACGCTCTGGAAATCTCCGTTCAGCATCGGCAGCGACAGTCCGAAGTGCATCAGTTCGTCGCCTCCGTACACGCTGCCGCTCTCGCCCTGGCCAAGGCGGCCTTCGACGCTGTAGCGCTTCGTCGGGTCGAGTCCTTTGAGCTTCAGGCGGCGCAGCGGCGCATACGGTTCGCCGAGCACGCGGAAGTAGGCGGCGAACGCCTGCGAACGGTCTTCGGACACGTAGGCCCATGCCGTATCGTTGCCTTCGAACGGGCTTTTGATGCGGTAGAAGTCGCCGAACTGGATCAGGCCGCGCAGTTCTTTGTACTGCTGCACCTGCGCTTTCACTTCCGTCTTCTCTTCTTCGGTGAACTGCGTCAGGTCCAGCTCGTAGCCGAAGTTGCCGCTCATCGCGACGTGTCCGCGCATCTCAAGCGGCGTGATGCGGCCGACCTGATGGTTCGGCACGGCCGATACGTGCGCGCCCATGCTGCTCGCCGGATAGACGATGCTCGTGCCGTACTGGATCTTGAGACGCTCCACCGCGTCGCTGTCGTCGCTCGTCCACGTCTGCGGCATGTAATAGAGCATGCCCGGATCGAAACGTCCGCCGCCGCCGGAGCAGCTCTCGAACAGGATATGCGGGAAGCGCGACACGATGCGTTCCAGCACGCCGTACAGACCGAGCATGTAGCGGTGCGCCGTCTCGCGCTGGCGGTTCGGCGCCAGCAGTTCGGAACCGATCTCCGTCATATTGCGGTTCATATCCCATTTGACGTAGGTGATCGGCGCGGATTCCAGCACTTTCGAGACGGAATCGACGATATAATCGCACACGTCCTGACGCGACAGGTCGAGAATCAACTGGCGGCGCGCTTCGGTGCGGCTGCGGTTCGGCACGTGCAGGCACCAGTCCGGGTGATTGCGGTACAGTTCGCTGTTCGGCGAGACCATCTCCGGTTCGAACCAGAGGCCGAACTCCATGCCCGTCGCCGTGATGTCGCTCGCAAGCTTGGACAAGCCGTCCGGCAGCTTGCGGGAATCTTCGAACCAGTCGCCGAGCGAGCTGTTGTCGCTGTCGCGCTTGCCGAACCAGCCGTCGTCGAGCACGAACAGCTCGATGCCGAGGTCCTGGCCGGCCGCCGCGATCTCTTTGATCTTGTCCGCGTTGAAATCGAAATACGTCGCTTCCCAGTTGTTGACGAGAATCGGACGCGCTTTGTCGCGGAACTCGCCGCGGCTGAGCCGGGTGCGGTACAGCTTGTGGTACGTGCGCGACATGCCGCCGAGTCCTTCCGACGAACGGACCATGACCGCTTCCGGCGTCTGGAACGTCTCACCCGCTTCGAGTCTCCATTCGAAATCGAACGGCTGGACGCCGAGCTGGACACGCGTCGAACCGAACGAATCCACTTCGGCCTGGCCGAGGAATCCGCCGCTGTACACGAGGCTGAATCCGTACACTTCGCCGAAGTCTTCGCCCGCGTCTTTGGACAGCAGCGCGATAAACGGGTTCTGGTTGTGGCTGCTCGATCCGCGCTTGCTGTCGATGCGGTGGATACCCGGCACCAGTTCGCGCTTGTGGATATGGCGTTCGCGAATCCACGCGCCCGAGAGCTGCAGGAATTCGAATTCGCTGTGGTTGAAGTCGACGCTGACGCTGAGCGCGCGGCCGAGAGCGATCACGTCTTGGCCTTCGTTCGCGAAGCGCACGGAGCGGGTGATCGCGTCAATCTCGTGGAACACGGTATAACTCAGCACGGCGCTGAGTCCGGTCAGCTCGTCGCGCAGGCGGATATGCAGCGTGTCCGCTTCGGCGTCGTTCTCGACGTACGTGGCGGGCAGGCCTTCGAGCGCCGGCTTGCCGGACACGATCTCGTGGCTCTCGTACGTCAGGCGGCTGATCGTCGATCCGTCCGCGTAGCGGGCTTCGAACGCCGGCTCGCGAAAATCGCCGCTGCCATAGGCCGGATATTCCTGCGGAAGCGTGTCGAGCGAGACGTGCATCGCTTCCGGGCTCAGGTTCGGGCTGAACGAGGCGCGTTCGATCGAATGGATGCGCGGCTCGAACGTTTCCTGGGACAGTCTCGGTCCCCAGTACACGTGGGCGGGATGCGCGGACTCAACGAGCTGGATCACGTAGCTGGACGCGGCGGACTGCAGATGGAACGTTTGGGCTGTGGAATCATGGAAAATAGGCAAAAGAAAATCCTCCGTTTCGGACTATGATGTCGTGTTCATGTTACCATGCGTGCTTTTGGACATAAACTTCTGTTTCTATTATAGGAAAAGAAGACGTTCTGCCATATGTCAGGATGCCTGTTTCGCATGTCATAATCCAAGATAAATAGATTACACAGCGACCAAGCTTTCCCTTATCCGATTACGCGTTCCAGATTCGCAAGCGTCGACGACAGCGCCTGTTCGTGTTCGCTCTGCCGGATGCCGGCCGGCACGTGTTCGCAGAGGACGGTCACTTTCGTTTTTTCCCCGACCGGTTCCAGTTCCCACGTTATGACCATTTCTCCGGCAAAAGAAGGATCGGGCGAATCGAACGTCGCCGTCTGCACGATCTTCTGTCCCGGCACCAGTTCCGTGAAGCGGCCTTCGACGATGTCCGTGTCCGGCGACGATTTGCCTTCGAACGAAGCGGAAGCGTCGGCAGACGTCAGCGTCATGCGGTAAGCGCCGCCCGTCTGCGGTTCGAAGCGCTCGATCCGCCCGCGCATCCCTGCGGGAGGCAGCCAGCGCACGAGCACGTCGGGATCGACGAACGCCCAATAGATCGTTTGCGGAGACGCGTTGACGATGCGGGCGGCCGTATCGATTCTTGGCCCTTCGGACCCGGCCGCACGCAGTGCGAACGTGTCCGAATCTTTGGCCGCTCCCGGCAGCAGCGTCTGCTTGATGCCGGTCAGCTCGTCTTCCTGCTCCGACGAGGTGCTGATCCGCTGCATTTCCAGCCGGCTGAGCGGCCGCAGCGCATGGAACAGGCCGACTCCGGCCAGAATCGCGCCAAGCGTCCGATAAGCGGCGATCCCGCTCTGCTGCACCAGCCAGAATCGGGTGCCGGAGTCGTATTGTTCGCCGTCTGTCAGCGAATCCGCCTGGGCCAGCCCAAGTTCCGTACTGCGGATAATAAGCAGCACTCCGACTACGCCGAGCAGCAGCGACAGAATACGGAGTGCGAGGGACAATGAGGATCTTTTCATGCGTGTCCTCTCCTCCTTTGACAGCGGCTTCACCGCTTTTTTTGTCCGTGCAAGGCGTACGATGACTTATTCCCTGACTACGAGATTCGATCGCTTGTAAAAAAAGATTCGTCCGCCGCTATTTTTCCGGATTCGCCGTTTTCCAGGCTCCTGCTGCTTACGACAGAACCTTTTAACTGTGATCTTCGATTCGGACCCGCTTTTCTCCTTTTTTTCAAAGACCGATTTTCCCCGCAGCCGCAGAACTTCGCCCGCTTTCATACCGTTGGGCAGGTCGACTGCGAACGTGTGATGAGCGCTCAAGTACCGTTCAATCAGACGCTGCATCAGCTCATTTTCCATACGGTTCACGCTCCCTGTTCATTTTTTATATTAAAAACTCCCTTCGGAAGCCGTACCGTCTAGGCACGCTTTCAAAGGGAGGATTCATGCTGGGCCTACGCGGTTTGCCTTACATGCCGTTATAACGTTCGACCGCTTTGCCGATCAGCTGGTTGAACGTCTCGGGGGTTCCTTCCGTACTGTCCAGAAACTGGCCGCTCAGATCGGAATCGGATACGGGCTCCTTGTTCCTGATCCGTTCGATGATATTCGAAGCGCCGACTTTGGCTTCGGTAGCCGCTTCCACATAGCTGCGGATCGCAAACTCGTTCAGGCCTTCTTTTTGAATCTGGTCTTTGTCTTTGGACAGGGTGGTCAGGGCGGTCAGATCGGCGGTCATCACCTCGTATTTGGCTTTGAATTTCGCCAGATCAAGCTCCAGCACATTGGCGGCGTGAATCCCCTGCGCCTCGATCTCCATCGCCGTCGCTTCGGCGTCGATCATAAACTTCAAGGCGTTGTACCGGATGTCCTGGCCGGCCTTCTTGAATTCCTGCAGATCGGCCAGACGCTGCTCGTCGCCCATTTTCTGCAGAGCCGTATAGTAGCCCTGGGCGGATTTGTCGTAAGCCTCATAAGCGGTCAGCAGTTTGGCGTGCAGCTCTTTGCCTGTGGTGAAGTCGTCGTCCACATAGCCTTTGCTGTCGTAATAGACTTTCATCTCGTCAAGAACGGCCAATAGATCCTGAATACCCGGGATCAGCTTGGAGGCAGCCGGGTCGGCGCTCGCAAAAGTCGGCTTGCTGGACATAAAGCCTTTGACCTGATCGATTACGGCGCGGTCCTGTTCGACCACATCCAGCATAATAAAGCTGAAGTTGTCTTCGATCACGGGCTGTTTGTCCGTACCGAACTTCTCGAAATAATGAATCAGCACTTCGTCGATCCGGCCTCTCATGAGGTTGTTCAACGTCACGTACGCATTATATTTCTCCATCTGTGCGCTCTCCTCCTGTGTCACGCCTGCAGCCGCAGGACTCAGAGGAACGGCTGGAGCGGAACAAGCGGATAAGGCGGTTCCCAAACAAATAACGGCAATGATAAACGGCAGCTTTCTCAAGATCGCGATTCCTCCGACTGGGTCATTTTACGTTCTTTTCATCCGTATGTAACCTTCTTTAATTAGTTCTTTTCAATTCTAGAAGGATTTGGGGAGAGGGTCTTGAGTCCGGAGTCGCAATATTCCAAATCGCCTGCTGCCTTGTCCCAAGCCAAGCAGCTCTTGCACCCGGGATTTTTGTACCCACAAGCTCGATCAAGCTGTAAGGAAAATCGATGGCTGAAACGGCCTTTGCCAGGTAAGATTGAAGCATCTGCCCAAAAGAACAGGAGGAGTCGACAATGAGAGGATTTGCATTGGCGGGAGCCGCGGTTGTGCTGGTCCTGCTGGTTACCGCGCTTGTCTGCAAAAAAGAACGGTACCGACTGCTGCGAAGATTCGCCTATGTCGGTATAGGACTCGCGCTGGCCGGAACGGTCGGTCTGCTGTATGCTTTTCCCGCAGTCAAGCTGCCCGAGCCGCAAGGCGATTATCCGGTAGGCACGCAGGCGCTGTATCTTGTGGATACGGACCGAACAGAAACGTTCGACGGACCCGTTCAAGGGCACCGGGCTTTGATGGTTCAGGTGTGGTATCCGGCTCAAGCCGGCACCGGCACACCCGCCGCCTGGATTCCGGACCCCCGGATTCTGCCACATATGGCTGCGCAGTACGGACTGCCCGAATTTACTTTTGACTATTTGGAGCAGGTGTCCGCCCATGCCGATCCGCAGGCTGCCGTGTCTTCGGCGCAGCCGACCTATCCGCTGATTGTTGGCAATCCCGGCAACGCTTCGTCGAGGTTCTTCCATACGTCGCAGGCCGAATACCTCGCGGCTCGCGGGTATATCGTAGCCGTGATCGACCATACCTATACTACTTTCGCCACCGAATTTCCGGACGGAAAGATTACAACTGCCGCAGCCGACAGCCTGTTCTCGCCCGACGACGATTATCGCACAGTAAGCCTGCAGCGCGATCGGCTGGGCCGCCTATTGACCGACGATGTCGCGTTTGTACTGGACCGGTTCGAACAGATGCAGTCCGGGCAGATCCCGAGCAACCTGCAAAGCAAATTGGATCTCGGCCATATCGGGATATTCGGTCATTCGATCGGCGGAGCCGCCGCTTATGACGCTTCGTACGATCCGCGAATCGCGGCCGGCATCGATCTGGACGGCGGGCTGTATCGCCTGCGCGAGCGGGGAGAGCTGCGGAAACCGTTCTTGTTTATTACGTCGGACAGCTATTTCGGGAAACTGCAGCGAGTGCTGGAACAGCGTCCCTACACGGATGAAGAAATGGAACGTATGGGTTCGACGCGGGAATGGGAAGAAGCCGCTGCGCAAGACAAGCGGCTGGAACTCAAGCGGATGCATGAAGCGGTGGAAGCGGGAGGACAAGCGCTTTATATCGAGAATACCGAACATCTGAACTTTACCGACGCCCAGTTCCTGTCTCCGCTGTTCGCCCGCTTGGGCCTCACCGGAAAAATAGCGCCTCAAAGAGCCGATACTGTGGTCAATGCCTACATGCTGGACTTTTTCGACCAACATCTCAAAAATAAAAACGGCGCTCTGATGAAAAAAACCGACAGCCGATTCCCGGAAGTGAAATTTATTCGCTTTCCTTGATGCTGCTCGGCAATTCTATTCGGCGAACACGGAATCGAAGTTTCCATAAAATCGTTCAGTTCCATCCGTCTTCCCCTTTCCGGCAGGCCCCTCCTACCGTTCAATCACGATATAAGACTGCTTATACAACGGATTGGTCCGCCAGAGCCGTTCCAGTTCGTCGATGCGCAGCTTGCGGTTGTAGACACTCTCTCCCCGCGCATTGATCCGGTGTTTGAGCGAATCCGCGAGGTAGAAATGTTCCAGATCGTACCCGACGACCGGAGCGAAGTGCGCGTATCTTTTATCCGGGTAAACTTTGATGAACGCGATGACGGGGACGCCGAGGCTGATCCGCTTCTTGAGCGTGTCCGCGTCTCCGCGGTAGAAAGTCGCCCGGTAGCCTCTCCGTTTGAAAAAAACGAGAATGCCGCGCGGGTCGACGGTACCGTCCAGCAGTTTGCGCGGATAGCCCCGGTAGATCTCGCGGCCGTCGCTTTTTTCGCCCAGATGGCGCATGACGTAAGCGCTGGAGAACGCCGCGCATTCCGTGCCCGATTGGAACGCCGGCCGGTTGGGCGTGTCGATCAGGCAGCTTTCGGGCGTATCTTCGGTCGATATCGGATCTTTCCGGGGCAGCGCGTGATAATGCCAGGCGAGCGCCGCCAGTGCGGCGCCTCCGGCCCACGTAGACATTTTCATGGAATCCTCCTTCTATGACTCTGCCTTTTTTCGGCCTCTAAACTCCCTCGTATCCAAACGGCTTGGAGCCTGACTTCTTCGTCTACACGGGAATTCTCCGCCGTCCTCGCCGTTTCCTGCTTGCTTGCGCTCCGCGGCCCCTTTCACTCTTCACCTTTCCCTTTTCAAAAAGCGATTCGTTCCAGCATCCGCTCTCCCGCCAGAAAAGGCCGGCATTTGTCCGCGCAAAGCATCGGCATCCGTTCCCGCATCCAATCGTGCATCCGCACGTTGCCGAACTGGAACACGTAATACCCGAGAATCGCGACCAGCATGAAGCCGTCGATCTCGCGCAGCTCTTCTTCCGTCCACTTTTTGCCGCCGGCATACGCCGCGAGAAACAGCTCGCGCCGGTCGCTCGGCAGCATCATGGCCCCCATCGCCACGTCCGTGAGACGGTAGCCTCTGCCGTAGAAGCCGAAATCGATCAGCCGCACGCCGCCGTCTTCCGTCACGATCGCATTGTTCAGGCCGATATCGCCGTGGATCAGATCCGTTCCGAATTCTCCGCCGCGCCCCGCGAGCCGGTCGTTGATCAGCCGCAGCGTCTCTTCCACCGTGTCCGCGTCTTCGGCCGTGAACAGCCCTTTGGCGACGCCCGAGCGGATGACGCCGGCCAAGCGGTCGTTGTAAGCCCGGCCCTGATGCGGTCTCGCTTCCATGCCGGGCGCTGCGTATTCCGCGAAAAAGGCATGCAGCTTCGCCAGTTCCCCGCCCAGTTTGCCGACCATATCCTCGCCGTACAGATCTTCTTTTTGCAGGTCGCGTCCATCCAGCCACGTCAGCAGCGAGACGTTTAGCGTCCGCTCGCGCTCTTCGAACGTCGTCACGAGCTCGCCCGCCCGGCTGCGCACAGGCACCTGCACTTCTTCGTCGCTTCGGGCGCCGCGCCGCTCCAGCATCTCGAGTTCCGCCAGAATGCCGTCGTACCGATGTTGGAGTCCTTTCATCTCGGGTACGTAAGGATCGTGGATGCGCAGCAAATAACTGCGTCCTCCCGCATCCTGCACGCGATAAGTGCGATTTTCGTTATGTCTCAAAAAAGTAGGCTGCGGCCGGTCGAGGTCATAGGCCGCCAGCAGCTGCGATAGCTGTTCGTTCGTCGTGAGGGTCATGGGAAGTCTCCTTTCGTCGGTCTCTACCCGGTATTACCCATGCCGCCCGGACAGTGACGAATCTCGCCCGATTGGGTAAAATGGCTGTATTGAACTTAACGGGAGGCCGGTAACGATGACCGCAAGACCGCTGATCGGCATGATGCTGGGTTGGACAGTCAGACAGGACCTGATGAGAGCGTGTTCGCTGGCCGCTTCGCATTACGGAGCGGACTTTTATTATTTTCACACCCGGGATATCAAGGAAGACACCATTGTCGGCATGCAGCTCGAAGACAACAAATGGATCGAGCGGGAATTCCGCTATCCCGACGTCATTTACGACAACGTGCGCCGCAGAGGCAAATCGCTGTTCAAGGAAGCGTACCGCAAGTTGGAACGCGTGCCGATGGGACATACGCTGGAAGGACGCTCGATGGGCAAGACGAAAGTGTACAACCTGCTCCGGGGCGACGAAGACCTGAAGCGCCACCTTATTCCGTTCATGACGATGCGAGACGCGGAGAAGACGCTCGGCTTTATCGACAAGCACCAACAGGTTGTGCTGAAGCCGGACGGCGGCGCGATGGGCGCAAATATTTTTACGGCCGAATCGGGCGAAGACGGCATCCAGCTGTTCGATCAACAGTACGTGCACAATTTGAACCGGGAAGAGACACTCAAGACACTCGACCTGCTCATTGCCAAAAAATACTGCGCACAAAAAATGATCCGCAGCGTCACGCCGCACGGCTATCCTTTTCATATTCGCGTCCATGCGTCCAAAAACGGGCAGAACCAATGGGTGATCGCCTACAAATCGGTCACGCTCTCGCTGATGCCGCACGTCAAAATTACCAACAGCGATTTGACGTACCGGGGAACGAGCACCTGGCCGGACTTCCTGCTGCACCAGTTCGGCGAAGCGGAAGGCGGCCCGATGGACGACAGTCTGGGCGAATACGGTATCCGGACGGCGCAGTATCTGGAAGAGCGGATCGGCTCAGGCTTTCACGAACTCGGGCTGGATCTGGGCGTCGATGCCGAAGGCAAGTTCTGGCTGTTCGAAGCCGGTCTCGGCCTGCCCCGATCGCCGTATTACCAAATGCAGGGTTCGCTTCCGGCGATGGCATACACGCTGTACGTGCTCGCGCGGCATCGCGGCGAGCCGACGGACAGCGGACGCGCGGACGGCGAACGCGATGCGGGAGGTCGGTGACGATGGATCGAAAGCCGCTGATCGGCATGATGCTGGGCTGGAAGGTCGAACCGGCGCTGATGAGAGCCTGCGCGGTCGCCGCCGCCTACCACGGAGCCGACTTTTATTATTTTCGCGCTTCCGATATCGGAGAGCATACGATCGTCGGGATGAAGCTTGAGCACGACGAATGGGTACGCGGCGAATTCCGTTATCCCGACGCCGTCTACGACAATACGCGCCGGCGCGGGATCGCCCGGTTCGAAGCGGCTTACCGCAAGCTGGACGGTATCCCGATGGGCCATACGATCGCGGGCCGCTCGATGACGAAGACCAAAGTGTACAAGATGGTCGAGCGCGATCCGCAGTTGGCGCAGAGCCTTATTCCGTACAAGGCGGTGCGGGAATCCGACGCCCGGGACGTCATCGATTTTATCGAGCGGCACGAACGCGTCATCTTCAAGACGAACGGCGGGTACCTCGGCCGGAACGCGCTGACCGCGGAGTTTGTCGAAGACGGCATCGAGCTGTATGACCAGCAGTACAAGCACCGGTTCGCGCGGGAAGACCTGCCCCGGTTGATTCATATGCTGGCCGCCAAAAAATATTTCGTGCAGAAGCTGATCCGCAGCGTTACGCCGCAGGGACATCCGTTCCACGTTCGGCTGCATCTGTCCAAAAACGGCGCAGGACGCTGGATCGTCGCTTTCCATTCGATCGGCTTGTCGCTGACCCCGCACGTGAAAGTGACCAATACCGACCTTACGTACCGCGGGACGAGCACATGGGCGGACTTTCTGGCCAACCAATTCGGGGAAAAAGAAAACGGTCCTCTGCATACGCGTATCGACGGGTACGGACTGCGCATGGCGGAACATTTGGAAAAAGCGGCGGGCGGCGGCTTCCACGAGATCGGACTGGATATCGGCATCGACGCGGAGCAGCGATTCTGGCTGTTCGAAGCCGGAATCGGCCTGCCACGGACTTCGTATTACCAGCTGCAGCTCGCCCTCCCGGCGATGGCGTACACGCTGCGCCTGCTGCGGGCGGATCGCGGCGAGCCCGGAAATTCCGGCGAGCCGGAAACCTGAACGCCGCGGCGGAGTAAGACGGAAGGAACCGGGGTTGCGGGGAGACCGGCTTCGACCGGGCTTGGCGGTTATCCCGGTTCATGCGCACGCAAAAAGGCCGCTCCGGAGAGCGGCCTTTTTGTTATACGATTTACGCACTCACGCTCAGGCTTATTTGCCTACCGAAGCCAGAAACTTTTCCAGCGGACCCAGATCCGTAATCCCTTTGTTGCAGGCCAGATCGTCCATGCAGACGTATTGGCCGAGCGAAGAGAGGTTGTCCGGCGAACTGCCTTTGAGCTTCACGTTGAAAAATCCGAGTTCCTGATGCCGATTGCAGAACATGCAGAAGCCTTTTTTGTTCGTCGACGTCATCCGTCCTTCGACCCCGACGAATCCGCCCGCGCGCGGATAGACGATAAACAGCCGGTTGGTGGCGATATCGATCCATCTCAGGTACGTCGTATGCGGATAATCCACCGCCGCAAGTTCCAGCACTTTCAACTTTTTCGCTTTAGGAAACAGCTTCTGGATCTGTTGGGACGTCGCTTCGGGAAACGGCAGCAGATACGGTTCGAGCGAATCGAGATAGTCCTGCAGGTCGTGCGCCGCTTCGAAAGCGGACATCCGCTCCAACAGCTCTTTTTGCCCGGCATCCAGATGATCGAACGCTTCGAACACGTTCAGGACGGCCGTATGGCGAACCGATTCCAGCACTTTGCGATCCGCGACGCTGCGCAGCGTCTTGAGCAGGAAAGTGGCTTGTTTATGAATCACGTTCAGTTGATGGTTGCGAATGAATGGCGTTACGTTTTGCATAGCTTTCAGCCCCTTATTTGTTGGTAGTCAAGCGATAAGGTGCAAAGCCTGCGGGTAAGCCGTTACGTAAAGTCAGGGCGATCGATACTGATTGTTGCTGCCTTGCCCTACACAAAGTCCGCCCCTATTCAGGCTTCGCGCAAGGCTTTTCTAGCGAACGAGCAATCCGGTACGCTCCACATTGCCACGGTCCAACCCCCAGTACGAATAGTATAGGCAAATTATAACAGGGCGGCGAAGCGGAGACAATCCCGCCCGTCGCGAAGCGGCTCAGCGTCTAAACGTAATATAGTCCACGTTGACGGGATTGTGCCCGTCTTCGCGCAGCCGCGCGTTGATCTGCCCCCGGTGGTACTGGCCGTGAAGCGCCACATGCGTCAGAATGTCTCCGACGGTATTCGTGAACGTCGTCCCCCGGCTGTTGGCGTAAGCGACGACGCGGGCCGGATCGGATGCGGCCGGATCGTCCAGCAGAGCGGCGAAGTCCCGCGCGTTGCGCTCCATCAGTTCGGCGCAGTACGACATTTCGACATCGGACCAGATCGCGAACCGCGAACTGTCCGTTCCTTCGAGCCGCGCCAGCCACACGCGTTCGGCGTGCAGCAGATGCGAGAACAGGATCAGCGGTTTGCCGCCGACTTCCTGCTGCCGCAGCGTATCCAGCATCGTTTGGTTCGCCCAATCGAGATGCCGGAACAAATCCCGGATGATCGACATGGTTGTAGCCTCCTTGTAATAGATACACGGATAAATTCGTTTGTTGCCCTAACAGATTTGTCTCGGCAAGAGTCTCTTAATGGACCGGAACGCGCAAAAACTCGCCGGGACTATCCCTGCGAGTTTTTGCTTCGGGCCGCATTCTTACAATTCGATCACAAGTTCTTCCTCCAATTCATGTTCTACGGAGGACTCGGCGACCGATTCTCCGACCAAGAAAAGCTCGTCGTCATCTGTAAGACCCGTGATCGGGGTCCCCTTGACCTTAAGCCTGTCCAGCGGAGAAGTCGGCGCTTTCTCCGCAAACGGTTCAGCGGTTCCTTCGAACGTCATGACGATCTGCTTCATTCCCTGAAGATCGACGCCTTCGTTCAACGGTGCATCGGCCGAATCGGTTTGAGGCAGGGCAATCGACCAAAGCGTCAGCAGTCCGGGCATGATCCGCGTCAAGCCGTCGCCGATGTTACCACCGGAAGTTTGAACATCGGTACCGTCATGCGATGAGTACTCGTAAAAGCCTCTGATTCGCTGATGCACGAAGTCATATCGCTGCGCATCTCGACTTAGAAAAGCGGAATATCCCGAATGGCTGTATTCGATATGCACTTCGCCGGAGCCTGCCTGCACGCCGGGAAGTTCGAACTTCACTTTGTTCACCATGATGTGCGCCTTGCCCGCCAGTTTTTGCCGAACCGCGGGATTGTCCAGCGATACGGGGAACAAGGCTTGCTTGCGCTCGCGCAACATTGCGAACTGATCTGGAAAAGAACTTTCGTTCAAAATGACCTTGAGCTGTCGAATGTCCTGTATGGACGCGTCCGATCGATTGATATCGCTCGTCAACTTTCCGGTGATATCGGCATGAATCCGGCTCAATTCCGCCACATGATTGTCCCTTAGCTTCGGAAAACGATCGTGTCGCAGTACGGAATACCGGAACGCCTGATATTCCTGGTAGAGAAAATCGATCAAATTCTCTTTCAATTCGTTATACATGTTGAAAACGTACGTATGGAACAGCGGAAGAGAAGGATCATCCTGATTGCCGAGCGCCTGACGAATGCGTTCGTCTTCGGCACGGATACGCATGATCTCGGCGACCGTTTTCCCTTCTTGAAAATAAGTGGCCTTATAGCTCTGAATTTTGCTTTGATAATCTTCTACAATATTCAGATAGGTATAAAAGGCTGTACGGTACGCTTCTACTTTTTCCGGAGCGATCTGATTATACACCGGCTTCAACATAGCTTCGAATTCTTCACGCTTCATCGTCACCATGGTCGATTTGTAACCGAAACTGTCGCGTGCCTCGTTCATTCGTTTCGTCAGATCGACCAAATTGACCACGTTTGTAATGACGGCGATTCCTGACGACAACGTCTTGGTCACATTGCCGACCGACTTGGTCAGAGCGGCTTCTTTTTTCTTTTTCTCCTTGTCGACCTGATTTTGGTCTTTGCCTTCCTCGGATATTGCAATCGTTTTACCTGACTCCATGTAAGTGCCGATCGCGGAAGCGATGGCTCCGCCGGTCCGAAGCGCCGTAATCGCCGGTCCGACGTTGGTCACCAAAGCTACGCCGTTTACGATCAGATTAAACATTTCTTTGAGCGAGGCCACGGCCAGCTGTTTTCTAACCAGCTCAACGAATTCCGCCGCCTCTTTTTGCAATACCGCCTCTTGGGCCGTAATTTTCTCCATCATGCCGTCTACCGTTTTTTTCAAATCAATTCTCGTTTTGATCGTGTTTTCTCTCGATTTTTCCATGCCTGCGATGCTATCGGCCGACAAGTCCAAAGCATGCTTCAGCGCATATACCCGATTCTCCATACGATCCTGGGCCTGAAGATAATCCCGGTACAGCTGCTCCGCCTGCTGCGCAGCGTCGATCAGATCCCTGCCCCTTTCCTGATATTCGCCGAGTGGCAAAAGAGGAACCCAGTTCCAGGGATGCCCGAAATAATCGAGTCCCTGCGTTATCTGGGACAGCAAAATCACGATTCTGTTACGCAGAGCAAGCCACTGCACCGATGCTTCCAGAAGGGGAGCCAGATGTGCGCCGTTTTCTTTCGGTAGGCTTCTCAAATTCGCCAGCGCCGCTTCGTCGGGCACCGTGCGGTACAACCATTGCAGCAGCAGGACCGCTTCTTCGATATTCGTCTCCTCGCCGGACAGGTAAGCGACGTTCGCTTTGTTCAACGTCAGCATTTTCTGTTCGAGAGAAGCGCATAACGCTTCTTCCACACGGGCTTTATCGCTCTGCGACAGATTGTCGACCTCGATCGGAACGCCGTAAAACTGTTCGTACGTCAGCGTCGCAACGACGATCGATCCGTTATAACCGGCGTTCGCCGCTGCTGCCGCTTGTCCGTCCTGTCCTTGTTCGCCGTCCTGTCCCGTGGACGCTCGTTCTTTGCCGACTATCGTAATCGGAATGGACATCGTTCCCGGCATACCGCCGTAAGAGGGCGGAGTCGTGTAGAGCTTTAAGCCGCCTTGTCCCCCTTTGCCTCCGGCCTGTCCTTTTCCCGGCAGGGCATTTTCTCCCGCCCGGCCTCCCTCGCTTGTCAATGCGAAGCGGCCGTCTTCCGGCTGAACAACGCTGCCCACAAATACGAGGCCGCCGTTTCCTCCCTGGCCCGACGCTCCGGCGCTGCCGCCGCCGCCGCCGTTTCCTCCAGGTTTGCCCGGCTCCCCTTCCTTATCGGACGAGAAAATATACGTTTCCGCGTCGTCGCCTTTTGCTCCATCGGCTCCGGGTGCACCATCACCTCCGTCTTGCCCTCGGCCGCCGTCCCCTCCGTTTGCGACCAGCTCCAGCGTTCCGTTCAAGCTGAAACGTTCGGCGACCAGCAGGATCGGACCGCCCGGGTTCCCGTTTGTGGCACGTTCTCCGTCGTTGCCCTTCTCACCGGCTTGGCCGTGTTCAACCGGCTGAGCTTTGGATTCCGCTTTTTGCTCCGGAGAAAAAGTTCCTTCTCCCGTTACGAGAGCGGCTCCCGAAGTGTCGATGCGAACCGGTCCGTCCGAGGACACGATGCGGGCATGGATCGCAATCCGACGTCCGGGCAGCCTTAAATTTTCGGCCAGATGTACCGTATCCGCCTGCACGATATAATCCGAAGCGGAATCTTCGAAATACTGTTGGGTCAACACCAAATCCGCCGCCACCAAATGAATCAGATCGTCTTTTTTGCCGCGTTGAACGCCCGAAAACGTCAACGTGTTTGCAGCTTCCGTTTGCGCGGCTGCACTTGCTTCTCCCATAAAAGAAAACTCCTCCTTATCTTGATTTGTTCAAGCGCTTCTAAGGCAGGTCCGGCCCGTCAGCGCGGATCGACCTTCACCTCGCCGCCGCTGCCCGAAGGCACGGCGGAGTAGCTGCCCGACGCCGCTTCGATGTCCGCATAAGCCCAATGCGAAGTCGGTACGTCGGACCAGGTCGGACGTTCCACGCCTTCAAGCGGCGGACGGCCGAACAGTTTGTTCAGGGCGACGACCGCTTCGGCTCTTGTCAGCGCCCGGTTCGGCTTGAACGTGCCGTCGGGATACCCGGTCATGAACCCGGCTTCCATAACGGCGGAGATGTTCGACCGCGCCCAATGGCCCGCGAGGTCCGAAGCCGCCGGTCCGGCTTGAGCCGGAGCCAGCGCTTTCCATTTCGCGATCAGCGCGGCCAGTTCGCCCCGCGTGATCGCGTCGCCCGGACGGAACTTGCCGCTGCCGTCTCCGGTCATGATGCCGGCTTCCTGGAGATGTGCGATATACGTATTCGCCCAATACGAAGCGGCAACGTCCGTATAGCCTTGTCCCTTGCCGGAAGGAACGCCGATATTCCGGGAGATCACAGCGGCGATCTCGGCCCGGGTCATCGTCCGTTCCGGACGGAACGTACCGTCCGTATAGCCGAATACGTAACGTTCGCGCTGGATCGACGGCCCGGCGGCCACGATCGTGAACGTGCTGAACTTGTCGACTTCGATCTCGATCGCGACCGGAATGCCGCGCGCGTCGTATTTCACTTCGCCCCGCTGCAGTTCGGTCTCGCCGTCGCTATGCTCGACGTATACGGCCAGCCGTGCGGCCAACGCCCGAAGCGCGGCCGGATCGGCAGGCAGCGTGACGTCGGTCAGCGGAAGCTCGACGCTTGTCGGACGGCCGGTATAATTCGTCTCGATCGTCATCGGACGGCCGAGCACCTGAACGACCGTACCGGCAGCCGCGCTGCGCACTTCGTCCGCGTTCAATACGCGCTGCTCCAATACGGCCCGCTGCTCCGGCTGCTTGATCGGCACGATACGGAAGTACAAGTCTTGGCCGTCGCTTTGCAGCGCGTCCAACGACGCCGAAGACAGCGTCAGCTTGACGTCCCCGGTCTGGATTTCCAACCGGATATCGCCGGCCGCAAGCGGACTCAGAGCCGCCATTGGAATATTGACGGCTACTTCGTCGGCCGGATTGCCCGGAATATCGTCAATGACGATGCGGGCGAAATCCTGCCCGCCCGCAGCCGCTTTGGCTGCCGCTTCCGTGGCTTGGGCCGCGTTCAGTCTGACCGTATCGAGCTGAAGTCCGGCCGCTGACGTGCGGGTAATCTCTACCCGGACCGCCGCTTCCTGGCCTTCCTGCACCACAACGTCCACCTGCCGCGTCCCGCTCTGGGCCGGCGGCGGCGAATCGATGACCGGCTCCTGCACGGTCGGCGGATTCGGCGTCTCGCCCGCCGCAGGCTGCGGAGTCACTGTCACGGCGAAGACTTGTTCGAAGCTTTCTTCGTTTACGTCGGTCACCCGAATCCGCACGGAGTACGCTTTGCGCTTCGAATAATCCAGGCGCTCCGCCGTGCGCAATTCGTCGCCCGCTACCGCGAAGACCGCATTGTCTTCGCCGCCTTCGCCTTCGACCAGCGCATAGCGGAACGTATCCGCCGGGTCCGGATCGGCTGCGGACAGCCGGCCGACGACCGTGCCAACCGGCAGATTCTCCCGCACTTCGGCGGCGGACAACCGGATCGCCGTCGGCGCGTCGTTGACGGAAGCGACGACGAGCGTCGTCGCCTCGTCGCGAGTCGAAGCGCCTTCGGCGTCCGTCACTTCAAGCGTCAGGCCGACCGTACCGGTCAGGCCCGGAGCTGCCTTGTTCTCCGCGGGCGCAAACACGAGCTTGCGCAGAGCCGCTGTCACGTCCGCCGGCGCGGCGCGATCCGAGACGTAACGTCCGGTGCCGGCTCCTGCTTCAGTGAAGCCGGCTGCGGCCAGACTCTCGGCCGTGAACGCGCCTTGAGCGACGTCCGTGACAGTGACGATCGCCGTCACTTCGTCATTCTCGATATCGGACACGGTCACGTTCGAGAACGGATTCAGCGTCGTTTTGTCGGTCACCGGCTGATTCGCCTCCGTGCCCGCGATCGTCGGACCATCGTTGGCATTGAGTACGTTAATCGTAAAGGTTTGCTCGTACGTCAAGCCGCCGCGATCCGTCACGCGGATGCGTACGCTGTAGCTGGATTTTTTCTCGAAATCGAACGATTCGGCGGTTCGCAGCGTGCTGCCTTCGATCTCGAAACTTGCGTTATCGCTGTCTCCGCTGCCGCTTGCCAGCGTATACCCGAACGTATCGCCCGTATCCGGATCAACGGCCGTCAGCGTACCTACGGTCGTGCCGGCCGGTCTGTTCTCTTCGACGTCGCGGCTACCGAGCGCAAGTTCCGTCGGAGCGTCGTTGGCATCGGTCACCCGGATCGCGAACGACTTTTCGAACATCGCTCCGGCCGCGTCTTTGACCTGAATACGTACGCTATAAGCGGACTTCGTCTCGTAATCGAACGCTTCCGCGGTGCGAAGTTCGTCTCCGACGATCGCAAATCGCGCATTGTCGGTATCGCCGACCCCGCTTGCAAGCGTATAGGCAAAAGTATCGCCAAGATCGGCGTCCACAGCCGACAGCTTGCCGACGACCGTGCCGGTCGGCGCGTTCTCGGCGACGGCATCGCTGCCGAGCGCGGCATCCGTCGGCGCGTCGTTGACCGCAGACACTTTGAGCGTCGCGCCCTGGTTCTGCGTGCGTCCGCCTGCGGAATCTTCCGCGACGAGGTCGAACGTCACCGTCTCCGTCTGTCCCAGCGCGACGCGGTTGGCCGCAGGCGCGAAGGAGAGAGCCCGCAGCGCCGACGTGACGGCTGCCGGCGTTCCGCTGCGCGTATAGACACCGCCCGCGCTTTCCGAGAAGCCGCCGACGGACAGGCTGGCTGGCGTGAAGCGCCCTTTCGCGGCGGAATCCGCCGTCACCGTGATCGTCACGGAGGCGCTATCCGGATCGATAATCTCCACGGCGGCAAAAGGCGCAATCGCCGCGTTATCGTTCACCGGTTGATCGGCCGCCGTACCGAGAATCGACGGCGCGTCGTTCGTATCGCTCACCTGAATCGCAAAAGCTTTCTCGTACGTCAGACCGCCTCGATCGGTCACGCGAACACGCACGCTATAGCTCGATTTCGTCTCGAAATCGAACGCCGCCGCAGTGCGCAGCTCGCTGCCGACGATCGCAAAAGCGGCGTTGTCCGTATCGCCGCTGCCGCTTGCGAGCGTGTAGACGAAGTCGTCGCCCGTATCCGGGTCGACCGCCGACAAGCTGCCGACGACGGTACCGATCGGCTCGTTCTCGGCGACCGCAGTACCGCTGAGCGTCAGATTCGTCGGTGCGTCGTTGACGTCGGTGACGCCGATTTCGAACGTTTTTTCGAACGCCGATCCGGCGTTGTCGACGACGCGCACACGTACGCTGTAGAGCGCTTTGGCTTCGTAATCGAACGCCGCGCTCGTCCGCAGTTCGCTGCCGACGAGCGTGAAGCTTCCGTTATCCGCGCTGCCCGGGCCGCTGACGAGCGAATACGCAAAGGTCTCGCCGGCATCCGGGTCTACCGCGGACAAAGTGCCGACCGCCGTGCCCGACGGCTGCTGCTCGGCGACCGTCTGACGGCTGAGCGCCATATCCGTCGGCGCATCGTTGAGCGAGAGTGCTACGACCGACGTCAGGCCGTTATTCGCGAGGCCTCCGGCCCCGTCATTGACGCCGATCGCGAACGTCGTCGTCTCCGTTTGCCCCGGCGCGACCCGGTTCTCCGCGGGCTTGAACGCAAGCAGCCGAATCGCGGCCGTCACCTGGGCCGGAGATCCGCTGCGGACGTAGCCGCCGCTGCCATCGGCGGCAAATCCGCTCGCCGTCAGGCTCGCAGCCGTGAACGACCCTTTTGCCGCCACGTCGGGCGCGACCGTCACCGTCACATTCGCGCTGTCGTTATCCGAGATCGTCACTCCCGAGAACGGCGTAACGCTTCCATTGTCGTTGACTGCCTGGTTCGCGGCCGCACCTCCGACGACCGGTGCGTCGTTGACGTCGGTCACGTTGATCGTGAACGCTTTTTCATAACTCAAGCCTCCGCTGTCCGTCGTCCGGACGCGAATCGCGTACGCCGATTTGGCTTCGGCGTCGAACACCGCGTTCGTCCGCAGTTCGCTGCCCGAAATCGTGAAGGCGGCATTGTCCGTATCGCCGCTGCCGCTGACGAGCGAACGCGTAAACGTATCGCCCGCATCCGGGTCGATCGACGACAGCGTGCCGACGACCGTACCGATCGGTTCGTTCTCCGCAACGTTATTGTCGTCGAGCAAGAGGTCGGTCGGCGCTTCGTTGACGTTCGTGACCGCGATGGCAAAAGCTTTTTCATACGAAGCCCCGCCGCTGTCCGTAGCACGAATCCGCACGCTGTAGCTCGCTTTTGTCTCGAAATCGAACGACGCCGCCGTTTGCAGCGTTCCGTTCGAGACCGTAAAGCTTGCATTGTCCGTATCGCCGCTGCCGCTCGCAAGCGCATACGTAAACGTATCGCCCGCATCCGGATCGACTGCCGTCAATGTGCCGACGTTCGTCGGGATTGCCGCATTTTCCGCGACGCTGCTGCTGCTCAGCACAAGATTCGTCGGCGCATCGTTCACCGCCGCGATCGTCACGTTAATTGTCGCCGGCGGCGAATCCAATACGCCGTCATTGACTTTGAACGTAAAGGAATCCGCGCCTGTCGCATTCGCGTTCGGCGTATACGTATAGGCGCCCGTATTGGCGTTCGTGATCGCGGCCGTGCCCTTGGTGCCCTGGCCGACGATGGAGTACGTCAGCGGATCGCTTTCGGGATCGCTGCCTGCAAGCGTACCGGACTGCACATTATCTTCCGTCACGTTCAGTGTACCCGCCGCCGCGACAGGCGCGGTATTTCGGGCCGTCGCCTGGGAGATCGTGAAGTTGAACACGTTGAAGTTCCACGCTTCCGACGACGCCCCCAGCGTGTAATAGACACGGAACGCATCGATTTTTTTGCCGGCTGCCGGCGCAAAATCGAAAGGAACGACGGACGTCGTGTTTCCGTCTGTCGCCAAGGATTGCGGTCCTAGCGTAAAGGCTTCGACTCCGCCCGAATAGCCGACGATCTTGATGTCCGTATAATTCCCGTCCGTGGCCGTATATTCTCCGACCTCGGCCGTGTCCAGAATAAAGCTGCCGAGATCTCCGTTCACGCCGATTTGGTAGTAATACGTCCGTCCGGGAGCGGACACCGACGCGTCAGCCGAATCGAAAAACAAGCCGCTCGAATCGGCTGTCAACAGTGCATTGGCCGGAGAAGCCGTAATTCGGAAAAATTGGTTTTCAAGAACCGTTCCTGTAGCCGGCGCATACCCGTCAAAAGTCTGCTTCCCGTTCGCGGGAAGCACGGCGGCATGGGTCACGGGCGCATAGCCGAAAAAGACGCTAAGCAGCATCAGGACTGCTGTGAACGAAGCCAATGATCTTTTGTACGGCGATATATCCATACGATCAATTCCCTTCCTTGCTGGAGTGGGCCTTGCCATGCGGGAACGTACGGAATTCGGGAGATGAAGCGTCAAGGTCTTTGAGGAAATACGCCTTCGATGGCCACGATGTAATTCAATTCGAGGTAAGGCTGAAGATTATTGTGGGGCTGACCGCCGCCGGAGGGAGCCACAAGTCCGGCATTCAACGGCGTCTCGGATTTGTCCGAATAGATTTTCTGCGACCGTCCGCCCGGATTCGCCCAGATTCTGCCGGTCGGATCGGCACTGTTCGCTGTCGCGGAGATCGCGGCTGTCACGTGGGTATGGTTGGGCAGTTGAGTAGTCTGGAGCGTCGTGGCGGCTTCGCCGACTTGGGCGCCGAGCGAACGGGGAGTCAGTCCCGGGCCCGCCCCCTCGTGGATCGCCGCCCGGCCGATCAGATTGGGAAGGGCAAAAGTGGTCGTTCCGTCTCCCCCGTATGTAGTGCCCAGTAGCGAAAATAAAGCCGTATACTGTCGAATAGGAAGAAGCTGCCCGTTGCACACCAGCCAACCTCTAGGCGCAAAAGTTCCTGCAAATAATCGAATTTCACCTACGAATGGATCCATCTCATCATCTCGCTTTCGATCGGAATTGGATTAAGGACGCGAAGGATACAGGCCGGTCGTCGCGATGCAGTAATTCATGGCCAGGTAAGGCTGACGATTTTCGTGGGGTTGGTCCTGTCCGGCGGCGCCCAGCGCGCCCGCATTCGCCGTCCCGGTCGGAGCATCCGGCGTATACTGCAATCGGGTTGCGTTCGTCCCCCAAAATTTGCCGGTCGGATCGGTCTGTGTCGCGTCCGAACCGCCGACGGCTCCATGCGAATGGGCAGGCATTTCAACATTTGTAAGCGTATGCACGGCTTGTCCGCTCAAAAGTCCCGGTCCGGCTGGATTCACCGGAGACATCGCCGTTCTGCCCTGAAGATTGGGGAGACCGAACGTCGTGGTGCCGTTGCCGCCGTAATTGACGCCAAGAAGGGAGAAAAGAGCCTGGTTCGTGGAGATTGCCAGCAGCTGTCCATTGCAAGCCGCCCAACCGCGGGGAATCATTCCCCATGAAAACAAACGAATTTCGCCAAGATACGGTTCTGCCATGTCTGATTCTCTCCTTCGGGTTTACGATTGGGGTGGGAAATAGCCTTGCGTCGCGATGATGAAGTTGAGGGCAAGGCTGGGCATCATATTGTTGTGGGGTTGATTGCCGCCTTGAGGAGTGATTGTTCCGGGAGCCATCGATCCGGTTCTGGGCGCGTCCGAGTATTGATTGCTGGAACTGGTCGCAAAATACCCTGCGCTCGGCGAAGCGGCCGTTCCCGGATTGCTTGATGTCCGGATCGGATGCGTATGCGACGGCATCTGGGCAGACGTCAGCGTCACGCTTTCGACTCCGCCCTGCGAGCCGAGCCTATACGTATTGCCTTGACCGTCGTTCCCCACATGCACCGGAGTCCGGCCTCTCAAATCGGGCAGCGCGAACGTGTTTTGCCCGTCTCCGCCGTAAGTCGTTCCGATGAGCGCGTACAACGTTTCGTACTCGCTGATCGACAGGAGCTGTCCGTCGCAAAATTGCCAGTCTACAGGTGCAAAATTCCCTCCAAATATTCGAATCTCTCCTACGTAAGCATCGGTCATTCCCAAGCCTCCTCTTTATTTGTGTTCGTCCGAACCCACCAGCATAAGGACTAGAACCCTTTAAAATCCACTTCAGTATACCACCATTCTCTGAACAAAAACTGAACAAGATTGCCAAAAAGAGTTACACTTATAAAAAAGATTACAAATTTCTGCACAGCGGAGGGATTCCATGGTGACGACGGTTCCCGCGACACCCGAAGACGATGTTTTTTTGTACGATCTCTATGCCGGCACGCGCCGCGAAGAACTGGATGCGTGGGGCTGGGACGAGGCGCAGCGGCAGCTTTTCCTGACCCTGCAGTGGAACGCGCAGCGGATGTCCTACGCCTCGCGCTACCCGGAAGCGGTCCGTTATCTCGTTCGCCAGGCGGAGCGGAATATCGGACAGCTCTATCTCGATTGCCGCCCGGACGGCTGGCGAATCATCGACGTCTCCCTGCTGCCCGAATATCGCGGCCGGGGCATCGGGTCCGAACTGCTGCGCGACCTGCAGCGGCGTGCCGCTTCCGCCGGTGCGCCGATCTGCCTCAGCGTACAGTCCGGCAGCCCGGCCAAGAAGCTGTATGAGCGGCTCGGCTTTCGGCTCACCGCCGTATCCGAACCGTATTCGGAGATGGCGTGGACAGGAGATTGAATCTTTGCCCGCATACAAAAAGGCCCGCCGCGAAGGCGAGCCTTTTTTGCTTATTTTCCGGCAGCGGGCTATAAGGTCTTGTCGTTATGTCGATCTTCCGCGTCGTTTGGCTGCGAAACGCGGCGAAGCCGCTCCCCGGATTTTTCGTGGACTTGGCGCCGGAGGACCGTCCGGCCGCTCCGCCGCTTTTTGATAACGCAGCCTTGCATCCTGCAGCCGTTCGATCAGCGTTTTGCGATGAGCGCGATCCCCGGTAACAACGGCATCCTGAAGCTCCCCGAAAAACCATTTTGTAAAACTGATCAGCGAGATCAGGATCAGGACGAGCGTAACGCCGCTCAGGAGCAGCCAGGTCGCGTCCTCCAAAGTCTTAACCGATTTATACGCAAAGGTCACAAACTGAATCCACAACGGGACGGACAGCGAAATCAGTATGCCGGAGTTCAGCAGGATCGGATATTTGTCGTTGCGGCTTGCGGCCTCATACCCTTCGATCAACAGCTTCAATTTGTCATCCGCATACAAGCCGTTTTCCAGCAGGTACTTTTTGAGCAGATCGGCTTGAAGCGTCTCGAACGCCGCCGTTCTCCATACGCCTTGCGCCGCCTCTAGCCCATACTGATTTTCCAAAATAGTTTTGGCTTTTCTGTTCAGCTGCCACATCGAATGCGTAAGCAGAACGGCTGCCGCAATCCCGCCAAACAATCCGATTTGAGCGACAAGCGGTTCGTTCGCAAGCAGCATGATGCATAAGCCGTAGACCAACAAGTAAATGGAGACCAATAACAAAAAGAAAAAAAACTGCATCAAGAAGTAACGCACGCGCATGAACTGAAACACGAGCCGATAGGTGATCACATTCTCTTTGTAAAACACGAACAAGCCGTCCAGCATATGATCCTCTCGCTTTACTTCGTGATGGGAATCCGCCATACAGCGATCGATGCCGCTTGCACTTAGACCCCTTAAACCCTTTCGCGGACAGCACGGCGTATCTGCGCTTGATCGTCCGTTTTGTACATAACATAGGGTGTCTTCTTTTGGCAAAAAGAAAAAGCCGTGCCTGGGCACGACTTTGCGATTACCAGCTTGTCCGATTGTTTTGGATCGTGTCCGTCGCTTTGTCGATATCGGTCATCATTTCCTTGATCCGGCCGAGCCCCTGCTGGAACTGCTTCTGATGGGCGTCCAGCCTGTGGGCCAACGCCCGGAGCTGCGCCTGGGAAGGCGGCGTCGAAGCGTTGGACAGCTCGACCAGTTCTTTCTCGATTGCGTCGATGCCGATCAGGCTGTGGTCCAGCATCTCGATCCCGAACTGCGCTTTGTCCGCGATATGATCGATTTTGGATACCGTCTCTTTGGTCCGGTTGTTGTTGCCCCAGCCATTCGACAAATAGTTCGGTTGTCCGTTGCCTACGGGCGGCGTGTAATCACTCATCGGGCAGGTCTCCCTTACTTCTGGTATTTGTCGGTAATTTCGTCGATCTTGTTGGTCAGCTTGTCGATTTCGTCGGTCAACGTATCGATCTCGTCCGTCAGCTTGTCGACGTCCTTGATGTTTCTTTGCACTTCTTCGATATTGCCGCTCGCGCCGGAAGCTTTGGCTACGACTTCCTGGGCGATCGAAGAGACCAGCACCTGAACATGGTCCGGCGCGTTCTGTCCGACCTGGGCCACCAGTCGATCCATGAGGGGCTTGATTTGCGACAGCGTCGTCGCGGCATTCGTCAATTCGCGTCCGCAGGAATTCAATTCGGAGTCGATTTTGTCGGCTACCCGGTCGATTCTGGACTGCGTGATCTGGTCGATGTCCCGAACCACTTTATCGATTTCATTCGCCATTTCACGTACTGCGCCTTTGCCTACGAACATAAGAGTTCCTCCAATATTTACAATATTCATCACACTATCCTGATTATAAGGGAGAAATCCAGAAGCTTCAACTGATAATCGATCAACCCGTTCCCACGTCAAAAAACAAATCCGTCCGCTGCCCCGTCTCCACGACCCGCGTTTTGCGCAGCGTAATCGGCAGCCCGGACAGCCGGTCGAACAGCCTCGTCCCTTCGCCGAGCACGATCGGCGTAATGCCGATTTGCAGTTCGTCCACAAGTCCGGCCCCAAGCAGCTGCATCCCGACGTCCGGTCCGCCCACGACCGTGACATCGCGGCCGTTCGCCGCCCCGATCGCTTGACGCACCGCTTCTTCGGGGCTGTCCACGAACGTGAAGCGGATCGCTCCGTTCTCTTTCGGCGTGCGCGCGGGTGCCTGCCGGGTCACGACGAAGATTGGCACCTGGAACTCGTATCCGTCGGCGTAAGTATCGGGATCGTCGACCATCCCGAACGTACGGCGCCCCATGATCACCGCGCCGGTATCCCGGATCGCTTCGCGCATCAATTCGCTGGCTTGAAGTTCGTCAAAATCCGGGTACAGCTTCGCTATGCGCCCTTCGGCGTCATTGATGAATCCGTCCAGCGACATCGTCATGCCGAAGATGACTCGCGTCATGCTGCCCACGTCCTCTCACTCCCTATTTTTCCACTCGCTCTCCAGCATGCCCATTTCGATCAGGTTCCAGTACGTATCGCCGTGCCGGCGCGAATCGCGGATCAGTCCTTCCCGGACGAAGCCGGCCTGCTCGTACAGTCGCAGCGCGGAGAGATTGAAGTCGAACACGCCGAGGCTGATCCGGTGCAGCTGCAGATTGTCGAATCCGATGCGCAAAATTTCGTGCAGGATCCCGCTGCCGTATCCCCGGCCCCGGTAATCGCCGAATACGAGCACTTTGCCGACGCGCCCCGAACGGTTGTACCGGTCGATTGCGCCGAGCGAGACGTGCCCGACAACTGCGCCGCTCGACGGGTCGACCGCCTTGTAGACGAGCCGATCGGAGACGTCCGGTTCGTTGGCCCCTTGCACATAAGCTTCCAGTTGGTCCTCCGACAGCGGAAACCGAAACTGCGGACCCGACCATTGCAGCAAAAAAGCTTCGTCGCCGCTCCAGCGGATCAGTTCATCAAAATCAGCACGTTCAAAAGGCTGCAGGATGATCATGGACGTTCTCCTTTCTCAATCGTTTGGATTCCAATCCGATTGCGGCTTATCCTGATATGGATCATCTTCCTTTTTCCGATCTTCTTCTTTTCCATTCTGGAAATCTGTCGTCGTCTGCTTACTTTTCAATGTATCTTTAATTATGAACAGAAGCGTAACGATAGATGCGGTGAAGAAAGTTAGCATTGGCACGGTCTTAAAAGCATAGGTCATGACAGCGGTGTGAGCATCCATTCCGGTAATTCCTTTGAGCTGCATAACATAACCGGCCACAGCTCCTCCTACAGTCATATAAAAAATTCCGGCAAGAATCAATACCACAATAAAAACGATACAGCCCACAAGCTCACCTGCTTTCTCTACAACAATCCGTCCTTTTTCAATTTTCTAGTCTGCATGGTTTGCCAAAAAAGCATGACAGAATCTCTTTCTGATTATTGGCAGGCTCGGGAGGGCCGCTCATTTAAAAAGCTTAAACACTTTCGCAGGCGGCCCGGCGTATGTTCGTTCAATCGTCAGATGTTCTTCTCCGTACATATGCTGAATCCCTTCAATCCCGATCTCAAGCGACTTTAACAGCGTAATCGCTTCACGGCTGGCGCGGTTTTTGGCCTTCAGGTTCGGCAGCATGCAGCTGGAGTGATTCCTGCGCGTCTCTTCTTCCACAAGATCTTCGGTCAGCGCAAACAAACTGTTGATCGTATTGAGAATCAGAGCGGAGACTCCGGCCGAGAGAATGTCTTCCCCATACGCATCAAACTGCGACGTGCCGCTTGCAACAAATCCGTACAAAGCCCGCTTTTCATTATAAAAAAACGTCACGGTCAGCGAATGGTCGACTTCGTCCAGAATGGACTTTTGGAACTCAAGTTCCTGCTCGTCCGGTTCGTACATAAGGAGCCTCCTTCATTTTTACAGATAAGGGTTCGGCGCCGACGCTGCTTATTCATGACCTTTGGCAAGCTTCCACTTTCCGTCCGCGTAGTCCAGCCAGGCTCGCACATCTGGGGTTCTATCCCGCAGTCCGTACACAAGATCCATATCGCGATGATGCCCTACGGTCGCGATCGGAACGCGGATTCGCGAATCTTCGATCTCCATCCGGAGAAAATCGATAAACAGGCCGTCCGTCGCATAAGCCATGATCCCTGTTTGCACAGTCTCCGGCAGGTCGTTCAGTTCTTGTCCGGCAAAAAGACTCAGTTTGGACCGCACGACGCCGGACAGCATCCCGGCATAGTCCTCGGCTACCGCAAAATAGGTCTTGTTGAACCAGCCGTCGTCGTGCGCGTAATAAGCGAAGCGGGCCAACGGCAGGTCGTCAAGCGTTTCCGCCAGATGCCCGAACAACAGCAGCTCCGCGATCTGCGGCCGCGTCAGCCTATTCAAATCTTCTTTCCGCTCCACATCAACCCAGCAAAAATCCCCGTACCCGTATACGTCGTCTTCGATCAGCCTCCCGATTTCCGCGGCGGTCACGTACTCCAATCCCGTATGGGGATTCCACTTGGCGGCATCGAAACGGTGGTTCAGCAGCAGCAGATTCGCAAGCGGCGGCTTCACCCCCGACAGGAATTCCGCGAATTCGATTCCGTAGGCATAACAGAATAGGTCGTCCGCATGCGGACGGCTAACGTAGATCAGGTCCCGGCAGTCTTCGCTGTTCACGACCGATGCCCGCCTGTCCGCTCCAGCCGCGCTTCCCACTCCCGAATCGCGTCGCGGGTGGCGTCTCCGGTCTGCCGAATAAAATCTTCGACGATCGCCATCGTCACGTATTTCGGTTCGGACTCCGGCCTGTGGGCCGGCTCTTCGAACCAATGCAGCGTACGCAGCCGCCATTCGTCCACTTCGCGTTCGGTCAGCAGCGGCGGCACCCCGCGAGCGGGAACGCGCAGTAGGCCGGCCCGGATCTCGTCGGTCCACGCCGAAGTCTCGTATAAGCGAAAATCGATCCCGTCCGTATCGACATAATACGTATTCTTGATCTCGCCGGGCGGCAGTCCATCCTGTTCCGTCCGCCGCTTGAAGTCCTCGTATACGCTTTGTCCCCACAAATAATCGGTCAGCACGTGGGCAAAATAGCCCTGGACGTAAACCCGCCACTCCGGCTCGTCGCTTAGGCCAAGATACGACGCGTATTCCCGCTCCAGAATGTCAGGCGTCGTTTCTTTGCCGCCAAAATGGGTGCGCACCTTGTCCTCCCTGCAAGCTCCGGCCCGCATATGAATAGCATCCGGCGCGATGCTCCCCAATGCAAAAGCTTCGGGAACGCCGCCTCCTTCGAAATAGCGGACGGCGACGCCCAAATGAACCATCGGTAACGGCATGTTCAGTCTTCCTTTCCGACTTGCAGAATGATTTTCCCGATATTGCGGTTCTCTTCCATATGGCGCTGCGCTTCGATCGCCTGCTCCAGCGGAAAGACCGTATCGACGATCGGCTTGATCTCGCCCCGTTCGATATGCGGGAAGACTTCGGACACAAAATCGGCGGTCAGCCGCGCTTTGTAAGCGTCGCTGCGCGGAGTGAGCAGCGTTCCGGTCAACTGCACGCATTTGGACATGAGCGCGAACAGATTGACCTGCTCCACCTGCACGCCGCCCAAAATGCCGATCAACACCCAGCGTCCTTCTTTTTTGATGCTGGCCAGATTTTTGTCCCAATAGTCCGCGCCGACGAAATCGAGGATCAGATCGACGCCCTGGCCGTCTGTCGCTTGCAGCACTTCTTGTTCAAAAGACTGCGTCTTGTAATTGATCCCGACGTCCGCGCCCAGGTTCCGGCAGAAGTCGAGCTTCTCTTCGGAACCGGCCGTGACGATCACCTGCGCCCGGCTCAACGTTTTGGCCAGTTGGATCGCCGCGGTTCCGACGCCGCTCGCTCCCGCGTGGATCAGCACCGATTCATGCGGCTGCAGCCGGCCGATCCAGTACAGCGTCTGATACGCCGTCAGGAACACCTCCGGCACGGCCGCCGCTTCGGCAAACGAATACGCGTCCGGAATTTTCATCGCGCGCTCCGCCGGCATGACCGCGTATTCCGCGTAGCCGCCGCCGTTGACGAGCCCCATCACGCGGTCGCCCGGCACAAAGCCCGAGTTCCCGTCCGCCTGCTCGACAACTCCTGCGATTTCCACGCCCAGAATCGGATTGACCGCATAGCCGGACTGCCCTTCGCGGGTGACGATGTCCGTGCGATTGACCGCCGCCGCCCGGACTTTGACCAACAGTTCGCCTTCGGCCGGAATCGGAGCGGGCAGCTCCGTCAACGTCAGTCCGTTTGCCTGTTCCTGCTGTTTGTGTTCCACGATGATTGCTTTCATATAGGGGTAAGCTCCTTTGGTTGAGGTGGATTTGGGTAGTCTTCGCTGATTTATACGTTACCCTTCTATATAAACGGCCCAAAGCTCCCGTTAATCTTGACCGGCACCCGAAGACCGCTCCACCCGTCGACGTCGCACTGACCGTATTCGCGGCTGCCGGTTGCGACGAGCGTTCCGTCCGCGCGCAGGCCGATCGTATGCAAGCATCCTGCGGCTGCTGCCACGATAGAGTGCCAACTGCTGACGTCGCATTGGCCGTGCGCGTTGGAGCCCGAGGCGACGACGCGGCCTTCCGCGGTTAAGCCGGCCGTATGATAGCTGCCGGCGGCGACCGCGACGATGCCGCGCCAATCGCCCGTCTCGCTCTGGCCGTGCTTGTTCGAACCGGCCGCCGTGACCGTCCCGTCCGAACGAAGGCCGACCGTATGCAGATACCCGGCCGCGACCGCCGCCATGCCGCGCCAATCGGCGGCTTGGTCCAGACCGTAACGGCGGCTGCCGGCCATGCATACGGTGCCGTCCGATCGAAGACCGACCGTATGCCAGTCTCCCGCGCTGATTGCCGTCATCTCGCGCCAATCGCCGACTTCGCATTGGCCTTCGGCATTGCGCCCTGCCGCGACTACGCGGCCGTCCGCTGTCAGCCCGACCGTGCGCCGCCAGCCTGCGGCGATTGCCGCAATTCCGTGCCAGTCTTCCACGTCGCACTGCCCCTGGGCATTCCATCCGGTCGCGACCACCGTGCCGTCCGCCCGAAGACCGACCGTATGCGCGTTGCCGGTGTTAGTCGCTCGATGTACGTTACCGGCCGCGATTGCGACGACATCGGACCAGCCGCCGACGTCGCATTGACCGTGCCGGTTATCGCCGGCCGCCGAGACGGTGCCGTCGGACCGGAGCGCAGCGGTATGCCGGATCGCGGCGGCGATCGTTTGCCTCTTCCGCATCCCTCTTTCGGACTCCGCGGCATTCGGGAAATAAGACTCCATCCGGCGCCTCCTTATCTCTTAGCTGTACTCTTTTACAATCCAATCCGCTTGGCTTAACGGGTCTTCCGCCGCCAGATAATGGTCTTCCGCTTGCCAATACCGGTTCACGAATTTGTCCGTGTTCTGCCGAGTGGCCGGGCTTTCTCTGGCAAACCTCACTTCCCGCGGACAATCCAAATAGATCACGCCGTCCAGATATTCCCGCCACGCCCCCCGTTGCAGAAAAACGCCTTCGATCACCACGACACCCCGCTCCGGCAGCACGATCTCCTGCATCCGATGATCGTCGGATTCGCTCTCGTACTTCGGAAGAAACAGGCTGCCGCTCGCGCCTACCCGGCCGAAAAGATGTTCCCGCAGTCCCTCCACGTCCCACTGAAGCCCGTAATACTCGAACCACTCCGCTTCGCCGGTATGATACCGCCTTTTTCGCTCCACGATATAATCGTCCAGATGCAGCGCGACGGCTTCAAAGTTCCGCTCACGCAGATGCCGAACCAGTTCCGCCGTGAACGTCGTTTTGCCCGAGCGGCTCAGCCCGTCCAGTCCCAGCACGAATCTGTTTTCCTTTTCCAGCTTGGGCAGCAGTTCCGCGATAATCTTCTCCATATGCTGCATACACACCACTCCTCCAATCATCCCTTTATAGCAAAAACCTCTGACTACGCGTGCAATCAGAGGTGTTCATTTTTCTAGATCCATCTTCTGATCCAGCCTGTGCTTGTATGTATTCCGCTGTCTTCGGCCCACTTGCGGAACTCTTCCACATTCTTTTCTTCATCCCGCTTGAACCGAAAATGCAGATCATGGGGAACGTACCGTTTTCCGTACAGCTTGATTCCGATACTTTGGATAAAATAGCCTTGTACGACAATCTGTTCGATCCTCTCAAGCGGGACGTTGACGTTGTTTACTGTGATTTGATCGTGCATGATTTCCAATTTGTTATTTTTCCTGCTTATTTTCGCGATCAAGACCCACATGATGATCATCAAGGCAAAGAAAAACGTACATGAAGCTATTAGAAAAAACGAGCGTTCCATGACCAAGACCAGCCTAAGCTGCATAACAGCCATACCCGCATAAGCGACCAGATTCACATACATCGAGACAGGAATTTTCGTGCTGTACGTTTTATTCATAAGACAAGTATACAAGATTATGCCAAAAGAGTGCGCACGGTTTGCAATTTCTCTGTTAACCCGCCCAGAAATTCAACGTCATAGTCAAAAGATCCGCTCAACGTCGTCTCGATCAAGCGATTGGCCGAATACCGGTTTCTTTTGATGGAATAGACGACCTCGTAACGCCCCCGACCGGTGTGGATAAACAGCAGTTCGAATTCCTCTTCGCTTATTTCAACAACGCCTGCTCGATCCGATCCACGATACCGTTAATCCCGATCGGTCCGTAACAGCCGATCCAGATCGCGGCATCGACGCCGTGGATCTGCCGGTTCCCGTGTGTATCGAGCCGATCCAACACCCGCTGCTCCGTCGTCGATATGCCTCCCTGCATCGTCCGATTGCTCAGCACGAAATAGTGGCTGGCCTGCACGGCCGCAAGCCTGTCCACGGAAATATGATACGCCGTGTCCGCAGCATCCGCGACGAACAGAGGAACCGGCAGGCCGAGATCGCGGTACAGCACGGCGCCCGTGCGGTGGGCCGCCGAGTGGACGCGCACGAGCGAATCGAGCGGGCGAATCAGTGCCACGCTCTGCCCTGCCAGGGCGGGAGCCAGTTCTTCGGACAGCAGCGCGGTACGCCGGTCGTAATCCGCCAGAATGATTTGGGCTTCCGCCCGCCTGCCGGTCAGCTCGCCGAACAATCCCAGAATCGTCTGCCAGCTCTCGTTGCGCTTGAACGTCAGGACGGGAGCGATCCGGCTTAACCGTTCGGCGTGCCGATCATGCACTTCGGTGCAGATGATCAGATCCGGCGACAGCCGCTCCACGGCCGGCAGGTTGGGGTATTCGTACGTTCCGAGCAGCGCCGTGCCTTGAAGTCCTGCGCGGATCGACGGCGGAAAATCGACGGAGGCGCTGCCCGATCCGACGCTTCCGGCCGGCGGCAGCCCAAGCGCGAGCAGATGATCGGCATACTGCACGTCGAGTACGGCGATCCGCCGCGGCGGCTGCCGCACGAGGTATTCGCCGCGCAGATGGCAGATGACCGGGCCTTGGGCCGAGTCGTACGAAGACGCCGTACGATTTCGCAGCAGCGCCTGCGCGTAACGTTCGTCTTGTTTGGAAGCCTGGTCCAGCCGGTACCCGAGCGGGGACACGCCGTAATATTTTTTGAACGCCCGGCTAAAATAATACACGTCCCGGTAACCGATCCGGTCCGCGATCTGCCCGATCGAAGCGTCCGTATGCCGCAGCATCCGCGACGCGTTCTCCATGCGCAGCCGGATCGCGTACTCCATCGGTCCGAGCTGCTTCTCCCGCTTGAAGCGCCGCTGGAGCTGCCTGACGCTGCATCCTGCGAGGTCCGCCAGTTCCTGCAGCCCCAGATTGCGGCGATAATGCGAAGCGATATACGAGGTCACCGCCTCTACTTTGTCGGATTCTCCTCCGCCCTGGGCACTCTCGTATTCCATGATCAGTTCGTACAGCATGACCTGCAGCAGCGCGTTGGCATGGAACACTTCCAATCCTTCGCCGCGGCGCCATTTGGCGATAATTTTCTCGGCCTGCTGCACCCATTCCGTCTGGGCCGCCGTGCTCTGAACGAAAGAAGTTTGCAGCGGGTGCTTCCGGTACGAAGGTGTCGCTTGGGAAGACCCTTCCAGAGAGAAAGCCCGATACGTCATGACCATATAATAAAGTTCATCCGACCCGGACGTGAGCGTAAACGAAGTCCCCTGCGCCATATGACAAGCAAAAGAAGCCCCGATGCGGCATACTTCGCCGTTCATCGCAAGCTCCCCTTCCCCGCCTATCGCCAGCAGCAGCAGATTCGAGTCGGTTTCGTTCCGGACAAGCGTACTGCCGGTCTGCAAAGTACCGGCATATCCGCCTCGCATCTTGATCGTCGTCTCACTCCACAGGCTTGTCTGTTCGTGCAGCGGCATTGCTCTCATCTCCTGACCGTTAGCAAAAAGAAATCGTAGCTAAGGTCATTGTAATTGAGATTTATTCTCACCGTCAATTTTCGGGCACTTTTTGCAGTATTCCTCCGACATCCGGTAATAGAAGCAGCAGGTGATCCGTTCGTTTTTCGCCGCCGGGACCTCCCCTTCGAGCGTGGTAAACCGGGTGAACGGATTGCGTCTTTGATCGAACAGGGCTCCGGGCGCTTCCTGCGTCAGATAGGCAAAATCCGCCTGAACCTGCCGACGTTCCGCTTCGGCATGGTCCGCGTTCGGCTTGTACAGCGGGCCGATCCGGACCATAATATTTTCCCAGAGGATGCTCATCGACAGCGGCGCAATCGCCGCAAGCGTCTTGAGCAGCGGAGTCAGCTGGCGCGCGAACAGCTCCTCGACCGCTTCTGCCCGCCGATCTGTCCGGTATATCGGCAGTGCCTCCGCCCCTACCCCCGCAGCCGCCAGAAAAGGAAACCGCGTCGTGCCCTCGTCTTCCGTCAGCGCGGGATGATACAGGAAGCTGTCTGGCAGCGAGAATGATACGTGCTGTTGATGAAAAGTCAGCGCCGTCACCAGCGGAGCGGTCCAGAGATAACCGAGGCGCTTGGCCAACATCGAAGCGGCGACCGCCAGGTCGGGCGCGCCGATATAGTCCCGCAGCCAGCTTACATACTCCAGGCATGCCGCTTCGTTATGCAGTTCGCTCAACGCAATCGTGCGCACGCTGTTCGCCGGCGGATCGCCGAGCCGAATACAATGCTTGGCCGCCGTCTGCCGCCACGCTTCCGTGTTCAGATAAACCTCCATATCAATTCGTTCCGAGCAGCGCTTCCGCCGCCTGATCGATGATCAAATCAATAGCCAGCGGACCGTAATAAGCGATCCACAGCGTGGAGTTCACGTCGTACGTCCGGTTGTTTTTGACCGCATCCAGCGAGGTCCAGACCGGATTGTTCACCATCGCTTCGGCTTCTGCCGCGAACAGCTCGTCCGACAGGACGAAATAACGATCGGCGCCGATCCCGGGCACTTCTTCCATCGAGATTTCCAGGGAACCTTCTTCGCCGACTTCCTCAACCAACGGCGGCATGTTCAAGCCCAAATCCCGATACAGAATGCCGCCCGTACGATGCTCGATACCGTGAATGCGAATGCCTTCTTTTCTCGGACGTATCAGAGCTACCGTCTCGTCGCCCAGCTGCTCGGACAGCTTCGTTTTTAATCCCGCCACTTTGTCTTCGTACGCCTGGCGCACCGCCTCGGCTTCGGCCGGCTTGTCCGTGATCTTGGCGACCGTCGTTAACGTATCGCGCCAGTCTTCATAGAAATCCAGCACGAGCGTCGGCGCGATCTTGCTCACGCTATCGTACTGCTTTTCCTGAAAATCGGTCATGATAATCAGATCCGGGTCCAATGACAGGATCGCTTCCAGATTCGGCTCATCCCGCGTTCCGAGCACCTGTACCCCGTTCGGCTGATCGCCGAGATATTCCGGAAAATCGGTGCTGCCGCCGGCAATGACGCTGCCCGCCGGCTTCTCGCCGACAGCTAACATCTGATCCAGAAACTTCACGTCGAGCACGGCAATTTTCTTCGGCTTTTCCTTCAATACCAGCTCGCCCTTCATATGCTTGAGCGTAACCGGGAACGCCCCCGCGCTTGTCTCCGCATTGACAGGCGTCTCCGCCGCTGCCGCGGACGGCTTGCCGGTATCCGCGCCAGCTCCGCAGGCAGTCAATATAACTACAACGACCAGCATCCAGGCTATTCCTAATCGCGATTTGTAGGCAGCCATTCCCTGGCCTCCGGCCACTCGCGCCTTCATTCCCGTCTTCATCGTAAATCCCCCTTATGTATGATAATGATTTTCATTATCGAATATATAAGGGAGTATATCCGATGTTCGCCCGGCGTTACCATGTACTTTTGCGACATTGGTGTCGGACTAATGCGACGCGGGTCGGTGCCTGATAAATTCAGAATAAATATCCGTAGTGTAATCATGTGTTTATAATGAAAATTAAAAGTATTTATTTTATTATGTAGAAAGCTAGGTGTCTTTGATATGAATAATCTGTTAGAAATTCAACATCTTATACAAAAACAGCTTTGGATTGATCCAGTCGGTGCCCTTCAAAATCTTAGTTTGCTCCAGGAAGATTTGCTGTGGTTAGATAGTGAAGGGATTTTTCCTAACCAGTCTTTTATTGTAGATCGCTTTCCTAAAGCGCTTAGATACCCCGCAAGTCATAACTTAGAAATATTTTATGATCAATGTAAACATGATGAAGCTTCAAAAAAAAAATATGAAAAAATCGAAAATCAATATTTGGAATTTATATCTCATTTGTGGGGTGTTTCAGAATTTCATTTAGTCAGTAATTTATTCGAAAAAAGTAATCTTTTAAAAAAATCATTTCCTGAAGAGATGAAGTTTTTTGAAGAGAATTTTATGAGTTTTCATGATTTTGAAAATAAGCCTCTTGTATTCAAAAACTATAACCAAATTGAATTCCTTATTAAGCTTTCTCTAAAAGAAAAAATCACTACTTGTGTAGTATTAGCAGATCTAAAAACAATTATTTGGATCAATAGTCTGGCTTTAAAAATATTAATCATGCATAAAACAGATAAAGATTTCATTAACCTTGTAAGCACTACTAACGGTTTATATTTAAGGTAGATTATTCATTCTATTTCCAATAACTTCTTTGAAATCCGGGGTCAACCTATGCCTGATCCAATTCAAATTTCTGTCATATCATAGTTTTGTTAAAATGGATCGAAGCATGGTCAGGCTTGGCTTCAATCGTTTGATAATAGGCCTGACGTCCCAAGGCTGCTAACATATTTGTGTGGTTGAACTAGAGGTAGCCCTGCTGCTTTCAACTATCCATTTCTGCTCTCCTTTAGTTTACACAAGTGTACGGCTCAGTGTTTTATGTACTATTTTTTAATGAATATAAATAAAATCTCCTCAGGCGGGCTTCGATCTTGCTTCATATGGGCTGCCCCTTTTTCTCCTAGAAAATCAATGCTGAAGGTCTGCTGCGCTTGTGCACCCAACTCTAAAATTTCTGGTTGATCACTGTCTGTAAATCCATTCAGTCTTTCTGCTGCAAGCAATCCATTCTTAAAATTATTCGAATAAACACCGATACCTTTGAATTTTTGAGGACGATTGCTTGCGTTTTGAATATGAATTTCTTCTGTAAACTTCACTTCGTTGTTTTTCGTAATGACAAATGAGTGGTGAGCACTTTCTTTTTTGATATACCTCAACGGTGAGGCATCTTCGTCTCTCTTTATGAGCACAATCACAGCCGCTGCTGTTAGCATGACGATAAACAGTACAATCCTGCTTGTTTTCCTTCTCATTGGTTTGATCCTTTATATTGGAATGATCTACCCTAATAGAAGACGTCAGTTGTTAGGATGCCCCTGTATCTGCTAGCTTATACCTGATCGTTTTTGCGCCTATGAGGCACTGCGTATCTTCTGCCCGATCTTCGGGAACGAAACTAAAAATAAGGTAGTCCTGCTCGACTCCAAAATACAGATTGATACTTTTCGCTGCTTCGCCTTCTACAATTTTTAAAATTTTCTTCTTCGTATCGGCATGCCATTGAAAAGGTAAAGAAGCAAAGTAAATCTCACTGAAGACGATCTCGATTTCAAAAGGATAGGCCTGACTCAAGCTCCCCCAAATCACAAGTTCGTTTTGCTGATAGCTGACTACTTCAAAATCCATCCAGAGATTCTGTTTTAAAAATCGATTGATACCTTCTACGCACAGATCCGCTTCGTTTTTGTGCATCTGCCCAGCCCCCTGATGCTCACACATTTAGGTTTCTTGAATAGACTCAATTACATTCAAATAATTCTCTTTCCCAAGTGAGAACTGCAGTAACTCAGAATCATACCCTTCGCTTCGAAAAACTTCGATTATGTTCGCAATCCGGTCTTCAAGTCCCCGATTCATGTTCGTCTCCAACTGGATTTCCAGCGGCAGCACCGGTATAGCCGTTCCCTCGATCACGACCCGCTTGATGTGCGGCCACACGGACGGACCGCTTTCCCAGATGCCGGTTGCCGGCACATATTCAAAATCGGGAGTCGGTTCGATGCTGCCTATTTCCACTTTAACGCCCCGGATCACAAATCGGGCAAACGTCCATTTGTAATTGGCATGATCCGCAAAGGTAAGGACGGGCTGCGATGGCGTGGACCTCCACTTGGACACCTCTGTGTGTTCAACGACTTGCGACTCCGGTAAAAAAGCTTCAAACAAACACACGACTTTCTCTACGTCCGGCGCACTTTTCAAAATTACATCGATATCGTTGGGTTGGATTGAAGTGCAGCCGTTGACAACGGTAGCCGCCGATCCTCCTATGACGTAAGGAATCCCTGTTTGGTTTATTGTTCCTGCGACTTCGGCGAGTACGTGCATAAGGTTCATCGGGATTTGCTCCTTTTCAAGTCTTCTTCACTCTCTCGTGACGGTGTTTGCCAATCAGTCGGAGTCAGTTCTGGAAGCAGCCATCGTCTGCAAAGCCTGCTCAAAATAGCGATACACTTGATCCGCAAGCCCGAGAAACTCCGCCACCGGTATATCAGGGTTCAGATAACAAGCATACAGCTCCTCCACCCAGGCGGAGTCGATCTCGCAGTAGGTTACGATAGCGTTCTTCATCTCCACGATATCGTCTTCCCATACCCCCGTATGTTCCAACACGAGAGAATATAGAGCCCGAATCAATCGCTTGGCATACCCTTTGATGTATCGGGTCTTCAGAGCCGGGTCGTCGGTCTCGGCAAGTAAACGGTGCAGACGCTTCACTTCCGCTTCGGTATCTGTATTCAGGTCTAAAATGAACGCTGGCGCAATAACGATCGGCGGTACTTGTTCTCCGAGATCGGGCCCATGGACGCACACGCAAATGATCTTGATCCAAAATCCCCACTCGTTCGGTTTATGCAAGACGTCGTCGATCGAGCAGACGATCGTATCGATCTTGGTGAGGAATGGATATTGTGCCAACAACCTGTCTTTGATAAGAGATACTTTGTCGTAATCGATCTCTTCGGGTTTTGCGCACACCAGCGTAAAATCCACATCCGATTTGAAAGGTGTGGCCGTTCCTTTTGGAACCGAACCGCACATATACAGGCTGTGGACCTGACCCCCGAATTCGGCGAGGATCTCATCGATATACTTCTCCACAAATTCCTTGTATTCGTCCTGTATCTCTATTCGATTGATCACTTTTTCCAGTCTCATCCGGTTTCCTCCTACGCTAAAAAAACGATAAAAGATCAAAAAACGACTTTCCTGAAATACTCCATTTTACTGTCGATAAAGCCCTCGTCAAAGTCGGCGCCCCCGACCAGCTCCGATTCGTTAAAACATAAACCAAACAGCCACAGTTGTCTCAATACGACAAATAGAGCAACCGCTGCGATATCGTAAGCTCTCCACCCATACCCGGAAATATCGAAATCGTAATGGGTTAACACTCCGTCGTCCGTAAAGGCTGTATTCGTGTTGCCATGCAAGTCCCCGTGACAAATGCCCCAATCGAGCCCTGCTTCGATCTTCGCCGCCAGCTGCTTCTTTAATTCGGACATTTTTTCGCAAATAAAATGGTAATCTTCCGGACGATGCTGCATATGTAATTGAATGAGTTCAAGCGGTCTGTCCATCAAAAACTCCAAATCCAGAAAATCTCTTGCGTGTTCACTTTGGAAATGCCCGGTCGCTGTATGCATTTGAGCCACGGATTCCCCGAACAGATAACTGTCTTCCACGTGATGGATCGGCTTTTCCCGACCTTCCGCGAAACTGAACATCACCCCGTACTTTACGCCTTCGGTGACAGCAAATTCGTTGATGAAAGTCCCGTGTTTTTTGGCAATGGGGATGGGCCCGACCCGGTCTCCAAAATATACGTATCGTTCATGCCTCTGAGGAAGTATTGGAGCTGCAAAGGGGCTTGAAATTCATAATGGGCTTTAATATGCGAGAGTAGGGCTTGTTTGGACAAAAGCGAGTACGTTACAGGAAATAAACTCAAATTGACACATCCTTTTGAAGTTGGATCGAGAGGCATTGTTCGTCTGTGAGCCTCGTCACCTTACAGTTCTCCTCGAATTCGAATGCGGCGATTCTCTCTTCTATCGTGCGACTTGCCGCATCCTGGAATAAGTCTTCCCGGTCATAGTGAGGAAAAATAGGCGAGCCGATAATACCCAACGCCTGCAAATCCGTTAATCCCATTGTATTCATCTGTGGAGTAAACACATGGACAAGGTTAATATTCGGCCCCAGCCATAACGTTCCGGCACTCACTCCGACTATGACGACATGCTGGGCAGCCCGTCTTTGCATGATTTGATCCGCTCCGCTTTTCCTGCCGTGATGCAGTAACGTAAATGGATTGCCGCCGTTGATATAGATAACGTCTCGATCCATCAGAATCTGCGGATCATCGAATTCAATATCGACAAAATCGATATGCCGAAAGCCCATGTCCTTGAACTCCTGCATGGCCCGCTGCGCATATCGATTATGATTTCTCGTCGGAGAGGCTGTTGTAAGGATCGCGACTTTTAATGGAGAGATTTCTCGATCGATAAGATCCAGAAATTGATTTTTAATATCTTCTGTGCAAAAACCGCAAGAGGTAAGTAATAAGCTGCCCATTGAAATCCCCGCCTTTGTATGTAACGTCGCCATCTTCTTATAAACGTTTCGATTGACGAATGGTTACTGTATATAGGAATTTATTTGTGAAGAAGAACCTTGATCCAGTTGTACAAAATAGGGCAGCTGCCATTTTTGCGTGTCTATAGCTTGCTTACTGGTAGGCGCATCCCAACTCGGATAGACTCTGAGAGCCATTTTTCCATGGGAAGACTCTGTTTTGAGGATGTGCTGTTTGAACAATAGATCTTTCGGGAAAATGAATTGCCCAAACTCGTTGTGACTTCCGAAGGTGTTAATGACCAACAGATCAGCAGCCTTTTCATAAGAGTAGGCTTGATTTTTGTTGTCGCTGCCTTTTTCCCAACAGACGACGAATTGACCGATCTTCTTGGGCGTTTGCTTGGCCACCCTGAATCTAACCGTTGTGGAACGGATACGGAATCTGCCCGCCCCATATTTTGCATTTTGGCTTTCGGCTTGAATATCTTCGATGATCAAATGGTTGGGCTTATAAAATTTCTCGTTTACATAGGTTAAGGCTTCGTGAAAATCATCCATTCCCATCAATACGCCTCGCCTTCATCCCCGACTACGACTGCCCCAAGCTGACTCGCAATCTTTTTCATTTTTTCGATTTGATCCTCATCGGAATAGCGATTTGTGCTTCTAAAAACAAGGGCTTATCTCCACTCGATAACTACTGCAAGAAATTCATAAGATCTTTAAATCTCTTACTCTTTGCTAAATCATAAGCTGTTAAACCTTGATATTGTTAAATATATTTATAGTTACCTCGACCAGCTCTTTTAATTTAAAAATATCTAAGCCTTCTATTTCAAAATCTTCAGCTATACTTTCAAAATGTGACCAATCGTTATTTTCCTTTACAATCTGTATCTCTTTTATCAGATTGAAAAATTCGTTAATCCCTTCTATATCCATGTACAACTTTGCCAGTTTTTCAAATCCAACTTTGTTTGGCGCATAACCGATGCCTGAAAAACTAATGATGTAGTGTTCAAAGTAATTTTCGGGATACTTATTATTTTCCATTACATTTCTCCTCATCATAAGCCTAATCCGACAGTGCTCGCATAATATTGGATTTCGCTTCTACCGCAATCGCTTCATTCCCGTCATCGACCGCTTGCATCAAGATCAGTACGGGGATGTATACCGCGATCAGCCGCGCCAGCAGCTTCGTTTCCTCGTTGGCTCCTCCGTACGTTTCGAAAAACACCCCGCGAGCGTATGGTGGTAAAAAGCTGTACGCCACGCTCAGATCGCAAGCCGGATGACCTATACTCAGATCGCCCCAATCAATGATGCCGGCAACGATCCCGTTCTTATTCACAAGCATATTTTTGAAATGAAGATCGCCATGCAGCAGTACATTCACCGCCTCGACACGGTCCGTTTGCAGCCTGCTCATATACGCTTCGATCACACCGGACTCCTCCGGCGACAAGTGTTCATCCACCTTCGATAGAAAACCTTCCAATTTCACTTTGCGCGCCGCGATGTCCGTTAAGCTTCGGTGGTCTTGCCGAACTCCGCATTTCAGCGCTTCCTGCACCGGAAACTCATGCAATCTTCGCAAAAACTTCGCCAGCGTTTCTGCCGATAAAGCCCGGCGTTCTTCCGTCAAACCGATCGGGAAATCTCCCGGCACGTGGGCATAGCCAAGAAATGGCGCCGGGTATGCGTCACTTGCTTCCCCGTAAAACAACGGTTTCGGATAGGGAATAGTCATATAGGCTTCCAGCTTGGGCAGCAGCTCCCCTTCCATACGAATCGAGCCGACTGCAAACGTTCTTCTTGGAAACCGGAACACGTACTCGTCACCGATCAGAAAAACCGTATTGTCCCACCCCCAGCCCAATCGCTTTACAGGCTTCGAGGACAGCTGCGGGAATTGTGTGCCGATCAGCGTCCGCACCTGCTCTTCGTCAACCTCCCACTCCGCATCCCATACATTTGTTGCTCCCATGCCATGTCTACCTCCTCATTCCTTACTTTACTTAGACGTTTACATTCTCCGGAACGATGCATATTGGACCAAGGGCGAATGTCTGCAACGTGAATATTAGGCTATATGAAGTTCATCCGCCTCTTCGAATTATTCCACCAAAAACCTTTGGCCTTCTTCAAAAATAAATAGTAATCCCCATCAAGGTAAAATGATATTCTCGGAAACTTTTCTTGCAAATATGGAGAATAATAAAAGGATTCATGCTGCCAATCCAACGCGTATAGATACTCGTGCGGTTCCAAACAAGATTTAAAATTCATGGATTGAAAATGTAGGCCAATCTTTTGGATATATGCTTGGTTTATCTGTCTTCTCGAATTAGCTCATAAACGTCTGTATGGTCTTCCCGTTCTCTATGCGCTCTTCAAATTGACCTTTCGTGTATTCATTAATTACTCTTTTCCAAAACACCTGCGCCCCTGGATTACTCTCAACTTGATGCACTTCCCACGATCCTTGATGTCGGTTAAAAAGGGTAAGGACCATATTTCCGATCCTATTCCCTATGTATCTTTTGAAAAGATCAGAATATCATCCCTTTTGATCCATCCTGTATCATTCCAATATTGATTGCCTGCTTTATTGTTTGCGAAAACCATGAGGTGACATTTAATGATGCCTGATTTTTTCAAAGTCAAAAGGGATATCTAATCCCTATATCTAGGGTCTAACTGATCAAGGTCTAAATGATCAGGGTCAAGGCCATAATCTTCGTAATTCCATGAAAAAAATTTGTTTAAGAATAACGCTGTTTGTTTCCAGGTTTCTCTTCCACTGATTTCAACGATTTCAGTTACTAAGCGTTCAAGTTCTTTTAAATCATATTCTTGCAATAAAATATAGTTTCTTAAAACAGTATTTTTTTCGTTCTTAAGAGAATCATAAAGACCTTTCGGGGATACAATAATAGCGTGAAAAGCATCCGCACCTTCTTCTCCTTTAAGTCCTATGTATAAAATTGCAGCCAAGCAGAAATTAGTTGCTGAATCTGGTTCATTAAATACATGAATGTCTTTGAGTTCTACTTCAATCATTGATAAGCCTCCTTTAGTAATACGTATAATTAACAAGATCTTCACCACAAGTTGTCCTTTACAGAAATCGAATTGGTTTCTAGCTGAATCCGTCGCATGAAATAAGTTGTATTTCCCCCTTGTGAACGTTCGATTGCTTGCCTAGCTCTCTTTTGCGCCTGTTCTGTGTTGAGGAACCCGGACAATCTTCGTATCCAGCATCATTTATGCGAAGTCGGGCAAATCATGCCAGGCTGCTCCTGTACGCGCGACCTAAAGTACAGCATCTACGCAATGTCTTCGATCTTTCNTTTTTTTTTTTGTAAATGCTCTAATTCAACGTCTTTAAATAAAAAAGTATCTGTGATTTTTTATCTTTGGACTGAATAAAAAATGATATTGGTCAAAGACTTCATTCAATATCAATGGCTTCAGTCCTTTCATATAACGTTGCTGTATTCACGACTCGACGCATGTCGGGTGTCTAGCGAATGCCAGACCAAGGACTAATGTCCGCAGCATGAAAATATGAGGTTATAGGATAGATCGTTTTTCTTTGACATTTCCTACAAGCCCTTATCATTCTCTAAGATTCAAGTCTTTACCCAATTTCTCTTCTCTCATTTTTCAACTTTCTTTTATTTTTCAATCTGTGTATCCGTGTTATAATTATCTGTGCGAAAGGTGGGATTGTTTATGGAAGAAATGCTTAATCAGATCCTTCAAGAACTTCAAGCCCTTAGACAAGATGTTCAACAATTAAACCAGAATCAAATGCTTTTGGATCAGAATCAAAAACAAATGTCTATTCAAATTCATAGTATTTATCATAACTTTACGGATAAAGATTCTGAGGTTGCCGCCTTGAACAAACGAATCTTTCGCTTGGAATCCGAATTCGAAAAAATTAATAGACAATGAAAACTTGTAGTCATTCAATTTGAGTGACTCTATTTTTTTGGGTTTTCGATCTTTCCTATAAAGTTCCTGTATTTACGATCCAACAGATGTTCGGTGTTCGGCGAATGCCCGACTAAGGACGCATGCCTGCAGCATGAATATCAGGTTACCAGATATTCATTTCTCCTTGAACTGCTTACATAATCTTTAAATCCAGCTTAGAATATTTTTCTGCAAGGTCTTCGTCTTCAACAATCCAACTTGATTTTACCCATAAATGAATATGAATCAATTCTGAAAGCTTATGTACTGCCTGTTGCGGGTTCTCAATTTGTAGTAATTTATCGATGTGCTCTTGATCAATCTCAAGAACTTCCTTCAGATATTTAATATCAATGACTTCCTCATTAAGACCATATTCTTCACTGGCCCATTCTCCACAAAAATACTTTTTGAATTTAATTCCTTCGTTTTGAAATATAGTGAATTCAAAAATGTCCTCATCAAAGAAACCTATAGTCATAATAGGTTCAGACATAAACTTCGAAAGCAGCTCTCCAACCGGTTCAATAGTGCCCCATTCAAAATAATCGTTCAGAACACTAGTCCATTGTCTTCCTTGGCTAGTATAATAAGTGACCTTCAACCCGGTTTCCCTAATTGGTTCTTGTTTCTCAAAGTTATACAGGTAATGGTCAATAACATTTCTGTTATCGTTTGCGCGTCCAGTCAATTCAATTCCCATTTGATTATTTAAATGTTGAAGCCCTTGCCTAATGATTGTTGGATCTTCGGTCTTGATATGAAGATTTGCAAACTTTGTCCCCATTTATGATCCCTCCAGGCTTTCTATGGATTTCCGTATAAAGTTCCTGTATTCACGATCCGGCGCATGTCAGGTACCTGACGAATACCAGACCCAGGACGAATGCCCGCAGCGTGAATACGATGTTATGCGTTCTACTAGTCTTCTTTGAATATTCAAGAAGATATAGAATAAGACATCGAGCTTTATTCCCGATGCCTTACAATCCATTCCTCGATATCTTTTTCATTCAATTTGCCTTCTGCTGTTCCCAACCCTAATTGAACGAGTTCGTCTTGACTATATCGAATAGAATATCCGTTTAATCGGAGTAAAAGTAGCATAACGGCTACTCCGATCCGTTTATTTCCATCCACAAATCCATGGTTTTTGATTAAAGAGAAAGCCACGACAGCGATTTTCCTTGTAAGCCCCGGGTACAGTTCTTTACCGTCAAAGGTTTGTTCAACTTTACCCAATGCACTTTCTAGCAAGCCTTGATCCCTGATTCCATTCGCTCCACCAGTCGCCTTTATAATCTTTTGATGATAGATCAGCAATTGGTCAACGGTAATCATTTTCATTTGGCGAGTTCTTTAAGCGCTTCTAAATTTTCATTAATGATATCGTCCATTATAGACTCTGTCTGAGGTGTGCTTTTTGTCTTTAAAAACTCAACAAAATCAATGACTTCCATTTGTTTTTCTTGGGGCAAAGACAAAAAGTCGTTAATCAATTTTTGTTCCAGACTCATTATTAATCGCCTCCTGTTCTTAATTCATAGTATAACGCAAAACTTTAAAACGCTTAATCTTTTCTATGGACCCAAGGCATATACCCGAAGCGTGAATATTAGGTTATATGAAGCCGCTTATCCAATAAGAATATTAAATTCAAAATTTCTTATTGCCACAGTTCTTTTAAATACAATCAATTCCCTCCTAAAACTTGAATCATTTATTAAATTTTAGATTTAAACGATGCATCTTTTACCTTTCCATAATATAATTAAATTACAAATCCATTTTGAAGGAGAGAATAATTTTGATAAAATATAGTTTTATTTTTATTTTTATGATGACATTTCTAGTGGGGTGTCAGTCAAATAATAAAGAGTCTGCAAACTCACTTTCAGAAAATTGGGATCAACAGCATGGTATTGTAATTTTAAAGGAAAATGAACGCATTTTAGTGACTCAAGATGCCAATAAAGAAGATTTAAAAATAAATAATGTTGAAAAAATATTAAATGAGAACAAGCCTAATGCCATTTTTCTTGCTATTCCGAAAAATATTTACGAAAAGATTGAAATAGGTTATGAAGTAGAATTTAAAATTAAAGGTAGTATTGATTTTTCTTACCCTGCTCAAGCAACAGCAGAAGATATCAAAATAATTCGTAAATAAAGTATTTAAGTTTCAATGTTGCTTCCTGTCTATTTAGACCGTGTACGCAAACTCAACGACGTGCATCTTTTGCTACCTTTTCGCCCTCTACTGCGTCACTTCTCCTTGACGTGCCCCGGCACGCCTTCGAAAAAGTTCCTTGCCGAGAACGAAAATTCAGCAAAATCTGCTTCCAGCGGAGTTTGCGTACACGCCCTAGTACTCTGTATCAGGTCAAATAGTAGGTTTACGTTTGGACGAAACGCGCATGGGTCTAGCGCGTTTTGGACGAGCGTAACCTTACCTTCATTTGGTACAGAGTACGAGTACCTTGTCAACTCTTAATCAGAGGTTTATACCTGCTTGAAACGTGTACGCTTCAGATGCGTTTCAAGCGGGTGTAACCTTACCTTTAGTGTTGACAAGGTACTAGACTATTTGAATATATATTTTATAAGATTATAAAAAGAGCTGAAACGATAAGTTATTATCGCCAGCTCTTTTATTTAAATCTAGTTGTTAATAAGCAATTATTGATTGATTAAAACGTTGTATCCGTATATACACCTGACATGCCTAAACCATTGTATACGTGACTGTATTTAGAAAATAACCCGTATATGGGATAACCATTTGCATCCGTAGCAGTTCCTTTAAATATCCCTTCAACACGAGCATAGTTTTTCTTGCCGTTATTAGCTAGACTATACACTAACCCTCCACTATCTCCATACTGTGCTTCACGTGGAACCTCTGTAGCAACCAGATCATAGGGTTGTCCAGCTATTGTAAAAGAAGTGTCTAGTACCTTTACAGGAGCATAACTCTGTCCGTTGCCATGAAGAGCATGGATTCTAACACTGTCTCCTATTCCTCTATAGTAACCCGCATAATCAGTAGTTCCTATCGTCAAGGAACTTCCGTTCAAATAAACGCTTGGAACAACAATACTAGAATAGGTAATATAACCTGCATCGTAAGTAGTATTAGAGCTATTATTAGCGTTAAACATACTACCAATAGATAAAGGACCATCAGATTTGTCATACCATATTCCATTTAAACAATGCCCTGCTGTAACACCTACATCAGTTTTGTTAGCACGCCCATTGAATCCTAAACTACAAGCATTAATTGTAGGAGAAGGGGAATCTATTTGTTCTCCAGGGTACAGGTTATAAGCGTGATCATCAATTGCGATTTCACCTGAGTCAATCCAATTAATCATATTCTCATCAATTATATTTTTTACTCCTTCACGATCAGACTCCTTTGAAACATAAACATTCACTCTGTTCAACTTTTCATTTATACCAACTGCAGCTAGATTAAGTTCGATTGCATGAGTGGCTAAAAGTTCTTTTGATACTTGTAGTTCCTCTTTAGAATAGTCAACTTGTTTAACTTCAAGCCGCTCCGGCAAGTTACTTTGTAGTGTTATCTGATTTTCAATTTTTTTTGAAGCTCCCTTTATCAAAATAATATTTTCGCCTATATCATTTGTATAACTACCAGCATAAACATCATTATGCTCTTCTTCTAAATACTTGTCGACTTCTACACGATCATCAATCAAATCGGTGTTTGTTAAGCTCAATTCAGTTTGAGCTTGAATTCTCACATCTGTAGGTGGTGATCCGGCATCAATAGGTATTTCGGTGTATTCCCGTCCTTCGTATTCAAAAATTTTAGCCGAATTCCCAAATTCATCTGTAGCATTAGCCGGGCTAAAACTAGTCATTAACAGTAGAGAAGCTATCATACTGCTTGAAGCCATAAAAATTTTCCTTTTCAAAAAAACCACCCTTTCTAAGCTAATTTTTTACATCCTAAACCTTGAAGGCGCACATTAAATCATTACCCTTCTTTTGGTTTTTTATTACAAAAAAATTAAAAAAAGATGTGATTATGATAAATTTTATTAGAATACTTTCTACTTTAACTATTTGGATTTCTGTCTATATTTAAGCGGTTTCATTTAACGTTCCTGTATTCACGACTCAGCTTATGCTGAGTGTCCGGCGAATGCCGGACCCAGGACGAATGCCCGCAGCGTGAATATTATGTTATATGAAGATTCAGACTCCTTTGACTATGCCTAAACTTCTTCATTGCTCTTACTCTTTATTCTCCGTACAATTAAAGGTAAAGAATCAAGGGAGGAAAGGATATGAAATGGTGTGAAGCTAGAATTCAGTTTCCGAATCGTTGGGTTCTTGTTGAAGCAATTTCAGCCTACTCAGCTAATAACATGCGTAATATCGAAGAATTCTCTGTCATTAATGATTACGAAGATACTAAGCTTGCTTGGGATGCTTACAAAAAACAGCATTCTTCCGAACCTTCACGCGAATATTATATCTTTCATACCGTCAACGAGAACATCGAAGTTCAAGAACAAGCGTTTATTGGAATTAGAGGTCTTCGATGAAAATAAGATTAGTTAACGGACTTCCTATCATTGAAGTTTTATTCGCTTATCAACATGAATCTGTTTTGCTTCCTAATGTATTATTGGATACAGGTTGTGCAGTCACAATCTTTGATATTGATTTAATCGAACCTACAGGTTTAACCATTGATCCAGTAAAAGGTCGTGCTGTGCGAATGTATGGAATTGGGGGTCAAAGTGAACTTTCATTTCAGCAGTCTATTCATTCATTGACCTTGAATCATCATGTACTAGATAATTTTGTCGTTCAGCTTGGACAGACAAAAGAACCTTATGGTTTTGATGGGATTCTAGGTGTGGATTTTTTATCGACTTTACAATTGAATATTGATTTTAAATATATGGTAGTTAGGAAACCCTAACTACTTTTTTTCTTCTCTGAATTTTTGTATAACGTTCCTATATTCACGACCCTATGTATACCGGACCAAGGGCGTATGCCTGCAGCGTGAATATTACGTCAAGTCAAGTTACCCGTCTATTCGAGATTCCAACTAGGTATTTATCAGCTTCATATACCGCTTTGCTACATTGGGGATTATATCTGATTCCGATTCTATCTGTTCTTGATCAGTCTCTTGCTCTACAATTTCTAATCCGTTAAAATAAGCATTTTCTTTATACCCATCGATCAGTTCAGGCAACGAACTACTTTCTTTCAAATCCCGATCGCCGTAATAAGAAACCAGTGTCACTCTAAATGCCGGCACCAAGGCGTCTGCATACAAATAAAATACAAAGTCCTTGTCTTTATAGTGCTTTTTGAGATACTTCATGATTTCTTGCTCGAGGTATGAAAAAGCTTCTATCAACTTCTCCGACGATATTCGATTATTTTTAATCAATCTGTTGAACCCGTGTATATACGTATAGTTATGATTAACTTCGTTTTGAATGAGCTTGGGATCATTAGAAAACAAAAAATGCGGAGACGTTAGGATCAAATGAATTTCTCTATATGCCTTTTCGGCATGCTTTTTTAAATAATCCAGGATCAAAAACCCACTCTCCTCTGGTAATTCGGACCTTTATCACTCCATTTTTTTGCCTTCTCTGTTTTCATGTTTACTTCGAAAGTTTCTATTTCATCTTTTAATTGGGGCGTTGTGGTTAACCTATAAATGTGTACGTGGACTGTCGGTTAGTCTTCCAACCAAATTAAAAAAATATTCATATTTTCCATCCACCGTAACCTGCCTACTTTGTTCTGTTTCTTGACGATTTCTCTCTTCGACTTCTTTCATGGTTTTATCGTTAATCGACAAGAACATAAACCACATCAACGCCAACCCTGCAATAACAACCACTATGACAACCGCTATGATCCCTATTGCTTTTACTGCCGTTTTCATTTTGCGCCCCCTCTTCTCCTGATCCGCTATATTAGATGGCTGACGCATACCTGCATCATAAATAGCATGCCCGATTATTCCCCGGTCTCATCAAGATGTTCGGCGTAGTACTTGAGCGGTCTTTTAAAATAACGGAGCTTTTCATCTGCGGTAGTTTCGAGCAAATTAGCCAACAAGATTTCGGTCGACTCTTTGTGTTTGCCCGTATTGTACAGAGCGATAGCCAAGAACACCTGGAGGCCTCTATGGTCTGGAAATTCTTGTACACCTCGGCGCAAAGTCTGTTCCGCTTCCTCATAGAACCCTAAATACCGATACGTACTGCCGAGGCCAAGCAAAGCTCTTTCCAGATCCGCTCCAGCCAGTCCCTGTTCGATAGCCCGCACATAGAAAGGAATCGCTTCTCGGCCCAGTCCGGAATTGTCGTGAGCGACAGCCGTCTGATATTGCACCTCGGCATCGTCCGGATAATCGCGCACCAAATTCAACAGCAGGGCACGCACCTCAGCAAGCAAGGCTTGATCCTGTGCCGCTCGTCCTTCTTCGCGAAGTTGAATAGCTTTGTCCAACCGTTCTCTTCTCATCGTCTCATCCGCCTCTCTTCTTCCCTGTCTATTACCCGATTTGAATTTGACACCTATGAATGTCCATACAAAAAAGCCTCAAGAGGAAAATCCTTCTCAAGGCTCTCATTCGGGGAACTTAGGTATGCTTACCCCGCCCGCCGCAGTCCACGCGCTTCTTCCGGCGTCGCGTAAGCGCGGCCCGCCTGGATCTCTTTTTTCAAATACGACTCGAACACGAAAGTGCCGATCGGCAGGACGGACGCGACGAGCGCCCAGAATAACTTGGTCATGCCCCACTTGAGTGCGATAAAGGCGTGGAAGGCGGCCAGAATGTACAGCACGAACAGCGCGCCGTGCGCCGCTCCCACGATTGTCACGGCCATATCGACGCCCGCGGCGTACTTCAGCGGCATCGCCACCAGAAGCAGCAGCAGAAACGAGACCCCTTCCATGTACCCGATCAGTTTGAATCTTCCGAGCACGGTATTCAGCATGTCAGCCTCCTTCGAATGGTGAAGGCGTTTGCGTAAACGGCGGTACAGACCCACCGAGACGCTTGCGCAAACGTCCTAAAAGGTTGGTTCCTTCCCATTCTAACGGATGTTCGGCGCACTTCTCAACTTTAAAGCACTCCATATGTATGGTTAGATATAAGAGAAAAGCGTTGTCGATTCCGACCGTCCATCGTGATCCAAACGGAGGCTGCTTCCATGAAAAGGATTCCCCCGCGGACGTGCACACTTTTCCGGCGGGACCGGGACCATGCTCGGGCTGGCGCATTTACCGATCGTTCAATCCTTGTCCCTGCATGATCCGCGGCACGTGCTTGTCGATTCTCGCTTCGCGGGTCTTGGACTGCTTCGGTTCGGAGAAATGCAGCAGATACGCGCGTTGGCGGCCCGGTGTCAGCGCTTCGAACGCCGTCTTCAGCTCGGGACTGCCGTCGAAGCGCACTTGAAGTTCCAGGGGAATCGCATACTCTTCGCTTGGCTTCAGCTCAACCTTGAGGCCGGCGCGTTCGATCTCGATCGCTTCGCGGATATACGCCCGGATGCGTTCTTCCTGCTGCTCGATCTCTTCCAGATTGCGAAAACGCAGCTGGCGGCCCGCCTGCACTTTCTGCGTCTGCTGGATCAGCATCTGTTCGTTGTCTTGCAGCAGCGAGCCTTTGATGAACAGCAGCGCGCAGTATTCCTTGAAGCCGTGGATCAGTACGACGTTGCCGCCCTGGATCGTGTAGCACGGCTGGCCCCACTTCAAGTCTTCCGTCATTTCGCTGTCCAGCGCCAGGCTTCTCAATTTCGCGTATTCGCTCTGCCACTGACTGGCGTGTTTCAGAAAAGCGTCGACTTTGGGGTTCGTTTGCGGTTGATGCATCTTGGATCCCTCCATGGTTCGAATAGTCGAACTTTTTGCGATCTTCAAGCGTCTGTATGAATAGAGCTGGCTTCATTATACAAGGAAACGGCTTCCACTATTTAATAAGAGGAGCGTTTGTTTTGAAAAAAATAGCAATCATCTGGATCGGTCTGCTGCTTGTGCTGATGGTCGGTTGTTCGGAGCGGCGTCCGGCCAGCGTCTACCTCATTCCCGAAGGCTATGAAGGGTGGGTCCTGATCGATTTCGACCAGGCCGGCGCACCCGAGATTCCGCTCGAAGACGGCAAAGGGATCTTCAAAATCGGCAGCGACGGCACGCTGGATACGTCGACGCCGGAACCTGCGCGCGGAAAAGCCGAAGACGAATATTATTGGGTCGACGGGCAGGGCAATCGAAGCGCGATCGAAGACATTACGGAAGTGATTCAGGACCCGTCGATCGGCACCCGCTCCAACGGCAAAGATGCCGAAGGCCATCCGCTGCCCGGCAAGAAGCTGGTCGAGCAATTTTTCGTCGGTTCGCCGGAGCGGATGGAGCATTACCCGAACCCCGCGCTTGCGCCGTCCTGATTCCCGAAGACCGTTTCCGTGTACCGGAAGTGGTCTTTTTCGTGTTTGCGGCAGCACTGGCAAAAGAGGCTTGTATCCGCGGCACGCATCGTTTATGATGGACGCAAGAAAAACTTTTTCTTTTTTATATTAATTATTTTAAAAATATTTTTCATAAGGTGGTTAGTCTTGGGTATGGGCGGCCGCCTGCCGAAGGAGTGCTGTCATGTCCGCTACGCTGCTGCTGATCAAAGAAGGGCTGGACCGCTTCTCCCCGCAGGAGAAACGGCTGGCCGACTACATCCTGGAACAACCGGAGCTCGTCCAGCGCCTCGGCATTACGGAGCTTGCGTCCGCCTGCGGAATCAGTGCGGCGACGGTGACGAGGTTTTGCAAATCGCTGCGCTTCAAAGGATTTCCCGATTTCAAAATGCGCCTGATCGGCGAGCTGTCGCGCCCGTCCGAAGCGGCAACGTATCAGGATATCGTCGCCGGACGGCCGCTCAAAGAGATCGCGCGCGCCATCGAAGCCAACCATCTCTCCTCGATTACCGACACGACCCGGCTGCTCGATCCCGAAGCGCTGGAACGGGCCGTCGCGGCGCTCGGCAGTGCCCGGCGTATCGACCTGTACGGAATGGGCACGTCGTCGATCGTCGCGCAGGATCTGTATCAGAAGCTGATCCGGATCGGCAAAAGCTGTACCGCGTTCGCCGATTCGCATATGCAGATCACGTCGGCGTCCACGCTCAATACCGGCGACGTGGCGCTGGCGATTTCGTATTCGGGCGAGACGCCGGAGACGATCGCCGCGCTCCGCTGCGCCAAAGACGCCGGAGCGCTCACGCTGTCGCTGACCCGGTACGGCACCAGTCCCCTGCCCGATCTGGCGGATATTCCGCTGTTCACCTCGTCGCTCGAAGAAGGCGTGCGGCGCGGCGCGATGGCGTCCCGGATCGCGCAGCTGCACGTGATCGACATCTTGTTCGCGGGCATGCTGAGCGAAGGCTTCGACGAATACGTGCCCATGCTCGAACAGTCCTACCACAACGTCCGTCAGTATCTCAACCCACCCGGAGGTGCCAAATCATGAATGTGTTGACGTTCCGTACCGAAGAAGACCTGAACCGCGCCGGAGCCGGCTTGATCGCCAGCCTGCTGCAAGCCCAGCCCAAAGCCGTGCTCGGCCTGGCCACCGGCAGCACGCCGATCGGCATCTACGGCGAGCTGGTCAAGCTGCATGACAGCGGCAGCGTGAGCTTCGCCAAAGCCCGCTCGTACAATCTCGACGAATACGTCGGGCTGTCCGGCGGCCATCCGGCGAGCTACCGCTGCTTCATGAACACGCATCTGTTCGACAAGATCGATATCGATCCCGCCAACACGCATGTGCCGAACGGCCTCGCGGTCGATCTGGAGCAGGAATGCGCGTATTACGACGCCATGATCGAAGACGAAGGCATCGATCTCCAACTGCTCGGACTCGGCCACAACGGGCATATCGGGTTCAACGAACCGGATGACGAACTGATTCCCGGCACCCATGCGGCGACGCTTCAGCAGCAGACGATCGAAGCGAACGCGCGCTTTTTCGATTCGATCGACGAAGTGCCCAAGCAGGCGATCACGATGGGCGTGGCCGGCATTATGAAAGCGCGGCAGATTCTGCTCGTCGTGCGCGGCGCGTCCAAAGCGGACATCGCCAAGCGCGCGCTGACCGGACCGATCACGACGCAGTGCCCGGCTTCGCTGCTGCAGCTGCATCCGAATCTCGTCGTCCTGCTCGACGAGGCGGCGGGAGCGTGGGCGAAATGAGCGGCGGAGAAGAACGGCGAGAAGATCGGGCGGAACACCCGAACGGGGAACGGCCCGAAGAACGGTTGGACGGATTGGAAACCGGGCGGGAGCATGCGGGAGAAAATCGCAGCGACAACCCGAAGAGGCAAGGGGAAGCCGTGAGCAATGAGCGCGAATATGTGGAAAACGAAAACGCGCCGGCCGAGCCGCATGTGGAGCAGTTGGAGCTGAATATCGACGTGCCGGAACCGGGGCCGGCCGCCGGCCTGGAAGCTTTGGGAGAAGCAAAAAGCAAAAAGCAAGAGCAAGGCGGAGAAGATGGAGAAGGCGGAAGCGGACTGCTCCGCTTCGTCAACGCGAAGATCGTGACGCCGGGCGGCGTGATCGCCGGCGGCACCTGCATCGTGGCGGACGGCGTCATCGTCTCCGTGGAGGATGCCGAAGGCCGGGCGGTTTCGGCCGGGGTGGACGCGGCGGAGATCGCGGGCCGGAACGGGGCGATGGAGATCGCAGGGCGAAGCGGCGCAGCGAAGCACGCGGGGCAGGGCGGCGAGCAGGTCATCGACGCCGCCGGAGGCTGGCTGCTGCCGGGCTTCGTGGACATTCACGTCCACGGAGGGATGGGCGAAGACTTCATGGACGCCGGCAAGCCCGGCGTCCTCGATACCATCGCCAGGTTCCACGGCTCGCACGGGTCGACGTCGATGCTGGCGACGACCATGACGGCAACGCGCGACATGATCGACGGCGTGCTGGAAGCCGTCTGGACGCACCGGCAGCGCAGCGGGATGCCGGGCGCGGATGCCGCCGGCGCAAGCATCGAAGGCGTGCACCTGGAAGGGCCGTTTATTAGCCCGCAGTGGCCGGGGGCGCAGAACCCGGCCCATATCTCGCAGCCGCGGACGGATTGGCTGGAAGACTGGGAAGCGCGCTATCCCGGTCTGATACGCCAGCTGACGCTGGCGCCCGAGCGCGAAGGCGCGCTTGAGACGATCGCGTGGCTGAGAGCGAACGGCATTACGGCGGCGCTGGGACATACCGACGCCAATTACGAGGAAGTGCTGGCTGCCGTCGGCGCCGGACTGAACCATGCGGTGCATACGTTCAATGCGATGACGCCGCTGCACCATCGCAAGCCCGGCGCGGCCGGGGCGGTGCTCGGCACCGACTCGATCGCGGCCGAGATTATCGCGGACGGGATTCATGTCCATCCCGGCGCGGTCAGGCTGCTGGCGAAGGTGAAGACCGACGGGAACCTCGTCCTCGTCACCGACGCCATGTCCGCCGCGGGACTCGGCGACGGGGATTATTTCCTCGGCGACCTGCCGGTGAAGGTCGAAGGCGGCGTCGCCCTGACGCTGGGCGGCGCGCTCGCCGGCAGCCGCCTGACGATGGACGAGGGCTTCCGCTTCCTCGTCCGCCAGGCGCAGCTCAGCGTCGAGCGCGCTTCGCACGCGGCGAGCGCCGCGCCGGCCCGTCAGGCCGGCATCTACGACAAGACCGGCTCGATCGAGCCGGGCAAGCGCGCCGACCTCGTCCTGATGGACGAAGAGCTGGACCTGCGCGGCGTCTGGGCCGCAGGCCGCAAGATCGGGTAGAGGCAGGCGCCGAATAACGACCTGAATCCATCTATTTCGGCGAAAAATCTCGCTTCTCGCCCAATAAAGGTCCAGATCCATCTATTTCATCGGAAACGGCCTTTTTCGCCGATGAATGACCTGATTAGCTGGATATAAGCCGTTATTGCGGGAAACGGATTCGATTTGCCCAAAATAGATGGAATTTGGCCGTTATTCGAAGTCACCGCGTTCGATTCGACGTGTCTGACTCCCTATTTCACAAAGAACCCCGGGCTTGGTCTCAAGCCCGGGGTTCTTTGTGCTGCCAAATCGATTTTTTCACATATCCTGCCGCTTTAGACCGTTCATCCGGCTATTTTTCGCCTTCCGAATCGTCCCTTGTAAATCCTGCTTCCCCTCATTCTCGTTGTTCCCTTTCCTGCTTCGCCGTTCCTATCTCATCTCTTCCTTTCCTGCTCCTCCGTTCCTGCCTCGCCCATTCCTTTTCTCTTTTCCCCGTCGCCGTTCCCTGCACTCAAAAAGCGTGCCGTGTCACCGTAAACTGGAACACGACGCCGAACGGGTCGCGCACCGCGCCGTACCCGCTGCTGAACGAATTGGCGGCCAGCGGCGCGAGGACAACGGTGCGCGCATCGGCGGTCAGTCTGTCGTACAGCCGCTCGATCGCAGCGTGATCCGTCGACTGCAGGCACAGCGAAAAGTCGTTGCCGGCGCTCCACGGGCGCGTTGTATCCTGTTCCTCCTCCGCGATCATGATTTTGTTGGCGCCGATCCGCAGCACGGAATGGGTAATCCATTCTTCCTGTCCTGCTGCGTAATGGAAGCTATCGTCCCTTTGCGCCATCTCCGCATAACTGACTTTCAGCAGCACTTCGGCGTCAAGCACCTGTTCATAGAACGCGATCGCTGCCGCAGCCTGCCCATTGAGTGACAGAAAAGGGATCATCTCCACCTGCGTGTCCGCCGTTTGACCTGTTGATTTTTTATCCGGATACATATTCATCATTTGTTCCTCCTTCGGTATAGGGGTTACACTGAGATCATCTCCCGAAAAGGTGTCTATTCATGAAACCTTTTTGGCGTAAAAAGAAAAAGAATGTCGGCGGCCCCACATAGGCGGCGTACGCCATCTTCAACGACAGGAGGAAGAAGGTATGAAAAAAGCGGAACGGCTTAACGTCATGCAGCGCTACGTTTACCGCAAGCGGCGGTTCACGCTGCGCGAGCTGATGGAGGAATTCGGTATCTCCCGCAGTACCGCGATCCGCAGCGTTCAGTCGATGGAGGAACTGGGCCTGCCGCTGTACGCGGAACACGGGCGCGGCGGCGGCTACCGCGTGCTCGATACCGCCTCGCTGCCGCCCGTCTCGTTCACCGACGACGAAGTGCTGTCGCTGTACTTCGCCATGCAGGCGGTGCGCGGCACAGCCGGCGATCCGTTTCGCGTCTCGTTCGCTTCGATCCATGCCAAATTCATGGACGTCGTCTCGGAGGAGCAGCGTAGGCAAATCCAACGCTTCGAACACCGGATCGCTTTTTCGTCGCACGAATCCGCCGCCTCTGCCGAACCCGGCGAGCATCTGGAGCAGCTGCTGCAGGCGGCGGTGCGCGGCCAAGTGCTGGCGATCCGTTATGCGTCCGGCTCAGGGGCCGGCTCCGGGCCCAACCGTCGTCCGGACAGTTCGCGCGATTCGCCCGGTCCGTCCGAACAGGCGATCCCCGGTCGTTCGCCGGGAACGCTGGAAGTACCGGAAGTGCCGCCGATCGCTGCCAGCCCCGGCCGCCCTTCGGGTCCGGCGGCGCGCCGCATCCAGCCTTTTGCCGTCTATGCGGCGCGCGGATTCTGGTACTGCCGCGCTTACGACCTGGACAAAAGCGATTACCGCGTCTTCCGCTGCGACCGGATCTTGTCCGCCGAACCGGTGGCGGACGAACCGCTCGCGGACCTGCTTCCGCTTGACCTGCGCGATGCCCACACCCTTCGCCGCCCGTCGCCGCAAGCGATCCCGTTCCGCTGCGCCGTCGCTCCCGAAGCCGTATCCCGGCTGCGGCGCGGCCTGTATCCGTCGATGACGTTGACGAAACCGGACGCCGGGCCGCAGGGCGAGCCGGGCTGCGCGGGCGGCGCGATTCTCTCCGGCACGTATGAGCCGCAGGAGACGGACTTTATCGTCTCTTTTCTCGCCGGCTTCGGCGAATCGCTCCAAATCCTGAAGCCGGAGACGCTCCGGACGCTTCTGCGGGCGCATTATTTGCGTCTCATTGAACGGCTCTAGCCGATCCACTTTTCCGGCTCCGCCCTCCCGAACGCGCAGCAAAAAGGCTGTCGAGCGCTGCTCGACAGCCTTGCTATATGGACGAATTCGCGAACCCGCCGGATTCCGCTTCGATCAAGCTTTGCTCTGCTGCACTACTTCAAGCGCCATCTCCGCTTTTTTCATGTCATGATCGATCTGCTCTTCCAGGTCGTAAGGATGGTACAGCTCGTTGTCGATCATGTAATCGGCGATTTGCTGGTGCGTTTTGATAGCCGTATCCAGCTGGGACTTGAGCACTTTGCGCACTTTCGGCGAAGCCGCTTCGGTCAGGGCGATTGCGTAGCTGCGCACGGCCATTTTGGCGGACAGCAGCATATCGGTGGCGATCGCCATGTCGTTCATCGGCGTTACGGCTTTGACAAGCGTTTCTTTGGTCATCGATTTTGGCGTAGTCATCGGTAAACCCTCCTCAGCTGATCAAAAGTGTTTTGAGTTCGTCGATTGCTTTCATGGAATTGTCGATGTCTTCCTGCATGAGCGCTCTCAGCTTCTCGTCCTGAACCAGTCCCGACATCGCTACGGCTTTGGTCACACAGGATGTTTTGAGAATCACAAGTTCGTGGATCTCAAGTTTTTCATGCAAAGCGAGTTCCTTCGTTGCCATCGTGATGCACCTCCAGTGGATTTGTCTAAAAGAATAGTACCCGATCCCGAAGAACGTAAACAGATTTGCATCATACTATCTTTTTATGTTTTTTTTGCTAAATAAGTTAAGCTTAACTCTTCTTCACTCTGCTTCCGCCAAAGCCGTGTCTTCCCGTACCGCAATCAGTTTCGCCGGGTCGAGCGTCGTGATCGAATGTACGCCCCACTGCGCCAGGCGGCGCATGTCGTCGGCTTCGGCGACGGTCCAGGCGAACACGTCAAGGCTTTGCTGCCGCGCGGCGGCAAGCAGCTGCGGACGCACGGCCTGATGCGGCACGTTCAGCCCGAAACAGCCGGCTGTGCGCGCTTCTTCGCAAGCCCGACTGACGGCGTCTTCGTAACTGAGGCTGCGAAAGCTGTCGACGTTTACGTTCAGCAGCTTGCGCAAATACGGGCCGATCCGGTTCGCCCGCACCGCCCAGTCGTATTCACACCCGCTCAAAAACACCCGGTCGTCCATGTTCATCTGCTTGACGAGGACGGACACCGGCTCCAGCGCTTCGGCCGTCTTGATATCGAGATTCATTCTTTTGCCCGTCGTCCGAATCCAGCTGAGCACGTCCGCAAGCAGCAGGATCGGCGCGGCCGAATCGGCTTCCAACTCTTCGAGCGTCAGCTCTTTGAGGCTGCCCCGGCGTCCCCGGGACAGCTTCACTTCGTCGTCATGGGCCAGCACGGGCACACCGTCGACCGTCACGCGAATATCGTCTTCGTACACATCCACGCCCAGCTTCAACGCGGCACACAGCGACTCCAGCGAATGGGCGAGGTAGCCCATGCATCCGGTATGCGCGGTAATCAGCGGAAATCGGTTCATAGCCGGTGTCCTCCTTCGGATAAATGAATGCTATAGGTTGGAAATCGGTCATATGGGTCAAAACGGCTTGGCATGTGGGGCAGTTCCCCACAGGTATTCTTATAATAAAACCCAATAATTAGATATGTAACCGTATCGTGTTAATCTTCTGTAAATAAAAAAACCGACCTTCTCCGCAGAGAAGATCGGTCTTCAACGACTTGGCTTAATCGAGCACATAGAGAGGCAGCGTGAAGACGAACGAACTGCCCTGCCCGACGGTGCTTTCCACGGAAATGGTGCCGCTGTGATGCTGGACGATCCCTTTGGCGATCGCGAGTCCGATCCCGCTGCTCTGCACCGTATGCCGACCGTGCCGCTCCCGGAAAAAGCGGTCGAACACGAACGGCAGCGATTCTTCCCCGATCCCTTCGCCGGTATCTTCCACGCAGACGGTAAGCTGTCCGGGCGATTCCCCTTCCCACTCCTCGATCGAGCAGCGAAGCGTGATCGTGCCTCCCGCTTCCGTATGCCGGATCGCGTTGAACACGAGATTGGTCAGCACCTGGGTGATCCGGTCCGTGTCGATCACGACTTGATAATGCCGAAGCTTGGCCGCAGTCACGTTCGCTTCGAACTCGTAGTTCAGGTTCGCCTGCACAATGTCCAACCTGAACTTGTCTTGGATCGTATCGAGCCATTCCTCCAGACTCGTCATCATAAAGATCATGTCGGACTTGCCGGACTCCAGGCGGGACAATTCGAACAGATCGTGGATCAGCCGGTTCAAGCCGAGCGCTTTGACGAGCACCATTTCCAGATACGTCTTCCGGTCTTCTTCGCGTTCCACGAGTCCCGAGACGATCGCTTCGACATAGCCCTGAATCGCGGTCATCGGCGTGCGCAGCTCATGCGAGATGTCGCTGAGCAGCCGTCGGCGGGACAGCTCCAGGCGGCCCAGCGCTTCGTTCTTCTCTTCCAGCTCCAATGTACGGCTCTGGATACGGTGCTCCAGATTCGTGTTCAATTCGGACAGCTGTCCGTTCAGCTCCGCCAACTGGCGACCGTTCAGGCTCAGCTCCTGGGCGGACCTTTTGAGCAGCAGCAGCGTCCGTACCCGGCTGACCAGTTCGTTGCGGCCGATCGGCTTCGAGATATAATCGTTGGCCCCGGCGGCAAAGCAGGCGGCAATCGTGTCGTCGCGGCTGCTTGCCGTCATGATCAGGATCGGCAGATCGATCAGACTGTAGCGCTCCCGGATCCAGCCGCACAGTTCATAGCCGGACATGCCGACCATCATCATGTCCGTGATGACCAGATCGATGTCTGTCAGTTCGTTCATGCGCTCCAGCACTTCGGCGCCGCTGTTTGCGACTTCGAACACGCAGTTCAGCGAGGCCAGCTGCTGAATGACGACCTGCAGGTTCACCGGCTCGTCATCCACGATCAGCACGCGGTACGGCTGCCCGTCCGAATCGTCTCCGGCGGCGGCCGCTGCAGCAGCTCGCGTGACCGAAGCCTGCACCTCCGCGCCTTCCGGAACGTAATCGTCGGCCCAACGTCCGGCGAACACGGACGGGGCTTTGTTTTTCCGCTGCCCGATCGTGAACGAGAACCGGGAGCCTTCATCGACTTTCGATTGGACGCGGATCTCTCCGCCGTGCAGTTCGACCAACTGCTTCGTAATTTTCAGGCCGAGTCCCGTCCCTGTATTGTCGATCGAATCCAGCTTCTCGAACGGTTTGAAAATCATCGCGAATTTGTGTTCCGGGATGCCGATTCCGGTATCTTCGACCTGGATCTCCACTTCGCCCTGCACGCTCTGCGCGCGAATGACGATATGGCCGGACGGCGTATACTTGATCGCGTTGCCGACCAGGTTGAACAGAATCTGCTGCATGCGGTTCTCGTCGGCATAGACCGTCGGGAACTGGGGATCGATCCGGTTGTGCAGAATGAGATTCCGGCCTGTGATGAGCGGTTTGACCACCGTCAGCACAACCTGTACGAGTTGATGCAGATTGATCGGGGTCCGGTTCAGCTGCACGTCTTTATTTTTGAGCAGGGCATAATCCAAAATATCGTTAATAAGAAAAGACATGCGCTGGCCGCTGGACACGATCATGTCGAGATGCAGCCGCTGGCTGTCGTCCAGTCGATCGCCCATACTGTGCAGCATCGATTGCGTCAGCCCGATAATGCCGTTCAGCGGCGTGCGCAGCTCATGGGACGTGTTGGCCAGAAATTCGTCTTTGACCCGATCGAGATCAAGCAGGCGCGCCGACAGCCGTTCGTTCGTCTGGATCGCATTGGAAAATTTGGTCGCCACGATCACGGACAGGCAGAGAATGAGGAACAGGATGCCGTAGGAAAAGTAAATGCCGGTATGGATAACGCCGTTGCTCGTAAGAATATCGTTCAGGACCGTCATGAAAAAGACCAAGCCGCCGGCCAGCATCCAGCGGGCGCCCGGAAGTTTCTTCAGCGCGGCCCGGATCACGTACCAGATGACCGCGCAACCGACCAGAATGGCGTAAGCCTGCATGACCGATGCCAGATCCGTGTACACCTGGGCCGGCGTGAACAGAATGAACAACGTACACAGCAGCCCCGGGACCCACAATGCGTTACGCATGCGCTTGGACATTTGATTGGGAAAAATGGAATAGCAAAACAATACGCACAGCGGCGCGCTGCCTACAAAACCCAAATATTCGAGCTTCAACAGAACGTTGTCGCTCAGTCCCGGGATCAGCTCCGCCAATACATACTGCGAATGGCCGCTGTTCTTCATCGCCAGCACGAGGCAGACGAGTCCGAAATACAAAGACTCCCGGTTTTTGCGCAGCAGCGCGTACAACAGGACATGGTACAGCCCCATGATCAGCATGCAGCCGATGACCATGCTCTCGGCGACCAGCTTGTTTTTCATCTGTTGTTCCAGCCGATCATATTCGCCGAGGGTGAGCGACCCGAACAGGCCCGCTTTGCGCTGCGTATAATTGGAGACCTGGATAATAATGTCCGCCTGGGACTGGCCGGCTTCGATCCGCGTCAGCGCGGGCACCATATAAGGCAAAGCTTCAGCCCGCGTTCGGCCGACCGTGCCGCTCTCTTCGACGAGCTTGCCGTTGATCCACATCCGGTGCGCCGAAGTGATGCCTCTGGTGATCAGTCCCAGTTCGACGTCTTTGTCGGGGATGTCCACGACGAGGCGGTAGGTGGCGAATCCGCTGCTGCCCAGCTGCTGCCCGTCGATCTCGTACCCGGTCCAGGATCGCGGCACGTCGATATAACGAGCCGGACCCGTGCGTCCGTTCGCAAAATCGGCCGGTTCCAGCAGTTGATTCCAATAGAAGGCCCATGAACCGTCGAGCGCAATTCCGTCCGCCGCAAATTCGGTCTCGCCCGGTACCGACAGATGCCCGCCCTGCGGGGCCAGCGGGTTCGGACCGGACGAAGATCGAGACACCATCAGCCCGGCGAGAATCAGAAAAAACAAAACCAGGAGCGCGATGCAGGATCGGGTCAATATACGTTTTTTCATAACATTCCCACCGCTTGAGTTCCTCCCTTTTCCCGAAAATGAAACCCGAGTCGGCAGCTTCATTCACGTATCATAGCACAGTCTTCCCGCCTGGCAAGATCGCCTGGAATCTTCATATTCGAACGATGTCCGGATGCCTGCCGTTTCTTGTCGAATTTTAAATATTCAATCGACTTGGACGCGTCTGCATGAGATAATCGAATCAGTAAACATAGGACTTCATCCATGCGATATCCCCAAGGAGACTGACGCCTCATGTCCTTCAACAAAACGATTCTGATCGTCGACGACGACCCCGAAATCAACGAACTGCTGACGATATCCCTCAAACGCGAAGGCTTTCATACGGTGTCCGCCTATACCGGCGCGGAAGCGCTCCGGGCGGCCCAGCAGCATCTGCCGGATCTGGTGCTGCTCGATGTGCTGCTGCCCGGCATGGACGGCTTCCAGATCTGCAGCGAGATCCGCAAGACGAGCAACGTACCGATCCTGTTCGTCAGCTGCAAAGACGAAGCGACCGACAAAGTGCTGGGACTCGGCCTTGGCGGCGACGACTTCATCTCCAAGCCGTTTAGCCCGATTGAGCTGATCGCCCGCGTCAAAGCCCATATTCGGCGCAACAACATGCCGCCCAAGCCGGAAGAGCAGCTCGACGAGACGCTCGTGTTCGACAACCTGCTGATCGACCCCGCCGCGCACCGCGTGCTGGTCGACAACAAGCCGGTCGCCTTGTCCGCCAAAGAATTCAACCTGCTGCTTCATCTCGCCAAAAATCCGAACCGCGTCTACAAAAACGAACAGCTTTTCTCGCTGCTCTGGGACGACGTCCATATGGGCGACACCCATACGGTCATGGTACACATCTATAATTTGCGCAAAAAACTGGAGAAGAACCCCGCCAAGCCGCACTATATCCGNNNAGGCCCTTCCACCTGTTCCGAGGTGAAAGGGCCTTTCTTGGTTGTCGGATTCTTATTTGACCGACCCCACCATGCCTGCAACGAAGTGCTTCTGCATGAGGAAGAATACGAGCGCCGTCGGAACCGTCGACAGCACGATCGCCATCATGATCAGGCCGTAGTCCGGCGCGTAGCCCGAACCGAGGTTCGAAATCAGCAGCGGAATCGTCTGGTTCTCCGGCGATTGCAAGATGACGAGCGGCCACATGTAGTTGTTCCAGCTCGACATGAACGTGATGATTGCCGCTGCCGCGTACGTCGTTTTCATCGTCGGCAGGTAGATACGGAAAAACAATCCGAGTTCCGTCAGTCCGTCCATACGGCCGGCTTCCAGCAGCTCGCGCGGGAACATTTTCGTACTTTGACGGAAAAAGAAGATCAGGAACGCCGTCGTGAACGTCGGAATAACGACCGCCGCCGGCGTATCGATACCGAAGGTCGGGAAGAAATTGGTGATTTTACCGAACATGCGGTACAGCGGAACCATCAGGGCCGCGAACGGAATCATCATCGACAGCAGCAGGATCGAGAAAACGATGTCTTTCGCTTTGCTGCGGTAGATTTCGAAGCCGTAACCCGCGAGCGAAGCGATCAGCATGGCGAGAATCGTCGTCGTGATCGAGATTTTGGCCGAGTTGCCGAGCGCGTTCCAGATGTCGACGCTTGCCGTCAGGTTGCGCAGGTTGTCGAGCATGTGCGCGCCCGGCAGCAGCCGGCCCCGCGTGACGTCGACCGACAGGTTGGTGGAGCTGACGATCATCCAGAAGAACGGGAAGATCGAGATAAAGGCCGCGAGACAGAGGAACAAATACATGGACGCTCTTTTTGCTTTAAGCATTGCGATCACCTGCCACTTTGAATTGGAGGAAGGACAGAATGACGATCATGATTACGATGGAATACGACACGGTAGCCGCGTAACCGAAGTCGGCCGAATATTCGAACGACAGATTGTAGATGTACTGCGAAATGGTGGTCGTCGCGTTGCCGGGACCGCCTTTCGTAATGTTCATGACTTCATCGAACAGCTGCAGCGTACCGATCGTCGACGTGATCGACGTGAACAGGATGATCGGTTTGAGCAGCGGAACGGTAATGCTGAAAAACTGGCGGAACGCGGAAGCGCCGTCGATGCGGGCCGCTTCGTAGATCGACTGGTCGATATTTTGCAGACCCGACAGGTAGAAGATCATGTTGTAGCCGGTCCAGCGCCATGTAATCGCGATAACGATCGTCACTTTGGCCCAGAACGGATCGGTGATCCACTGGATCGGGAGGTTGATCAGGTGCAGGTTAAGCAGCATCGCGTTCACGAGGCCGTCCGGCGCGAACAGGTATTTGAAGACGATCGAATACGCGACGAGCGACGTGATACACGGCAGGAAGATCGCGGTGCGGAAAAACCCTTTGAATTTCAGCTTGCGGTCGTTCAGCAGAACCGAGATGAACAGCGCGAGAATGATCATGATCGGCACTTGGAACAGCAGATAGATGAACGTGTTGCCTACGGCAGTGAGGAACATTTTATCCGTGAACAGCCGCTGATAGTTGCCGAGGCCGTTGAATTTCATATTGATGCCCGTGCCGGTCTGGAACGACAGGATCAGAGCCTGGATCATCGGATAGAAATAAAAAGCGGCGATCAGAATGACGGAAGCGGCGATAAACATCCAGCCGACCAACCCCGATTTGAAGCGACGGCCGCGGCCGGATTTTTCTCGATGTGGAGTCAATTGCATTGCGGGACCTGTAGTCTTCATCCGATATCCCTCCTTAAGTGGCGTTGTAAACTTCTGTGGCGAAACGGCTTGCGACGGTGCAAAAAAACTTGATCAACCATGGCGGAAGAACCCCCGCATAAAGGGTGTGTTTTCAAACGCGTCGCTTGCCGTTTGAAAACACAACGTATAACCGGGAGTTCACCGCTAGTTTTCGGTTGGTCGGGCCATCGCGCAGACGCCGGGCAGGCTGACCTGCCCGGGTGCGCTTTTTACGGAAAGGCGTGTTGTTGAAAAAGGAGAACCTGTGCTTATTTCAACTGGGCTTCGGCTTGGGCTTGAGCGTCTTTCATGACCGCGTCCACGTCTTTGGCGCCGCTCAGGTAGTTCTGAACTTCAGCCGACAGGATGTCTTCGATCACGTAAGTGTGCAGGCCGTAGTTGACTTTAGGCACTTCGGTTGTCCATTTTGCGAAGTCGGAGTAGATCTTCTGTCCCTGGAAGAACTCGTCGGCTTCTTCGTAGGCTGTACCGCCCGAAGCGGCTTTGAGCGTTCCGAGTACGCCGATTTTGCTCAGCATTTCCTGATACAGTTCGGCATCGGAACCGAATGTGGTGGACATGAAGTCGGCTGCCGTTTCCTGGCCGTCCATGTTCATGACGTACCACGAGCTGCCGCCGGAGTTGGAAGCGTTGATCGAATCGGCCGTGTCTTTCAGGCTTGGAATCGGAACGACGGCCCATTTGCCGGATTGCGAAGCTTCGGCTTTGATGGAAGGCGTGATCCAGTTGCCGGTCGGCACGGAAGCGACTTCCCCGCTGTTGAAGGCGGCTACGAACTGGCTCCAGTCGGAGTTCATCTTGACGATGTCGGCATCGAACAGCGCTTTGTACACTTCAAGCGATTCCTTGAACGCGGCGTTGCCCACGATGTTCGGCGTTACGCCGTCTTCCTTCAGATACCACGAACCTGCGGATTGCAGCATGATGCGCAGAATGCCGAGGTCGTTCGGATCTTGCGTCAGCATCGCTTTGCCGGTCGCTTCTTTGACTTTTTTGCCGATTTCGATGAATTGATCCCAGTCGATGTTCGTTACGTCTTCCAGCGTGTAGCCGGCTTGTTCCAGGTAATCGGTACGCACGTACAGACCGGTTACGCCGGAGTCGAAAGGAATGCCGTACTGCTTGCCGTCAACACTTGTCGGGCCCGCTTTGTAATCGGCGAAATCTTCGGCTTTGATCGTGGCGGACATGTCGCGGAACGAATCCGGATACGCTTGCAGGAAGTTTTGTGCCCGGTAATCTTCGATCAGGACGACGTTAGGCAGTCCTTTGGTCGTGCCCGAGTTGAGGCCGGTGTTCAGCTTCTGCACGATATCGGCCTGCGCGTTCTCGATGATGTTGATCGTTACGTCCGGGTGATCCTTGGCGTATTTCTCTTTGGCCAGGTTCAGCGCGGCGATGTTGAAGTTCGGGTCCCAAGCCCAGATCGTAATCTCTTTTTTCTCCGGGTCCGAGCTCGAAGCGGTTGTACCTCCGCCGCCTCCCGAGCATGCCGACAACATCAGTGCCGAAGCCGCGAGCGGCAGTAAAACTTTTTTCCAGTTTTTCATTTTCGTTCATCTCCCCTGTTTATCATGATGGTCTGACACCCTTTTAATTCGTGAAAATCGTCGATGTAAGCGGTTGCTTTACGAGATCAATCTTAGCATTGCCACTTCGTTTAAGGTTAGGAATATCTTTGCACGGAATAGGGAAATCATTGTGTGTCGCGATTTTGGTAACGTTACCAATGGTAATAAATTTGGATATGAGTAAAATTTACAGTTTGACTGCGGCGTTCGAGCGTAAAAAAAAGGCGCCTGCCGAATCGCACGGACGCCGAAAATGAAGCCGAAGATGAAAATGGGATAAGTTTTTGAGGGGAAAATTGGGATGGGGACGCGACGAGCCGAGGGCCGGGGTGATAAAAGAGGAATAACTGCGAGAGAGCAGTTATTTGCTCGCAGAACTGACATTTGGACGGAATAGTTGCGAGAGAACAGTTATTTCGTCGTTCTAGGCTGCCGAATGCCACTTGGGACGAAAATAAGTGTATTCTCGCAGTTATTGGCTCGCTTGACCGGCTTGTAGGCGGAATAAATGCGGTAGAGCAGCTATTTGCTCGTAGGCCAAACTGTCGGCGGAATAGTTGCGAGAGAACACTTATTTGCTCGCAGAACTGCCATTTGGACGGAATAGTTGCGAGAGAGCAGTTATTTCGTCGTTTTGGGCTATCGGAGGTCGCTAGGGGCGAAAATAAGTGCGTTCTCGCAGTTATTGGCTCGTTAGTCCTATTTTTCCGCAAAATAGTTGTCGTCAGGACGTTAATTTCGAGTCAGGCGGTTGGGAATTGATCGTGCGTCTCGGACCGGACTCGACCGGGTTCTAATACCGGGATCGAGTGTGCCGGGTTGGACGATTGGGTTAGACCGGACCGGATTCGACCGGGCCAGGTTTGGCGAGTAGGCTCGACTGGGTTGGACGATTGGGTTCGATTGGGCCGGATGCGACGAATCGTCTTGATTGGATTGGACTGGGCTCGCAGGCTGTGCCGCCGCGAATCGCTTCCTCTGCCCCTTTAAGCCGCTACGTCTACGTCTCCTCCGTCAACAGGGGGAGCGTGATGCGGACTTTGGTGCCTTCGCCTTTGCGGCTGTCGATCGTGATGCCGTATTCTTCGCCATAGAGCAGCGTGATGCGGTTGTGTACGTTGCGGACGCCGATGCCGGTGAAGAGTTGGCGTTTGCTTTTCGGATTCGGCAGCGCGGTGCCGTCGGCCGCGGCGCTCCATTCGCCGCCGTCGTCCATGCCGTCGCCGTTGTCGCTCACTTCGCAGACGAGCCTGCCGTCCGCCTGCGAGACGAGCACGTAGATCATGCCGCTTTGTTTTTCGTTAAACGCATGGAAAAACGCATTTTCGATAAACGGCTGAATGATGAGCTTGGGCATCCGGTAGTGCATGCAGTCCGGCGAAGCGAACACGTTAACACGAATCCGGTCGCCGTAGCGGGCATGGTTGATAAAGACGTAATTATGCATGTTTTCGAGTTCCTGCTCGATCGTGACCGTCTCGCTGACGTTGCTGATCGTGTTCTGCAGCAGGGAGATCAGCGCGTTGATCGTCTCCGCCGCGGCTTCCTTGTCGCCTTTTTGGACGAGAATCTTGATCGAAGCGAGCGTGTTGTACAGGAAATGGGGATTGATTTGCCGCTGAAGCGCGGCCAGTTCCGCGTTGCGCCGCTCTTTCTGCGTCTGCAGCAGCTTGGCGATATAGTCGTTGAGCTCGTCTAGCATATAGTTGTACGCACGGCCGAGCTCCTGCACTTCGTAGCCGCCGGCTCCGGTGACGCGCACGTAATTGTCGAAGTTTTTCTCCGTGACCGTCGACATTTGCCGGACGAGCACGGTCAGCGAGCGGGTCTGCCGGCGCGTGATCAGGAACACGAGCAGCAGCGCCGCGCCGACGATCAGGCCGCCGACGAGCACGAGATCGCGCAGGTTGACGACCCGGCCCGCCGCGTAGTCCCGGTCGATCAGGTTAACGAGGTAAAAATCGTACTCCGGGATGTAGCTGGACAGCAAAATGGAATTCCGTCCAAATACGTCCACGTTGCGCCGCGACACTTCGTCGCCTTCCGCCGCCGGCCTGGCATAGCCGAGCAGCGGCTTCGAGACGGTGCCGATCAGCTCTTCGCGGTTGCTCGACACGATGCGGCCTTCGGCATCGAGGATAACGACGTCGTTGCCGGCGCTCGTGAAGTTGCCGTAGAAGCGGCGGAATTCGTCTTCGCGGATCGAGATGTACAGCGTCCCGTAGATGTAGCCGCTCGTGCGTTCCATCAGCGCTTTGGACGCGATGATGTACGGAATGTACGTGCCGCCTTCGCCCGCCGCTTCCGAATCGTACTGATAGATCAACCGCCTCGGTTCGGCTTCGGTGCGCTGCGCCAGCGGATGCTTGAGCAGCCGACGCTCGGGCACAGGCCAATAATTGCGGTCGGTCGAGTAATTGCGTCCGTTGATCCCGACCGCGGTCACGCCAACGTTATACGCGTCGACGTTCGATTTGGTCTGCTTCATCTGCTGGTTCATGCCGAAATACGTCTCCGCCATACGGATAGCGCTGCCTTCTCCCCCGCTCAAATACGCTTTGATCGTTCCGTTAAGCGAAGCGTGCGAAGCGGCGTTGACGACGGAATCGTTGAACGACTCCATCCCCGTGCGGATCTGGTTCAATACTTTGGAATTGGTAATGCCAAACGTCTCGGTAAACAGGCGCTCGGACATACGGATCGTCACGAGCGACGTCACGACGCAGACCGTTACCGTCGCGACGACCATGACGAAGAACAGTTTGACGAACAGGCGCTGTGCGTGGAACCGGCTCCAGTATGCTCTCATGGTAGTAAATCCTCCTTCGGATGAACCCGCAGCCGGTCATTGCTGACTTCCCGGTCATCGCGCCTTATCGACCGGCCCCGTGCTGACGGCGGTACTGGCTCGGCGAGAGGCCGGTTTGCTTCTTGAATACTTTGGTAAAATAGCCGGGGTCCGAGTAGCCGACCCGACCGCTGATCTCCGAGATGCTGATCTCGCCTTCGCGCAGCAGTTCTTCGGCCCGCGAGACGCGAATCTTGTTCAGGTACTCGCTGAAGCCTTCCTTGTTGTGCGTGGCGAAATAGCTGGACAGATACGACGGATTGAAATGGAAATACCGGCCCAGCCCGGTCAGGCTCAGCGGTTCGGCATAATGCTCGTCGATATACGCGAGCAGCTTCTTCATGTTGGCGCCGCCTGTCTGACCGGCGTGTTCGGCGATTTTGGCCTCTGCTTTGAGCAAGAAACTTTCCAGCAAAAACAGGGCGGACCGCGCATCCTGCGCTTCTTCGATCTCGCGGAAAAAGCCGTATTTGGCTTCGTCCAGATCCGCGGCGTCGTAATCCATATTGCCGAGCAGCGTGATCAGGTTAAACACGATATTGCCGAGAAAAGACTTCAGCCCGACCGGCGTCGACCGGTAATCGGCCGCCATGCGCGCCGTATATTCGCGCAGGTCCCGGAACGCTTCCGCGAAATGCTCCCGCTTGATCTCTTCTGTGAACAGGCGCAGATTGAACGCCGGGAGCGGTTCACCGACTTCCGGCAGCTCTTCCGGCAGCATCAGCGCCCGGTCCGGGAAATAGAAGCGGCTCTCCAGCAGCTCGCGCAGCTGCCGGTACGCGGCGCTCAGCTCGCCGAGCGCGGCAAACGCCGTGCCCGCGGCCCAAAATTCGGGCGGGGCTGCGGCGGCGCCGGACGAAGTCGGCGCAAGACCGGCCGGCGGCGCAGGCGCGCCGGCTTCGGCGGCCGCGCACTCGCGCAGCGCGGCGAGCAGCGC